>JAJZAV010000326.1 GCA_021799255.1 Bacillota bacterium
CGTGTACTCGCACCTCGTTTACGATATTGTACAAGGACAGGAAATCGTCGTGGAGCACCCGGACATCTTAATCCTTGAAGGGTTGAACGTGCTTCAAACGGGATCGTCCGGGCCCCTCAAATCAAAGCCCGCGCTGTTCGTCTCGGACTTCTTCGATTTTTCCATCTACGTAGACGCCCCGGAGGACTATGTGAGACGCTGGTACGTGGAACGCTTTCATGCGCTGCGCGAGACCGCGTTTCGGAAGCCGGAGTCATACTTTCACCGGTACGCGTCGCTCACCGATGAGCGGGCGGAGCAAGAGGCGTTAGGGATATGGGAGCGGATCAACGGGCTCAACTTGCGTCAGAACATTCTTCCCACGCGCGAGCGGGCGGATCTTATTTTGGAAAAACGGGCCGATCACGCTGTGGAGCGGGTTCGCCTGCGCAAGCTTTGAGCAAACTTCACGCCTGTGGTCTCGGCTGATCTTCATCATGAAAGGGGAGAAGAGCCATGTTCAAGTTGGACAAGGATGCGATTTTAACCCACCCGCGCCTGCAGTTTCTCACCGATGTCGTGCCTGTGGAGGAACACCTCGACAACATCGAGCGATTCATTAACGAGTGTTACACGAGCGACGGGTGGACGGTCGTACAGAATGGGCGCGTCGTCGCTCTTCGTGCGACGGACGAATCGCGCTTGTCGAGCGCGTTCAAGGCGAGTCTATATCTCGGGAAGTACAACGACATGGCGAACCGGGACAGGTTTTCAAAGAGCATGGTGTCCGCCGGTCATTCGTACGAGCCAATCCGCGGCGAGAACGTGCTGTTTTTGTTCATCGGCATCGGAAAGCCGGTTTATGATCACCTCGTGACCTATACGGTGGGGCGTCCCACACGCATCGCGGGCGGGCAGCGGGCGAACGTTCCCTGGGGATTCGAATTGCCCGTGGAGGCGAAGAACAAAGGCGAGTACGAGGAAGAGTTGGAACGGATTCGCACGGTGATCCGCCTCGCAAAACAGGATAAAGCCGAGCAGATGCAGGCGGCTCGGGCAAAGCTCCCGGTCGGTTACATTATGCCGCCGTTTTTGATGGAGTTCTCGGAGGAGGCGCTAATCAAGAGCGTGTTTCGCCAACGCCTCTTCGAAAAGGGGGCTCAGGGAGCCACCGTCGAAGTCGCATCAGACATGCTGGAATGCTGTCTTCAAGTGGACAGGCAGAAGTGGGAGACGCTCATCGATTATCATGGGCCACACGTCGCGCAGTGGGAGAAGGCGATGCGATCGCTGCGCAAGGACGGAGCTTCGTTCGCGGATATCGCCGCACTCGCGGGCATCGACGTGGAATCGGCAATCACGATGAATCTGCACGATTTACTCGTGGCGACGGTAGGCAAGCTTCCGCCGTCCATGTGGGAGAAACAGCGATAACCGCGGGGCCGTCGCTGAAAAGAGCATTTCCTGACTTCCTTTGAAGCATAGTACAATACAGGCATATCACACCTTTAGGCGACAATCAGCATGGGAGGCGTACCTAGCATTGAAAATTGGATTGATTGGACTCGGCAAAATGGGCTTCAACCTAGGGTTGAATATGCTGGATCACAAGCACGAAGTCGTTGCGTTTGACCTTAATCCTAAGGCTCGCCAGGAGTTCAAGGCCAACGGGGGCCAAGTAGGCGAATCGGTGGACGATGTTTTCACCCAACTCGATTCTCCGCGCATCGTCTGGCTCATGGTGCCGCAGGGCAAGCCGGTTGACGACATTCTAGCAGAGGTTGGACCGAAGCTCTCTTCCGGTGACATCGTCATTGAGGCAGGCAACTCCCATTACCACGAATCGGTTCGCCGGGCCGACATGCTGGGTAAACAGGGGGTCCACTACTTCGACGTCGGGACTTCCGGCGGCATGGAAGGAGCTCGCCACGGCGCCTGCTACATGATTGGTGGAGACGCTAACGTATTCAAGACCATCGAACCCATCTTCCGAGACACTGCCGTGCCAGGAGGATATTTATATACTGGCGTTTCTGGAAGCGGTCATTATTCCAAAATGGTGCACAACGGAATCGAATACGGCATGATGGCGGCCATCGGCGAAGGGTTTGAGATTCTTGAGAAGAGCGGATTTGACTACGACTACGCCAAATTGGCCAGCGTATGGTCGCACGGTTCCGTCATTCGCGGATGGCTGATGGAACTGACCGAGCAGGCCTTTGCGAAGGATCCGAAGCTGTCCGAGATCAAGGGCGTCATGTACTCGTCGGGCGAAGGCAAGTGGACGGTTGAGGAAGCGCTGCGCCACGAGGTGGCGGCTCCCGTGATTGCGCTGTCGCTTCTGATGCGTTACAGGTCGCTTGAGGATGATACGTTTACGGGGAAGGTTGTCGCCGCGTTGCGCAACGAATTTGGCGGGCACGCGGTGAAAAAGGCGTAGTGCGTACGCAAAGGGGTGGGTCCGGAGCGTGACTCCCTCGAATCCATAGGAAAGGGACGAGAGGACCTGCCTCCCGTCCCTTTTGTCGTGATTATCGCAAAACGTGTCGCAAACGTTCAGCCAAACAAGAGGACTCTGGCCAGACCAGCCTCGACACCTTCGAACTTCAAGGGCGCCGCGACCATGAAATACTCCCCGGGCGGCACGTCGAGAAGCCTCAATCCCTCGAGAATAACGATGCCGGAGCTGAGAAGGGTTTTGTGCGTAGCGTGATCCGCTTGACTGCGCTCAATGCCCACCGCATCAATGCCCACCCCGGCTACCCCGGCATTCATGAGCGCGGTGGCTCCGTCGGCCGCGACGAACACGAAATTGTCGTCCCACGCGGGATCTTTCGAGTTGCGGGTTTTGAGGAGCAGGAATTCGCCTCTTTGGGGTCTCGCCTTCGCGACGTCTTCGGCGTGCACCGCGTCCGCGACGTCGGTCATGTCCACCACGCGGCAGGGGCGCACCAGTTTGTCGAGCGTCACGGTCTCGATGGTCGCCGCTCCCTCCACCATGTGAAGCGGCGCATCCAGGTGGGTCCCCGTGTGGGCGTCGAGGTGAAGGCGAGATTCGTGGCTGTGACCACCGTTCTTGTAGTCGGCCGTCGTCTCAAACTCGGGTTGCTTGTGCGGGTAGTTTCGCCACACGGTCATGCCGGGCTTTATCGTCATGCTTACGTCGTACAGCGTAGACGCAGCTAGCGCTTCAAGGATCTCTCTGTTCATTGTGAAGGAATCCTCCTCTCATGAAGCTGTCATAAAGCTATCTTTGCACGATGGGCTGTCCGACGGTGTGTTCCAATACCTCCTCCACGGACATCGTTTCCTCTCCATAGACTG
>JAJZAV010000044.1 GCA_021799255.1 Bacillota bacterium
CGTTTGGTCCGGGTTACGATGTGATGCCTGTGCTTTCGTCGGGTCAATGGGCCGCCTCGGCGGTCAAGTCGTACCAGACGCTCGGCACGGTCGACGTGATCCACCTCGCCGGGGGTGGCATCATGGCGCACCCGGACGGAGTCACGGCCGGGGTAGAAAGCATGCGCCAAGGGTGGGAAGCCGCCCTTTCGGGCCAAGCCCTCGACGAATACGCGAAGACCCATCAGGAACTAACCCGCGCCATCGCCAAGTTTGGAGGCGCATAGAATCTAGGTGAGAGACATGCAAGACCTGAAGCTGGTTTACTACGGGGACGACTTTACCGGATCCACGGATTGCCTCGAAGTCTTGGCCACGAATGGGCTGCGCACCGTTCTCTTTTTGCGGATCCCCGATGAAAAGCTCATCGAGGAACGATTTCCCGATGCAGAGTGCATTGGGATTGCCGGAACGAGTCGGGCGCAGGCCCGCGACGAGATGAGTCGGGAACTTCTGCCGGCCCTGGAGTTCTTGTGGGGGTTGCCGGCAAGCCTCGTTCACTACAAGATCTGTTCCACCTTCGACTCGTCGCCTGAGGTGGGATCCATCGGACTCGTGGTGGACCTCGTGAACGAGCACTTTGGCCACCGAGTCATTCCGCTTTTGGTCGGAGCGCCCGCTTTGAAAAGATACACGGTGTTCGCGAATCACTTTGCAACGGTGAAAGACGAAACCTTCCGGTTGGACCGCCATCCGACGATGTCGCGACATCCCATCACGCCGATGGACGAGTCGGACCTGCGCGTGCTGCTCTCGCGCCAGACGAGCGCAAGGATTGCCCACATGGATCTGTTTGCGCAAAGCGGCGCGTGGGATGCCGTCCGACAGCGATTCGATGAATTGGTTTCCAAAGACCCGGGCGTCGTCCTGTTCGACGTGTTGGACGACGAGCGACTCGCGGTCGCGGGAGAACTCATCTGGTCTCATTCCAGCGCGGGGAATCGGTTTGTCATCGGGAGCTCCGGGATTGAGTACGCCTTGGCCTCGTACTGGAGGAAAAATCGCAGAGGACCGGTGCCGGGGGCATTCGCAAACCAGAGTGTTGGCCCCAAGCAAACCCTGGTTCTCTCCGGGAGTTGCTCACCCGTCACGATGAACCAGATAGACTTTGCGCTAAAACACGGATTTCACGGCGTTCGTTTGCCGATTTCGGAGGTGCAGGGAGAGGAGCAAAGGGCCGCGCAGGCAGCGGACAAAGTCATCGCAGAAGTCCTGGACGCGTGGGGAAATGGGCAGAGCGTCGTGCTCTTTTCGGCGCTGGGTCCGGACGACGTGGTTAGGGATGGGCCGCTTGATGCGTCGGGAGACGACGATTCGTTCAGAAAATCCATCGGGAATCGGATAGGAAGTTGGCTCGGAAGTCTGGGGCGCAGGATCATCTCGAAGGCCCACGTCGAAAGGGTGGTCGTTGCCGGCGGAGACACCTCGGGATACGCCGTTTCTCAGATGAACATCCTGGCGCTTCAGATGAAACAGGCCATCGAGCCGGGCGGACCGCTTTGTGTGGCCTATTCGGAGGACGAAGACGTGGATCCACTCGAGATTGTTCTCAAGGGCGGTCAGGTGGGGAGCGACCGCTTTCTGTTGCACGTGGCAGAGGGAACTTCCGCGGTTCCCAAAGGTTAAACGGAAGGGTTAACACTGTCCTTGTCGCGACGAGTGTGGAACAAACCGTAAAAGGGGGAGAAGGATCATGGCAACAGCGGGCGATGCGACGGCGACTCTAGACTTGCGCGTGGAATCTAAATCGTGTCCTCTTGGCATTGATATTTCGGACCCCGCGTTAAGTTGGCGCTTTCCGTTGCCGACCTCGTCTCAAGTCGGGTTGGTGCAAAAGGCATATCGAATCTTCGTCGCGAGCCATCCATCCTTGCTGGAGGAGGGGAAGGCGGACGTGTGGGACAGTGACGTACGGGAGTCACCTCGGTCGGTTCACGTAGAATACAGGGGCAAGGCACTCGAGGCTAGGCGTCGATATTACGTCAAGGTTCTCGCTTGGGACGAAGCGGGCGCTCAGTACGAGAGCCCGGTTTCTTGGTGGGAGATGGGCCTCCTCTCCCAAGAAGACTGGAGCGCCCGATGGATTGCGGCAGCCGACGTAGACCTCCCGGTGTTTCGACACCAATTTCGCCTGGAGAAACCGATTGCGCGTGCTCGCGTCGCGGTCAGCGGACTCGGACACTACGAACTTTGGCTGAACGGGGCCAGAGTCGGACAAAGCGTGCTAGATCCGGGCTGGACAAATTACAACAAGACCTGTCTCTATTCTCTCTACGACGTGCGTAGCGCGCTTTTGGAAGGGACGAACGTGATTGGCGTCCTGCTCGGCAACGGTCACTATAACGTGACGGGGGGGCGCTATACCAAGTACCGCGGATCGTTCGGAAAACCGAAGGTCATTGTGCAGTTGGACGTCGAGTTTACAGACGGGACCACCACCCGGATCATCAGCGATGAGCACTGGCGGTGTCGACGAAGCCCCATCACGTTCTCCTGCATCTATGGGGGAGAGGACTACGATGCGCGCCTGCTGGACCCCGGATTTCACCAACCGGATTTTAAGGAAGGACCCGGTTGGTCGGACGCCATCCTCATAGACGGACCCAAAGGGGATCTTCGCTGGCAAAGCACAGAACCCATCAAGGTGATGCAAACGCTTCCGGTGAAGTCTGTCACCGAGCCGGAACCGGGCGTCTTCGTCGTTGACTTTGGACAGAATTTCTCGGGTTGGGTCCGCATATCTGCCTCGGGCACGGCGGGATCCCAAGTCGTCATGAAACCTGGGGAGGTTTTGGTCGACGGACTGGTAAGCCAGAGTCAGACCGGTTCACCGTATCAATTCTCGTACACGCTGGATGGGAACGGGACGGAGATGTTCGAGCCCCGATTCAGCTATTACGGCTTTCGCTACGTTCAAGTAGAGGGTGCAAGGCTGCTGATGCACGAGACGGCGTCGCACTCAGACCTGCCCGTCGTCCATTCTATGGAAGGGTGCATGATTTATCCGGATATAGCGGTCGCTGGACGGTTTGAATGTTCCAACTCCCTCTTGAATCAAATCCACCACATCATCGACTGGGCCATCCTCTCCAACACGAAGAGCGTCTTTACGGATTGCCCGCATCGCGAGAAGTTGGGCTGGCTGGAGCAAACACACCTGATGGGCCCGTCCCTGATGTACAACTACGATGTGGAGTCTCTCTTTCAAAAAGTCGTCGATGATATGGGGGACGCTCAACTCGATAATGGGATGGTGCCGACCACGGCGCCCGAATACACGGTGTTTGACGGGCAATGGGGGCATTTCCGAGATTCGGTGCCGTGGGGCATCGCCTACATACTGCTCCCGTGGTACTTGATGACAAGGTATGGAAATCCACGTGCCGCACAGAAGCACTACGAGGGAATGGAACGATATGTCGATTACCTGCAAAACACCTCGGTGAACCATATCGTACAAGGGGGTCTCGGGGACTGGTACGACGTCGGCGAAAATCCTCCGGGATACGCGCAAAACACGCCCGTTCCGCTAGTGGAGACGGCGTTCTATTATCATGCCGTTAAGGTCATGGGTCGGATTGCATCGGCGCTCGGGAAAAGAGAAGACGCGAGAGCCTACGATGAACTCGCTTTTGAGATTCGCAAGGCGTTTCGAACCGAGTTTTTCAATCCCCAGACGAACTCTGTGAGAATCGAGAGTCAAGCGTCGATTGCGCTGGTGCTGGCGTTTGGTTTGTGTGATGATGAGAATGTTCCTCTGCTTCTAGAAAAACTCATAACCGATATCTCCAGTCGGGGTTATCACACGACCGCCGGAGACGTGGGGCATCGAACCGTGATTGACGTCCTGACTCAGTTTGGAAGATCTGATGTGGTTTATCGGATGGCGTGTCAAACGGATCACCCCAGCTATGGGTATCAGGTTCAGCACGGTGCAACGACTCTTACCGAAGCGTGGGATGGCCCGACGGTGGGCCACTCCCAGAATCACTTTATGCTGGGGCACATTGAACAGTGGTTTTACGAGGGACTCGCGGGCATCCACTACGGATTCGACGAAGAATTGCAGCAGTACCGCGTGCGTCTGCGACCGGCACTCGGGAACGACTTGGAATGGGTTCGTGCACACCACGATCTGCCGATTGGGAGAATTGCAGTCGATTGGCGTCGGGCTGGCGAAGCGACGGTCGTGGAACTGACAAGCCCGCCAAACTGCATCACGACGGTGGAGTTAGACGTTGGGTCCGAAACCAAGTTGACCGTGGACGGACGGGCGTGGACACGGCCGGGGCATGAAACAACGGACAAACTCGTCCGCATTCCCTTGTCCACTGGGAACCACTTCATTACGATATCGCACTCATAGTAGAAAGGATGGTCTCCGTGTCCGAGCTGCAAGTCGCCGCACTGACGTGTGAGTATCGAGCAAATCCTATCGGAATTGGAACACAAAATCCGAGGGTGAGTTGGCAGGTCCAATCGAGCCTACGAGGAACGCTTCAGACGTCGTACCAACTTCAGGTGAGCCTCGATGACGGATTCGAACAACTCGTTTGGGATACGGGACTGGTGAAGTCGCAAGACTCCATCCAAATTCCGTATGAAGGATTGCCGCTCGCCTCACGCACCATCTACCATTTTCGTGTGAAGATCTGGGACAATCATGGTCGGGAGTCTGCGTTCAGCGAACCTGCGCGATTTGAGACAGCCCTGTTGACGCTAGGCGAGTGGAAAGCAGAGTGGATCACACCGGATCCATCTACAATGGATCCACAGGCGCCAGAGGCATTCATGCTGCGAAAGTCCTTTGCTGTAACGAAGCCGATTGCGTCCGCGCGAATCTATGCGACGGGTGTTGGCTTGTATGAATTATACTTGAATGGGAGCCCCGTCGGCGACGCCGTGCTCTCGCCCGGATGGACCAGTTATCACACAAGGTTGCAGTACCAAGTCTACGACGTAACGGATTTTCTTCGACTAGGTCCCAATGGTCTCGGTATGGTGCTCGGAGATGGCTGGTACAAAGGCATCGTCGGCTGGAATCTTGCTCGTCATCATTATGGGGACACGAGGGCGGCTCTGTTGCAACTGCACGTCCGATATGAAGACGGTACCGAGGACGTCGTCGTGACCGACACTTCCTGGAAGGCAGCAACGGGGGCCATCCGTTACTCTGAGATCTACCACGGCGAAATCTACGACGCGCGGTTGGAACAGGAAGGCTGGAGCGCTGCCGAGTTTCAAGACGGCGCGTGGGGTAAAGTTGTGACCACACAGGGGATTCCATTTGAACACTTGGTGGTTCAGGAGAATTGGCCGACGCGCGTCACCGAGACTCTCCGACCCGTCGCGTATTTTGTAACTCCCGCTGGAGACCACGTTTTGGATATGGGACAAAACATGGTGGGCAGGATGCGTTTCACGGTATCAGCGCCGGAAGGGACGATAATTACCCTCAAACATGCGGAGGTCCTTGATCAGGACGGGAATTTCTACACGGGCAACCTTCGCAATGCGCGGCAGACGGTCCAGTATATCACAAAGGGGGAGGGAGTTGAGGAATACCACCCTCACTTCACCTTCCAAGGGTTCCGGTACGTCTGTGTGGAAGGCTATCCAAACGCCGATGCGGGACTTGCGCTGAATCAGTTCGTCGGGGAAGTGATCCATTCGGATATGCCTTCTACCGGACTGTTTGAGTGCTCCGATGACAAAGTGAACCAACTGCAGCGCAACATCGTGTGGGGGCAGCGGGGGAATTTCGTGGACGTCCCCACAGACTGCCCGCAACGAGACGAGCGGTTGGGGTGGACGGGGGACGCGCAGGTTTTCATCCGGACCGCGCTATTCAATTACCAAGGGGGTCCCTTCTTCACCAAATGGTTGCGAGACGTAGCGGCGGATCAGTCTTCTGACGGGGGAGTCCCCTTTGTCGTGCCGAACATCCTTGGTGAATCGTCGTCGGCCGCTTGGGGCGACGCCGCGGTCATTTGCCCGTGGACCGTATACTTATACTACGGAGACAAAAGATTGTTACGGGAACAATACCATAGTATGAGAGCCTGGGTGGAGTATATCAGGGCCCAAGGGGACAACGAGGCTCTATGGAACACAGGTTTTCACTTTGGGGATTGGCTTGCGCTTGATGCCGAGGAAGGGAGCTACATTGGAGCCACGCCGACCGATTTCATCGCCACGTGCTTCTACGCCTATTCCACTCGTATCGTGCGTGATGCCGCGCAGGTTCTCGGCATCGAAGACGACGCACGCGCTTACGGAGAGCTGCTCGCACGCATCGTACGAGAGTTCCAACATGAATTCGTCACTCCGTCCGGGCGCATCGCGTCTCCAACCCAGACGGCGCACGTCCTGCCACTCATGTTTGACTTAGTGCACGGCGACGTTCGAGAACGAGTAGCACGAGAGCTAAATCGGCTCATCGTGGAGAACAACTACCATTTGACGACTGGATTTGTCGGCACACCGTATCTGTGCCACGTGCTCTCAGAGGGCGGATATCACGAAACCGCCCTAAGGCTCTTGCTGCAGGAGGACTACCCGGGTTGGCTCTACTCCATCTCCAAAGGGGCGACCACCATCTGGGAGCACTGGGATAGCATCAAGCCCGACGGCCGGTTCTGGAGCGATGACATGAACTCGTTCAATCATTACGCGTACGGTGCGGTCGGCGACTGGATGTATCGCTCCATAGCGGGTCTGGACATGGACGAATCGGCGCCGGCCTATAAGCGGGTTCGGATCCACCCGAATCTGGAACAGCAAGAGTTGACGAGTGCCCGGGCGGTTTACCGGTCCATGTACGGAGAGGTGGAGGCTGCTTGGAACATCTCCGGAGCGGACGTCGAGGTCTTCGTCCGAATACCGCCAAATGCTACCGCAACGGTCTTTTTGCCCGGGGCCCGCATGGATAGGGTGCGTGAACATCGTTCCCCCTTGTCGGTCTCGGATGGTGTCCATTCGTTTACGGAGACCAATTTCGGGGTAAGGGTCGAAGTGGGATCGGGTGACTACCGCTTTACGTACCCGAAGACGGCGCGCCACCGAACGTATTCGCAGGAGACCCTCGTGCTTGAGCTTCTAGGGTCGGTGACGACGAAGACCATTCTCGAGAAGTACCTACCGCAGGTTGTGAATCGTGGGCCAGAATCGAATTTTCTAAAGAGATCGGCACTAAAAGAGCTGGTGAATCATCCCATGGTCCAGTTTTCAGAGGATAATCTCCAGTCAATGCTCACGGAACTTGCGAAGGCGTAGTGTCGCAGAGTGAAGATGATTTGAGTTGTCAAAGTTGGAAGCAAAAACAAGGATCTCATCGTGTCAGAGAGCACATTCTCAACCATCAGAAGGAGGAAGTAAGCCATGCGTCTAGCCGATAAAGTGACACTGATTACAGGTGCCGGATCCGGAATCGGTCGCAGCACTGCCTTGCGGTTCGCAAAGGAAGGCGCGAAGGTGGTGGTGGTAGACCTGTCGGATGAGCATGGGCGTGCGACCGTGGATGCCATCCGTGAAAACGGGGGAGACGCCACCTTTATCTTCGCCGACGTGACGAAGTGGGATGATGCTACAGAGATGGCACGCGAAGCGGTTGCGCGTTATGGACGGATTGACGTGCTGTTCAACAACGCTGGGATCTCGGGGGTTGGCGCGGTTCACGAGACCAGCGAAGAACTGTGGGACAAGGTCGTGGACGTCAACCTAAAGGGTGTTTTTCTGGTATCGAAAGCCGTATTGCCGGATATGATGGCGAGAAAACAGGGAAACATCATCAACATGTCTTCGTGCATCGCCGAGATTGGACTGATGAGGCGCGCCGTCTATTCGGCGACAAAGGGGGCGGTTCTGGCGCTGACCAAGTCCATGCAGGTGGACTATGCCCCATACAACATCCGCGTCAACGCCTTGTTGCCAGGCACGATTCTCACTCCTTTCGTGGAAGACTACCTGAAGAACTCGTACGACGATCCGGACGCCGCCATCAACACCATCAAACAGCGGCAACTCAGCGGTGAATTGGGCCGTCCCGAAAATGTGGCTGAGGCGGCCTTGTTCCTTGCCAGTGACGAGTCCAAGTTCGTCATGGGTTCTCCTCTGTATGTCGATGGAGGAGTGGTATTCGGAAAAATGGCGTAGTCAATCGCCGACCTTGGGTTCTCCACAGGATCTGCGCTCAATGAGCGAGGTGTCCACGACGATCTTCGAGGCTGAAAAATCGGCCTCTGTGAGCGACGATATCAGTTGACGAACTGCGTATTTCGCCATTTGTTGCTTCGGCACATGGATGGTCGTCAACTCAGGAACTACGATGGTGGATTCTCGAATGTCGTCAAATCCGATGACGGAGACGTCGTCGGGCACCCGCAGTCCAAGTTCAAGGAGCCCCTTGATGACGCTGATAGCCATGTAGTCGCATTCGCAAAATAAAGCGGTCGGCTTGTCCTTGGAAATGTCGGACCACTGCTTGAGAAACTCGGGTTGAACCGTGGTTATGGTGGGTTCTAGACTGACGACGTATTGGCCCGGAATCGATAGACCACGGTCTTTCAATGCTGCGTAAAATCCCTGCTTGCGCTCATCGAAGTTTTGCATCCGGGAGACGGATTGGACATAGCCTATGCGCGTATGCCCCAAACCCACCAGGTACTCGGCCGCTTGGTGTGCGCCCATTGCATTGTTCATAACCACAAAGTCATGATTCATCGTTGTAAACAGGGTGTCCAACACGACGATATTCTTTGAAATCGAGGCGATGGCCTCGATTTCCTGAGGATTCAAGTTGGTGCCGAGCACGATGGTGCCTTCAGCCGCAACGCTGTTTTGCACGCGTTGGAGACCATGTTGAAAGTCGTCATGGCGGATGGTTGAGTAGAGCAAATCGCATCGATAATCTTTACATTGGTCTTCGATGTCGTGAAGCAACTCTGTGAAAAACGATTGGTTTTGGTACTCCTCTGAGACGATGCCGTGATTCGTACAAACGATGAACCGCAACACCTTGGGCAACTGGGCTGGCCGTTGGACCGAAACCGTTTTTGCCTTCTTCAACGTTTTTCTCAAGTAACCCGTTTCTTTGGCGATTTCCACGATGCGTTCTCGCGTCTCTTCGCTAACCCCAGGCTTACCATTAAGAGCCAAGGAAACCGCTGATTTCGACACCCCGGCTATCTGCGCAATCTCCGCAATCTTCATCCGCCGCACGGCCTTTCTATCTCAAGTCACGATTCAGACGTCGGGATGATATCCGCTTATCTGCACTCAACTCGTAGTTTTAGTGCTATTTGCATGGTATCAACCTCTCACCTAGTTGGTCAAATATTAAAGAAATGGGTAGACCATGCGCAACTATTCCTCGACCATCGAAACGTTCCTAAAATTAAGGCGAAACATTATTGAGATATTTAGTTCATTTAGCTAGGATGAACTAAAAATCACGCTCGATACACAAACGAAAGTTTAACGATTCATCGAGGTATTATACCGCAAGTTGTCCAGGAGGCGAGGTTCTGTTTAGTTAGTGGATGGATGTTGACGCCGAAAGGAGAATGCAGTCAGCAACCGTGATGCGCTAAGGTATAAGACATTTTCGTGGAACTGGAACGTTTCGGAGTCGAAATGCGATGAAAACTAAACCTGACAGAATTTTCGGTTGACAACAGACGATGCTATCCGTATATTTCATATATAACATCGAGTTTCATATTAGCAATTTGTTGAATTTATCCGGAAAGGAGAGATCATGTCTTGCGAGGCGAAAGCGCACCACAACTGGTAAGTTCAACGTCTTTGCGTTCCTATCCCCAACGCGCGTTTTTGCGGCGTTTGATTCAGCAAAAGTGGTTAATTGGGATGACGATTCCCGCCGTGATATTTGTTGTGCTTTTTTCGTACTTGCCCATGGTAGGTATTTTGGTTGCCTTCCAAAACTACAACGTGTTCCAGGGTGTGTTTCATAGTCCATGGGTTGGATTTCAGAATTTCCAGTACTTCTTCTCGAATCCCATCGCCTGGCAAGGCTTTCGAAATACTTTAGTCCTAGGATTGTTAAGTTTATTGTTTGGTTTTCCGGCTCCAATCATCTTTGCACTTCTATTAAATGAACTCACGGGAAAACGGTTTCGAAAGTTCGTGCAGTCCGTGAGCTATTTGCCTTACTTCATTTCGGTGGTCATCATGGTCGGGATCCTCAAGGACCTAGCGGCCCCGCAAGGGCTGTTTAACGGAATTGCTCATTGGTTTGGCGTTCAGACGATTCAGTTCTTCGCGGACCCCGGGTGGTTCCGGCCCTTGTTTGTTGGCTCTGGAATTTGGCAGACGCTCGGATGGTCATCGATTCTGTATCTCGCCGCGCTAACGGGAATCGATCCCGAATTGTACGCGGCCGCCAAGATTGACGGAGCAGGCAGATGGAAGCAGACCTTGCATATAACTCTTCCTGGACTGTCGCCCACCATCATGATTCTTTTGATCCTCAGCATCGGTTCCATATTGAACACAGACTATCAAAAAGTTCTCCTCATGCAGTCTCCCTCCAACTTGGAAACGTCGAACGTGATTGGGACCTATGTCTATCAGGTTGGCATTCAGAATGCACAGTTCAGTGAAGCCGCTGCCATCGGATTGGCACTGTCTGTGGTTGCGTTCATTTTGGTCATTGGCGCCAACTGGGCCGCGAAAAAGTGGACAGAGCAGAGTCTATGGTGAATTGGGGAGGGGCATCCGTGGGGAGCAGCGGGATGGGTTATCGAATCTTTATGTTTTTCAATATCCTCATCATGGTTTTTGTCGTTGTGATAATGCTGTATCCGCTTTTGCACGTACTAGCGCTGTCCCTGAGTTCCAACGAACCGATTTTGCTAGGGCAAGTAAGCTTTTTTCCACGCGGTTTGCAGTGGTTTGGGTACAAAACCATCTTGACGGATCCTCAGTTCTGGCTCGCGTATCGAAACACCATCATGTACGTCGCCATCGGGGTTCCCATCAACCTGTTGTTGACTTCGCTGATTTCTTATCCGTTGGCGATGAAGGAGTTCATGTTCCGCAAATCGCTCACCGTCTTTCTCGTGATTACCTTGTTCTTCAATGGAGGGCTTATCCCGACCTTTTTGGTCGTGAAATCTCTGGGGCTCTTGAATACACCTTGGGCCATCGTGTTACCGACCGCCGTGTCCGCATTCAACGTGGTGGTCTACAGGACATTTTTTCAAAACATTCCTATCGAGCTTCGCGAATCGGCCTTTGTGGATGGGGCCAACGACCTCGTCATTCTCTTTCGAATTTATCTTCCACTGTCTATGCCCCTGTTGGCGACGTTCGGACTGTTTGCCATCGTCGGCATATGGAACGACTGGTTCGATCCGCTCATTTACCTCAACAACACCAATCTGCAACCGATTGCCCTGTATTTGCAGCAAGTCGTGGATCAGGGGAATGTGAACCTCCTGTCTGGGGCCTTAACGGGTTCCGACTTTCTCACCAAGAATCCAGTGATGTTGGAGATGGCGGCGATTGTGCTAACCATGCTGCCCGTGTTGTTTGTGTATCCCTTCGTGCAGAGGTTCTTTACCAAGGGCCTTTTAATAGGCGCTGTGAAGTCCTGAAGCCAATTCGGAGTTGAATAGGGAGGTGAGGCACTGAATTCTGCGTTGTCGGGAGGCTTAGCACAGGAACAGTGAACGTTTTGCAACCAATATCCTAGGGGGATGTATGTATGCGAAGTAAACGCCTTCTTGCATCTGCGGCCATTTCGCTCTTGGCGACGTCAGCGATGCTGTCCACGACGGCTTCGGCCAGTTCCAATTCAAAGACCCTTAGTTTTACCGTGTATCAGCCATACTTTACGAAGTCTCCCTTGGGAACCGCTGCCCAGAAGGTATGGACGCAGGATATGGAAAAATACTTAGGGGTCAAACTGAACATCACGTGGGATCAGCTCCCGTTCTCAACGTTCTTGGGCAAGGAATCGACTTACCTGGCGTCTGGAAACCTTGCGGACGTCTCCCTGTTGACCAGTCAGCAGGACATCAACACCGCCGGCAATGAGGGGGCCATCGTGAACCTGATGCCCTACTTGAAGAAGGGGGACATGCCCTACTACGCGAAGTGGCTGAAGCAGAACGATAACTTGGCGAAGGTAGAGAGCAATGGCCATCTCTATTACTTCTCCAACGGGCTTTATAATGGGCCAAGCACCCAATTCGGGACACAAGAGACGTGGATGGTCCGCTACGACATCTTCCAGAAGTACCACATTCCGATTCCGCAGTCGCTCAATCAAGTGTACACGGATGCGCTTCGACTCAAGAAGCTTTTCCCCAAGTCTTATCCGGTTGGCTCTCAGTGGGCTGGGACGGGTGGCGTCATCAACATCGACACGGTGTTTGCGCACATGAATCATACGGAAGGAGACGTGTATTTTAACGGATTGAAATACGTCTTCGGCCCATCGGCAGATTACGGACGCTACAAGGCGACCATCGAGTTCCTCCACAAGCTGTATGCGCAAAAGCTGCTGGACCCCAACTTCTTGACCATCTCATCCAGCCAGTTCCCGTCCCTAGCCGACAGCGGCGAGTTCTTCATGGTTCCGAACGGATTCGGGGAGGACCTCAATCCAAGCCAAGGGGGTAGCTTGAATACCGGATCGTTCAAGGGACAGTGGGTCGCGATACCTGTCCCGAAGAACCTTTACGGTCAAGTCTCCTGGCATAACGCATCCGACGGCCCGGGATATCAGATGGATCCCCGATGGGGTTCCGTCATTTCGTCGAAGGCGAACAACATCCCTTTGTTGGTCAAACTGTTGGATTACCAGTACTCACCGCAAATCTTCAACTTGTACAACTACGGCATCCAGGGCAAGACGTTCCAGTTGGTGAACGGCAAACCCCAGTTCTTGCCGAGCATCCTGAAGACGAAAAACCATGAGCCGCCTATCGACAAGCCCTTGCTGCAGAAATTGCCGGTCGGTGCAGGGAGCGGCATCAGGATTGGAATCCAATGGATTCCGGAAAACCGAGACGCCGAGAATCAAATGTTCGGGCTCATGCCCGTTTACCTGCACGGCAAGATTACGTGGGATGGCATGTGGAGCTTCACTTCGCAGACGTCCGATGGCTTGAAGTCGGTTGACCCGAACAACTTTGCGCCGTCCCTTCCGTTAAGCGCGCAGCAGCAAACCCAGATTGCGAACGATACAACAGCGCTCAGCACGTACATGAACGAACAGTTGGCGAAGTTCATTTTGGGGCAAGAGAGTTTCTCGCAGTGGCCGCAATTCGTGAAGCAGGCCGAGAGCATCGGCAACGTGCAACAGGTCGTGTCCTGGGACAACGCGGCACTTAAGACGCTCGAAACACAGAACCATTGGTCATACAGGGCTTCCGTGGGCAAGTAATCGACCGAGGGTCTTTGGACACATTTTTGACAAACCAAACGAACTACGGGCACGGGTGACGCGCATTGTCGCTCAGTGCCCGGTTTTATCGGAACATCGGGGCTCGCACTTGGCGCTGGTCGAAAAACGCCTTTGCCGCCTCTGACCAGATTTTCGTCGCTATTCCCGCGGACAAAGCAATGACCGCAGTCAACATACCAGACACAAGGCCGTGAGATACCAGCATCGCAAGGACGGCAAGGAGATTCATTATGGTCAGGCTCCACGGCAGTGGGATCCCTCGATGGCGTTCCAGCAATTGGGCGATGGCGGTGAATCCTCCGATAGAATAGCCTTTGGAAACGAGCAGTCCGATGGGAAGCTTCGCGAACACCAAGATGAACCCAAAGGCGAGCCACTGCGGCCAATCCAAGGTGACCCCGGTCAATTCAGTGAGCCACATGGTCACGCCCGTAATTGCGGCTCCCACGAGTGTCCAATAGGCAGCGAGCGTCCCCCCAAAGTAGTAGACAACGCCGAAGATGAGCGCTTTAATGCAGAGATTTGTAAAACCGGCGCTTACGTGTAGATAGTCTGCAATTCCAATGCTGAGTCCACTGACTCCGCCCGACGAAATGTGGAAGTTCTTCTCAATCAGCACAGATTCAATGCCCATCAGAATGCATCCCACAAAATATCGAATCGGTGGCTTTCTTTGTCCGTTGATTGAAATCCCCACTTTCGTGATAGGAAATCCTGTATCCCATCCAGCTGTTTGCCGGTGCATCGTTCACCGTCATTGGCGGAACACTTCTGCGTCCTTATACATTGTTGCTCTGTGCTGGTGTTTCTAGAACAAGAGGGGTCAAAAAGGGAACATTCAGATGGCCGCGATTCTCACCATCAGGGGACTTAGCGGGCACGCTGCTGCTGACCATGAACAGGGCAGGGGCTTCTCATTCATGATATAGTGGGATGATGAAAAGACATGCCCCTGCGCCGCTTTAGAGTCGGTGATGGGGACAAAGGGAGAATTTCATTGATTCGCGTAAAGGATATTTCCGTTTCCTTCGGCAGCCAGATCTTGTTTGAAGATGTGAACCTCAGCTTTGAGGAAGGCAACCGTTACGGTTTGATAGGCGCCAATGGGGCAGGGAAGTCAACGTTCATGAAAATCCTCGTCGGCGACTTTGAGCCGACCACGGGCACCGTTACCGTTGCGCCGGGCGTACGGGTCGGCGTGCTGCGCCAAGATCACTATTCCTACGACGACTGCCGCGTCCTGGACACGGTTTTGATGGGGCATCCGGAATTGTGGGAGGTCATGCAAGAGCGTGATCGACTGTATTCACTGCCTGAGATGACCGAAGAAGAAGGCATGCAGGTCGGTGAACTCGAGAGCGCCTTTGCCGACATGGACGGCTACTCCGCGGAATACTTCGCGGCGGAACTGCTCGAAGGGCTCGGCATCCCGGTGGAGAAACACGGTGACCTCATGAGTTCGCTCGTCGGCGGATTCAAGCTGCGCGTGTTACTGGCGCAGGTACTGTTTGGTCGGCCGGACGTATTGTTGCTCGACGAGCCCACCAACCACCTTGACTTAGACTCCATTCGCTGGCTCGAGAATTTCTTGTTGGGGCACAAGGGGACGATGGTGATTATTTCGCACGATCGCCATTTTCTCAACACGGTCTGCACCTACATGGTTGACGTCGACTATAAGCAAATTTCGATGTTTTCCGGAAACTACGATTACTTCGTCGCCGCCAGCACGTTAGCACGGGAACAGTTGCTTGCGGAAAACCAGAAGAATCTCGCCAAAATCGCGGAACTGCGCGAGTTTGTACAGCGTTTTTCTGCGAACAAGAGTAAGGCAAAGCAAGCCACGAGCCGACAGAAGCAGATTGAGAAGATTGAAATCCAGGAAATCCGTCCATCGTCGCGCGTGTCGCCGTATATCAAATTCACGTCGAAGCAGCTCCTCGGCAAGCAAATCGTCTCGCTCGACGGAATTAGCAAATCCTTTGGTGATTTGCAGGTGCTAAAGGATGTCCGCTTTGACATCATGAACGGAGAAAAGGTAGCCATTATCGGACCCAATGGGATTGGCAAGACGACGCTGCTCAACATCATGATGGGGGAACTGTCCCCGGACAGCGGAACGGTCGTCTGGGGACAATCGGCGGATGCGACGTATTTTACGCAGGATCATAACGACACCATCCGCAGTGACACGACGGTGCTGGAGTGGTTGCACAGTTTCGCGCCGGAAATGGATCAGCAGAGCATCCGCAGTATTCTCGGCCGCATGTTGTTTTCGAAAGATGAGGTGCATAAGTCAACAAACGTGCTGTCGGGAGGCGAAGCGGCACGGTTGATGATTGGCAAGATGCTGCTGTTGCAGGGGAATGTGCTGGTACTCGACGAACCGACGAACCACCTCGATTTGGAGTCAATTGACGCGCTTTCGAAAGCGTTGGTGGAGTTCCAAGGCGGCGTCATCCTCGTCTCACACGAGCGCCAGTTGGTCACCGACGTAGCGAATCGCATCATCGAGCTTGTGCCTGGCGGGTTGGTCGACTTTGCCGGACCGTATGACGAGTACCTCGCGAAGCGCGACGAGATCATCGGCGCTTAATCATAGAAAATCGGGGATGCAACGGGAACAGGGCCGCTGAGGCGATGACAATCGAGTTGCATCCTCTTTGAGAGATGTGAAAAAGAGTTTATATGCGAGAGTGCTAAAGAACTAAAGTGATATACAAGGAAACAGAGCTTTTGCAACAGGCATCGTTGCAACATTTGTGCGCCAAGTATTCGTTGCCGGGTGATATGCTTCTACCGTGTTTAAATAGGTGGTCTGCGTCGCGATCATTTACGTCCGATAATATATATTATGTAATCTAGAAGTAAGGACGTTTGGTATTTAGACAACCATTACCATCGCGTCTTCTTCTGTTAACCTGCTGCCCGTTAATGACGAACCTTTAGACGCACGTGTTGTCTCGCGTTCGTGGGTCCAGCCCTTACGGGTTCCTCTTGTCGTGAGCACCGTTTTCTCCGCCTTCGAGCAGGGTGATTGCCGTAATTTATATTCCCGCGACTAGAATATGTTATTCGACGACGAACCTTTGCGTACATGTGGTATGTACTTTACTGGATTTGCTCGATGAGTGATTGAAAGCTTTCCTCGGCCTCATCATCGTTGTCATTTTTATAAATGAGTAGATTTGGCAGATTCGGTGCATTGAAATTGGTCGTCTTGAGATATTCATCCCAGTGTGCGAGTTTCCAGGTGTCTCTATCGGAATTTCTCTCTAGCATCCTCTTATGGGCGGTTTCCGCGCTGCAGGCTATCCAGATGATCAGAAGTTCACCACCGCGTTGCTGAACTCTGAGCGATAGTTCCGACATCGCTTCGGGATTTCGAATTTCTCGGCTAAACGGAGCATTGATGATGACGTGTGAATCGTATTCAATGGCCTCCAGTCCCAAGGCGAGAATAACGTCGTATTCCACATCGCGAATGTGGGTCTCGAAGAAGGCGGAACTTCGGTTGTATTCCTCGTTAGCCACCTCAAAGACCTTCTTGGACAAAGGGATCAAGGTGTCTTTGTCCAGATACACGGCGTTGTCGAGGTTCTTGGCTAATTTTTTGGCCAGTGTCGTTTTTCCGCATGCGGGTGGCGACGTTACGAGGATCATGTAATGTGTCGAGTTCACCTGTCATCTTCCTCTCGTCGTAAGGGAATGGCCCGAGGAAAATCTTCCCTCTATGAATACGCGACAAGGATGCGCGCAGTGACTACGGGGACCGTAGGTATCAGGATGCTGGTGTGAATGAGCGTTCACCTGCCTGGGAGATGCGCGCGTGTTGCACGAGACACTACGGTCAGGATACCGCCATCTGCCGTATTTTACAATTAAACCGGTAGAAGACAACTTCCCCCCACTTTCATAAGGCCCCACCTGATTGACCAACGAGCCGCCCGTGTGCCAAGATGGGCAGAGATTCCACACGTTATAGGGAGTTCATTCGATGAAAAAGGCTAACGTAGTCGGCTTGCGGTCTTTCCTTGATTTCGTTGTGCACGGCTCCGTCCGAAGTCACTTCGTGGCGCTTCTTTTGGTTAACGTTCTGCTGAGGACGCTGTGGCTACTCTACATGCATCCGCACCAACTCTATGATTTCGAGTGGTATTTCGTTCACTCCGTCGAGATGCTTAAGGGCGAAGGATATGTTGCGAATGGGCACTTTACCGCGTATTGGCCCATTGGGTACCCCTATTTTCTTTCCCTCCTATTTCGGATTACCGGAGCTTCTGTGATGGCAGGCTTGGTGGCCAATGCAACGCTTAGCGTGGGGATTACCCTTCTCGTGTACATGATTGCTATGTGGATGACGAAAAATGCTTCGTTGTCGTTTCTGGCTTCTTTGGGATACACCTTTTTGCCAAGCCAAATCGAGTGGAATTCAGTGCTTGGTTCTGAGGAACTAAGCACCTTTCTGTTGTTGCTCTTTGTGTATTTGTACTTCATCGCCCACGAGCAACGAAAAAGACTCGTCATTCTGGTATCGGGTCTGTTTCTCGGACTGTCATGCGATGTTCGTCCAATTCCCCTGCTCTTTCCTTTCGCCCTCTTTTTGTGGCAACTGATCTCAAAGGAAAAATCGGTCCGGAGGGCCTTCATGGACCTTGGTCTTTTGCTTTTGGGAACGGCCATCGCTGTTGCTCCGGTTACGATTCGGAACGAACTTGCCATGCACCATTTCATCATCGTGTCCACCAACGGTGGCGTCGACTTATGGCAAGGAACGCACGCCGACGGATCCTATTTTTGGTCTTGGAATCCTAAGGTAAACCCGCTGTTGAAGGCCGGAAACAACGAAATCTTAGAGAATAGCATCGGCATGCACGCCTTTATCGTCCACGTCCTCACTCATCCCTTGTGGACCGTCGTGCACGCGTTCTACAAATGGTTTTTCCTATATTGGGTG
>JAJZAV010000045.1 GCA_021799255.1 Bacillota bacterium
ACGAATCCGCTCGCAGGCCATGTTCAAGCGCACGTCGAGCGCGTAACCCATAAGGCTTTGGCCGAACGTTTCCTTGAACAGGTGAACCGTGCGCGACACGCTTAGCCCTACGTGCCTTGCGACGTCCTCCACAGTGAACGGAGTCGCCGCGTTGTGCTCGATAAATCGCTTCATGCGGTGCGCGACAAAGGTGTTTGTGTTCCTCGTACCCGAGCTGTACTCGAGGATGACTCTGTCCACCACGAGGCATAAGGCGCGAAGCAGGTAATCGCTGATCAGAGAACTCGTGTCCTTGAAAGCGGCCGTTTTTCTGTCCGTAATGATTTGTTGCCAGAGGGTGACGATGCTCTCGTCCGTCGGCAGGTGAATCAGGGTTTGCCGCGACATCTGTGCCCACCACGCATCTATCCACGATCCGCTGCAAAACAGAAAGTAGTCAAGGCTGTGAGCCTGTCCGGAGTCCAGGTTAATGCTCAACTCGTAAGGTTCTCCCGGAGCATAAAGAAGCAGATCTCCCTCTTTCAGAGTCACCATTTCGTTGTTGACGAGGGCTTGTGCGGGGCCCTCCATCTGCAGGCGAAACAGATAGGATGGCAGGCCATCGCGTTCCATGGTGTGAAAGGACTTTTCGTGCCAGGAGTACCCGGCGGCCAGGACCACGGCGCTCTGTGCATCACGAAGGTCTCGCCTCGGGGCCTCCGGAGTCTTCGCAAGATCAGATTGGCGCATTGGACGCCATCCTCCCATCACAGATAGTAGCCAGATTGGTCAACTTTTGACCAGATACTTCATTCTCATACTAGCAGAGTTATGGTTCAATAGCCTGCAAGATAGTTTATATTGGTATGAGTGGTTTGCGAAACGTCAGTCGAGTGAAACCGCTCACGGAAGCGGGATCGTATCGAATCCGCTTCGTGGATTGAGAAGCTGTGTGAGGGGGCTGTCGTACATGTCAACGATGGGAATCGGACTGCAGTTGTTCAGCGTCAGAACCCAACTCGAAAGCGACTTTGTGGGGACGTTGGAAAAAGTCGCGAAGGCGGGGTACGAGGGGGTTGAATTCGCCTCGAACTTCGGGGGGATGCCTGCTGTAGAACTGCGGGAGTTGCTTTCGAAGTTAGGTCTTCAAGTCATTGGAAATCATCCTGGGCTGCCTCGCCTTAGGGATGACTTGGCCGAGGTTGTCCAATATCATAAGGACTTGGGGGCACCGTATGCGGTGGCGCCTTGGGTTCCTGAGGAAGATCGTACCGCCGAAAAGTTGCCGGAATTGGCGGCTCTTCTTGATAAGTCGGGAGAGGCGTTTGCAAAGAGCGGGATCCAGTTTGGCTACCACAACCACGACTTTGAGTTCCTGACGGATGTTGACGGGAAGTTCTTTTTTGACGCGCTGTTTGCGAGCACTTCAGCAGCCAAGGTCAAGGTGGAGCTCGACGTCGGCTGGGTGTATCATGCGGGACAGGATCCCTTGGCGTACATGGAGAAGTATGCTTCCCGGCTGCCGCTTGTGCACCTGAAGGACTTCGCTCACGACGCGAGCGGAAAGTGGGTTTCATCCCCCGTCGGAAAGGGAGAAGTCCCCACCGCCAAGGTCATCTCGAAGGCGGCAGAGGTTGGGGTAAAGTGGCTCATCGTTGAGCAAGACTTTACTCAGGGCGACATTTTTGAAGACATCGAGTTTACAAGAGGCTGGTTGAAAGAGACGTATCGTTGAGACAACTTTACACGGTCAGGGAGGAACATAGGTCATGGCAGACAAGAAGTTGAAGGTTGCGATAGTAGGTTGCGGTGGTATTGCGAACGGCAAACACATGCCGAGTCTGAAGAAGATTGACGAAGTGGAAATGGTTGCGTTTTGCGACATCATCGAGGAGCGCGCCGCGCAGGCGAAGGCGGATTACGGCGATGAGTCGGCGAAGGTTTATACGGATTATCGCGAACTCTTGAAGGACCCAACCATCGATGTGGTGCACGTTTGTACTCCAAACGATATGCATTCCGAGATCACCGTTGCGGCTCTTGAAGCGGGCAAGCATGTCATGTCCGAGAAGCCGATGGCAAAGACGCCAGAAGGCGCTCGTAAGATGTTGGAAGCCGCCAAACGCACGGGCAAGAAACTGACCGTGGGTTATCAGAACCGGTTCCGGGCGGATAGCCAGATGCTTTATCAACTCTGCCGGCGCGGGGACTTGGGAGACATCTATTTCGCGAAGGCTCAGGCCATTCGCCGCCGAGCTGTGCCGACGTGGGGCGTCTTCCTTGACGAGGAAAAGCAGGGCGGCGGCCCGCTGATTGACATCGGCACCCACGCGCTGGACCTGACGCTGTGGATGATGGATAACTACAAGCCGAAGGTGGTTGTCGGCACGACGTATCATAAACTTGGCTCTCGTCCGAACTCCGCGAACGCTTGGGGCAGCTGGGATCCGGCCAAGTTCACCGTCGAGGATTCGGCGTTTGGTTTCGTCGTGATGGAGAACGGAGCCACCATCGTTCTGGAATCCAGCTGGGCCCTCAACACGCTGCATACCGGGGAGGCCAAAACGGTGCTTTGCGGTACCGAGGCAGGGGCCGACATGGATGATGGGCTGCGCATCAACGGCGAGGAGTTCGGCAAGATGTATCAGAAGGACGTTCAGCTCGGCAAGGGCGGCGTGGACTTCTATAGCGGATCGAACGAATTGTACGGACCAGATCTCGAGATGCGCGTCTGGGTGGACGCCATCCTGAACGACACCGAGGTTGTCGTCAAGCCGGAGCAGGCGCTTGTCGTCACCGAGATCCTCGATGCGATTTACGAATCCGCCCGCACCGGGAAAGCCGTGTATCTGTAAAAGTAGTTCCTCAAGCGTTCGTGCTGTAAAAGGGGCCGACACCGGCCCCTTTTGTTATGCCCCGCAACAGATTAGCATTCTGCTCTTGGAATACGTCGAAAAAATCCCCTGTCACCCGCCCAAAGGGAATCTGCATTTAATAAAAGAAACCGCAGAAGATCCATGCTCGTCGAGACGGCGATGGCGTTTGTCAGGTCTGTTTTGTAAGGCTTGGCCGATGGCCGTCAACGCGCGTTTTTCGGTTGAATACCTTATAACGAGGTGACGCTGATGACAATTCACGCTTCGCACGTATATCTGTACGCTGCCGACAAATCCGATTACCAAATCGCGGAGACCGTCGGTCTGGTTTGCGGGATTTCGTCGACCAACGTCATAGGCGACTTCAGGGAAGCATGGCAGTTCATCGCGGACGGCGCCAACCTGGTCATTGCCATTGGGACCGACGCGTTGAACGCACTTTATTACAACGAATGCGGATGGGCGAACCCAGCGGGGACCGCCAAGGGGCACACCCCGTTTACCATCTACCCTGCGGGGGCCGGAGTGGACACGGTGACGGCGAACACCTTCGTGAACGCCGCGGGGTACTCCGGGATAGACACCCTGAAGCTCGGTGTCATGCTCACATACTACGCAACCCACGGCGTGTTTCCGCAGCAAATGTCGGGCCTCCCACGCCAGGCCGTTCCGCGTCAAGTGTGCCCACCGGGCGCTTCGCCGTCCATCGGTGCAATCCACAACGTCACGAGACCCACGGCCAAGGGGGGAGTTGGCGTCTACGCGGAGTTCAATTCGACGACCGCCGTGACCAACGCGGTCAGCATGGGGTGGCCGGGTATTGGCTGCACGTCGGCCCTCGGGATCCCAGGAAGGCCGTACACTTCGGTCCTCGCTTCGGCGCCCGACAAGCTCATTGGCGATGCGCTGATGCACGAACCTGGCGTGTGGTGGTTGTCGTTCTGGACCGTAAGTTGGCCGGCAAACGGAGACTCGTTCCATCAAGGGGGATTCCTCGCCGGACAGTTTGCGGCACAGACCATCCTGTCGTACCAAAGCACCGTAGTCCCTGACTATGTCATCGTGGATCCCGAAGGGTACAACACGCCGCCAACGACAAGCGCCCAGTGGTTGGAATGGTTGAAGGGGTGGCAGACGGGCATTGAATCGGTATCGAATCAACTGAAGCCCGGGTTTTACTGCAACCAATCGCAATACACGGAGTACAATCTGAGTTCGGCGCCCATTCCCGCCTTTATTGCGGTTTCACCGATATCGGGAAACCAACCCACGGTTCAAGGGAAGAACATCCTCGGATACATCGCTTACTACGCGTCGTGCCCACCAACTGCGCAGATTTCCGAGATGCAGAGCTGGGGTGGCGAGTATTCAACCGTACAGTTCCTGGACAGCGGCGTCGACTGCGCTCCGTAGGTGATTCCTTCGCGGCTCTTCTCACCGACCACACCTCGCGTGGTACAATGAGGCAATCGAATGCTTTTCGTTTGCCGCAAAAAAGGGTATATGCACCCCGCAACGATGGGCGGGGTTGCTTCCCTTTTTGAACGTGGCGATGGGCATTTGATGGATTGGTCAGGAGGAGGGAAAGCCGCTATGGGCCGTGCCATTGAGGATCTCAATAGCCTTTGGCAAAAAAACGCATCGTCCGTCGATGAGGCGAAGATAAAACAGGCCGTGCGGATGCTTCTGGAGGCAGTGGGAGAAGACCCCGACCGAGACGGTTTGAAGGATACGCCTGGGCGAGTCGCACGCATGTATGAGGAGATATTCGCAGGACTCCGCATGAGCCCAAGGGATCAATTGGAAGCCCGCTTTGAGGTGGAGCACGATGACGTCGTGTTGGTTCGAGACATCCCGTTTTACTCCATGTGTGAACACCATTTGCTCCCGTTTTTTGGACAGGCGCACGTTGCGTACTTACCGACCGGAGGCGTCGTCACGGGATTGTCCAAGCTAGCCCGTCTCGTAGAGACCGTCGCTCGCAGACCCCAAGTACAGGAACGAATGACGAACGAGATTGCCGATGTGCTGGCCGAGGAATTGAACGCAGCCGGGGTTTTCGTCGTGATTCGGGCGGAGCATCTGTGCATGAGCATGCGTGGCATCCAAAAGCCGGGTAGCTCTACCGTGACGATGGCTGCGCGTGGCGTGTATTCTGAAAATATATCGAAACGGGAAGAGATTCTTCGCCTGATTGGGTAGCTTCGTCGGCAAACACGTTCTGAGAAGTGAATGCGAGGCAAGATGAGGAGTCTCAGGGTCCGCACTTCCATCAAAACGAGCAGGTTCAAACGCCACGCGTTCGCGTGGCGTTTTGCCTATGAAGCGGACGCTAGCGATGTAATTGGTACACGATTTTCGGGATTTGCAGAGCGAGTTGGGCTCGCTCGTCGGGTGTGAGCGGCGATATATCCGCTGCCCCCACGTTTTGAACCAGTTGCTCCTCCCGACTCGCCCCGGGGATTGCGGTGGCCACAGCAGGGTGGGAGAGCGCGAAACGAATGGCCACTTGCGATGCGGGAACTCCTTCACGCAAGCAGGACAACAAATCCCGCGCACGGGCGACGGTTTCGGGCGAATGGTCCAGGTATGGCTCGGTCCCGCGTGTTTCCTTGTCGGACAGTCGACCACCCGCGACGGGGCCACGCGCAATCACGCTGATGTTGTTTTTCTGCAACAGGTCTAGAATCGTCTCTTCGGGCCGACTATCCAACAAGCTGTACTGCATCATGACCGACGCGATATTGGACTTTCGTACATACTCTCGGATCACGTTTGGGCGGATTGAGGAAATGCCGTACGCTCTGATTTTTCCGCTTTGTACGAGCGATTCGAAAGCTTCGATGACGTCGTCAATGGAATCCTCGATGGTACCCCCATGAAGCTGATACAGATCTATGTAGTCCGTTTGCAGTCTCCTAAGGCTGTCCTCGACAGCACGGAGGATGTAGGCTTTCGATGCATCCCAAGTCCACCCCGATTGACCCGGCGTCCAGCGATTGCCCACCTTCGTGGCCAACACAACCTGATGGCGCATCGATTTGAACGTACGCCCGACGAATGCCTCATTGCGGCCTTGACCGTACAAATCCGCGGTGTCGAAGAACGTGACGCCGAGGTCCAAAGCCTTGTACAATATGGCCTCTGCGGCTTGCGCGTCTTCAAGAGGAAGCGACATGCACCCGAAGCCAATCTCGCTGACGACGACATCTGAGTTTCCCAAGCGGTTTTCTTTCAAGCCATCCCCACCTTCGCAACCAATTCTGACGACTTGTAATCTTAACGGAAATTCAACGGATGGGGGAGACCCCGTGTGTGCCAAGGACGAATCTCGCGCCGTCCGACGCCAAGAACGTTTGCGGAAAAATGGAGCGGGCACTTTCGAGCAGATCGTGCGCTGTCGCACCTTGGTAGCGCGAGCTAATGTGTGTGAGGACGAGACTCTTGGCGTTGGCACGCTCTGCAGCGGCCGCCGCTTGTGGGGCAGTGGAGTGTCCGAATCGATTTGCGTTTTCTTCGAGCGACGCGTCGAACGTGGCTTCGTGAACGACGACATCCGCGCGTTGCGCGAGGCGCTGCGCGCTCTGAGTGGGGGATGTATCCCCGAGGATGCAAAGGGTGATTCCTCGCTTAGGAGGCCCGATGAAGCCGGCACCATGGATGATTCGTCCGTCTTCGAGGCGCACGGTTTCCCCACGTTTGAGTCGACCGTAAACCGGTCCGGGAGGAATCCTTTGTTCTCGCAGCGCATCCACGAGAAGATTTCCCGGAGAATCTGACTGTTCCAAGCGATAACCGAGGCTTGGAATCACGTGGTTGAGCCACGCGGCCCTGACCGTCACGTCGCCAATCGCCTCAACCACCCAGTCCTCTGGCGTCCCTTCCTCCCTTTCTGCGGGCGAAGGCGCTTCTTCGATGGACAGGGGATACGTCAGGTGCGTGGAGCTGCACAGCATCGTTTCCTCTATCCAGCGCCTTAGTCCCTCGGGTCCATACAGGGTGAGTCGGGCAGTGGAACCTTCAGCGGATCGGCTTGTGAGGAGTCCGGGGAGGCCGTAGATGTGATCCCCGTGGAGGTGCGTGATGTAGACGCGGGTGAGTCGATGTAGGCTAAGCCCGACTTTCATCACTTGGTGCTGCGTGGCTTCGCCGCAGTCAAACAACCACCACTCGTTCCTTGCGGGCAGAAAGGATAAGGCCAGGCCCGCCACGTTTCTCTCGCGGCTGGGCTTGCCCGCGCCCGTTCCCAAAAAGATGAGATCCACTCGTCATCAAATCCAATCCTTCGTGAACTCAGCAGCAATAGTGGCGGCGTCGGCCGTTTTTTTTGCGCTCGTCGGCGTCCGGGAAGTCGTCTGGATCCTCGTCGTCCGGCTCAATCATGGGACGATCCCGGCCTTGCCCGGGACGGCCCGAGGTTTCCTTTTTATCCGGAGACCCAGGAACGCCTTCGCGATCCTCAAAGGTCCCCAAAACGATAGGTTTGCCGTCTTCCACAACGAGATCGCCCTTGGCGAACACGTGGCGGATTTCGAATTTCTCGTCCGTTAGCAAGAGGTCCGCGTCGAGGCCCTCCTTGACGAGGCCCTTATGGCCGAGCTTGAGGACGCGAGCGACGTTGCGCGTTACGATGGCGATGGCGTCCTCAATGGGCACCCTTTCCACGACGATAACATCCCGCGTCTCTTCCCACAACGTTGCGATACTGCCAATACCCATGGCCACGAGTTTGCCCGCGTCATCGAAGATGGGGGAACTTCCGTTGCTGTCGGAACTCATCGTGATGAGTTTTTTGTTCACGCCCTCATCCAGGAGTTTGCGGATGGCGTGAGAGGGCTTGACGGAAACGTGATCGTGCGCATCCGGACGGATTCCGGACGTGACGTCGACGATGCCTCCTTGTTTGCCGTAGCGGATGGCGTCTTCGAGCAGATCCGGATTCCGGTTGAGGTGGGTAGGGACGAACACGGACTTCGGAAGCTCCGAAGAGTGAATGATGTCAAAGAGGCGACAGAGCTTTTCGTCGTCGTCCCCGACGTGAAGGTGCAGAACTCCGGCCTTGCCGGCGAGCAACCCGCCGACGCGAGCCTCGCTTGCCAGTTCGATGAGCTCCTGCCCGGTGGGATGACTGGATCTCGAATCGGAAATCGCAATCTCACCGACACCGATTACCTTGTCGATGAGGACGATATCGGAGCGTGGGGTCCCGGTGATGGTGCGCGTGGGAACCTGGTACGCCCCGCAGTATATGTAAGTCGTAACTCCTTCAAAGTCGAGGGCCTTGGCCTTGGCCAACAGTTCTCGCGTCGTACGCGTGACACCGTCGGTCCCGAGCACCCCTACGACCGTCGTGACTCCCGCCGTCGTGATGTGGCTGAGCGCTATCTCGGGCGTGCGGTAATGAAAGCCGCCTTCGCCGCCCCCACCGGCCATGTGTACGTGTTGATCAATGAGTCCCGGGAACAGGTACATTCCGGTCGCGTCCATCGTCTCGATGTTGGGCAGGGAGCCGTGAAGGTCCAAATGATCTCCGATGGCGAGAATCTTGCCAGCCCCGATGAGTACATCTTTCTTACCGAGCGGTTTCGGTTGATAGACGTTCGCGTTTCGAATCAGATACATGGTGGGCAATAAGGGTAGCCTCCTGCGGATGTGTTTGATCCCAGCGACACATGGGGAGATGCGTCCGGTTACGGCAAGTATGCCCAGGCACCCGAAAGATGTTTCAGGCGGGAGATGAGGGTTTTCGAATCACTACACAAGGAAAAAGACCGCCTCAGGGCAAACCTGAGCGCGGTCCTTCGCACAAACTCTAGATTATTTCGCGGCCTCGTAACGCTTGTTCACTTCAGCCCAGTTCACGACGTTCCAGAACGCACCAATGTAGTCCGGACGCTTGTTCTGATACTTCAGGTAGTACGCATGTTCCCACACGTCAAGTCCCATAATGGGTTTCTTACCTTCCATGATGGGATTGTCCTGATTTGCCGTGCTGATGATGGACAATTTGCCGCCGTCGAGGACGAGCCATGCCCAACCGGAGCCAAAGCGAGTTGTCGCTGCCTTGGCGAAATCCTCTTTGAACTTCTCAAAGCTGCCGAACGTTGCGTTGATAGCATCGGCGATAGCACCCGTGGGTTGCCCGCCACCGTTCGGACTCATGATTTCCCAGAACATGGAGTGATTTGCATGACCGCCGCCATTGTTCCGAACGGCCGTGCGAATGTTCTCGGGAACGGAGTTGATTCCCGCCAGAAGATCTTCGATGGACTTCTGCTCTAAATCTGGATGACCTTCCAGAGCGGCATTCAGGTTATTGACGTAGGTCCCGTGGTGCCGATCATGGTGGATCTGCATTGTGAGTTCATCGATGTGAGGCTCCAACGCGTTGTTCGCGTACGGGAGCGGGGGCAAAACGTGCGCCATGACAATCCCTCCTATGTACGATTGGTTTTTGGGTATTACATATATATCTTAGCGATCTAGTGACCGGGATTCAAACTCTAGAGAGATGAGGCTTGCCCGACGCGCGCTTGGGCATTACAATTTCGAAGGAAGAATGACGCACGGCTTTTCCGCTGTTTTTTCACGAGGTTGGTGTGGCGAGAGCCCGAGAGGAGATTGGAAAATGGTTATTCAACCGAAAATTCGGGGATTCATATGCACGACGTCCCATCCCGTAGGTTGTAAGGAGCATGTGGAACAGCAAATTCAGTACGTTCAACGTCAGCCGTCGGTCGAGGGGCCCCGCCGCGTGTTGGTGATTGGCGCGTCCACGGGGTACGGGCTGGCTTCCCGAATCGTTGCTGCGTTTGGTTCGAACGCGGATACCGTCGGGGTGTTTCTGGAGAAACCGGGCACGGACGCCCGCTCGGGCACGGCCGGATGGTACAACACCGTCGCATTCACAGAGGCCGCAAGGAGTGCCGGTCGCGTAGCAGAGAACATCAATGGGGACGCGTTTTCGGACGAGGTGAAGAAGGAAGCCATCGACGTGATTCGAGAGAAGCTCGGTCAAGTGGATCTCGTCGTGTATTCCCTCGCATCTCCGAGAAGAACGCACCCGAAAACTCAAGAGGTGTTTTCATCGGTGTTGAAGCCAATTGGCGCTCCGTTTTCGGACAAGACCGTAGACCCAAACACCGGCGTCGTGTCCACAGTGACCGTTAACCCAGCCAGCGAAGAGGAAGTTCGCCAGACCGTCGCCGTGATGGGCGGTGAAGACTGGGAGATGTGGATGAAGGCCTTGATGGAGGCGGGTGTTCTAGCGCCTGGTTTCAACACCGTCGCCTACAGTTACCTGGGTCCTCAGTTGACTCGTGCGATTTATCGGGACGGTGCCATCGGCAGAGCCAAGGATGACCTTGAGGCGACTGCAAAGAGGATGAACCAACAGTACTCTGCCGAGGGAGCCCATGCCTTTGTCTCGATTAACAAGGCGGTCGTAACCCAGGCCAGCTCGGCAATTCCTGTCGTCCCGTTGTACATCTCGTTGCTGTTCAAGACGATGAAGGAAAGGAACACGCACGAGGATTGCATCGAACAGATGTATCGGTTGTTTGCCCAGCGGCTGTACTCTGGGGAGGCGGTTCCTTTGGACGAAGAAGGACGCATACGCCTAGACGAACTCGAAATGGACCCGGAAACGCAGCGCATTGTCCACGAAACCTGGAAGCGGGTCAATACCGACAACGTGTACGAGCTCTCAGACCTCGCCGGTTACAAGTCCGACTTCCTTAAGCTCTTTGGCTTTGCGCTCGACGGAGTCGACTATGACGCCGATGTGAATCCGAATCTTTCGTGGGAGTGAACCTGAAACGGTGTAAGGCACTGCTCCTATAGAGGGCGGTCGACGAATGGAGAGCACTCCCATCCATGAGTCAATCGCGTTGGCGCCCGAGAGTGCCGTCTCTGGTTGCTCGGGCGTTGTTTCGCTCTCGACGCGTGACCTCTGCACGCGTCCCCCTACCTTGCGGCAGCTCCCACGGCATCCTCTATAGAAGAGAAACCATCTCGCGCCATCCATGCGGCTACGGACTGGGCAATGTCGTAAACGATTCTCGGTCCGTGATAAATGAACCCCGTGTATATCTGAACCAAATTCGCCCCAGCCAGAATGCGATTGTACGCGTCTTGTGCGGACATAATGCCACCGCTGCCCATGATGGGAACCCGGCCCTTCGTCACGTTGTACATGAGGGATGTGACGTAATTGGCGCGGGATGAGAGCGGCTTTCCACTCAATCCCCCGGTTTCTGCGGCCTTCGCAGAGTGCAACCCTTCCCGGCTAATGGTCGTGTTTGTCGCGATAAATCCGTCCGCGCCGGCCGCGAGGAGGGACTTGGTGAGGCTCACGATAGACTCGTCCGTAAGATCCGGAGCCAACTTTACGAGAAGGGGTACGAATCGCTTGTTGTCCCGTCCCTCGTGCCCTTTTTTCTCAAGTTCCTTCGCGTTTTTGAAGTTTGGCCCGCGGGAGGTTGACGGCAACAGCGCGTCGCGCAAGTCACGCAGCTCTGTGACGAGAGGTACGAGCGAGTCTTCCGACTGCAGGTCGCGCAGACCCGGAGTATTGGGTGAACTGACGTTTACAGCGATGTAATCAGCGTAAGGTATGGCCGCTTCCAGGCAGGTTATGTAGTCGTTCACTGCATCTTCGTTTGGCGTCACCTTGTTTTTGCCAATGTTAATGCCAACGATGCCAGTTCGCCTTTGGCGCGTTACGTTGCGGCACAGCTGCGCGACCCCGTCGTTGTTGAACCCCATCCGGTTGATGAGTGCTTCGTCGTCCACGAGACGAAAAAGCCGAGGCTTGGGGTTTCCGGGTTGTGCCTTCGGGGTGACGGTGCCAACTTCCAAAAATGAGAATCCGCACTGGAAAAGTCCTTCTATGGCCTCGCCGTTCTTGTCGAGACCGGCGGCGAGCCCCACGGGATGAGGGAATGTCTTGCCCCAAAGGGTTTGCGATAAGGCATTCGTCCTCGGGACGGGGGGTGTCATCATCCGCACGGCGAAAGGGGCAATCTTGAGCATTCCCATGACCAACTGATGCGCTGTTTCGGGGTTTACACGAAACAAGAGGGGTCTGAGGTGATTGTACACAGAGCGAACTGCCTCCTGACCATTGACGTCCTGTCCAGTGTACCATTTTCGGTGCTTCGTTGAGACTAAATTCCTGGAAACGGCTGCGTATTTTTACGGCAATCTGATACACTTGTCACATGAATGCGCCCTGCTTCGTCTGATTGCTAGAGGGGGGCGGCGAGGTAGGTGTCTCGCCCTGACAATGGAAGACAGACAGCAAAACGGTCCAGACGCTCTGGTGCTTGATGAGTGGATGAAGACCTATGGGCGTGATGTGATTAACTTGGCATACGCCTACGTTCACAACTATCATCAGGCCCAGGACATCACTCAAGACGTATTTCTCAAAGCGTTTTCACGGATGCACACGTTTCGAGGAGACAGTTCCATTAAAACGTGGCTCTTATCGATTACAGCGAATCGTTGTCGCGATTATCTGAGATCCTGGTCGAAAAGAAACGAGCTATTTGACGAGACTCCCATCAGCATGAAGCATTCAGCAGATGACACGGAACGAGCCGCGACGGAGAGGCTTGCCTCCGACGAACTATGGCAGGCCGTTTCGCAGTTGCCCGTACCGTACAGGGAGGTGCTCATCTTGTACTATCAACGCGAGTTATCCAGTCAGGAGGTCGCTCTGGTACTTGACATAACAGAACAGTCGGTGCGCACGCGTCTGCACAGAGCGCGCGCGATGCTAAGAGAGATATATAAAGGGGGAGAGGTGCATGGAGCGAATTGACGACGAGTGGTACGCCGCGTTTGGCGAGATGGCGCAAGTGCCTTTTACCGATTCTCTGCGAGAGAGAATCCTGCAAAAGGCACGCGACCAATCCGCTGACCTGGTGGAAGCTCACACCAACCATCGGCCTAAGAGACGAACAGCAGCCTTCTCATTTCGCCCGTGGTTGGCAGCCGTTAGCGGTCTATGTATCATCGCCGCGATGGGATGGGGCGTCATCTCTTTTAAGCCGGCATCGTCCAGCCATTTGCAGGCCACGACGCATCCGCCGATCTCAGCGGCTACGGTTTCAAAGTCCGTGGCAGAAGTTCGGCGCAACGTTCCGTTTGGCTTGATGAACGCGCCCTTAAGCCTGTCGCCGCCTTCCATTTCCTCCGAGCCCGGGTACGCGAAGGGTTCGTTTGTGGAAACACAGGTCACGAATTTGGGAACGTCGACGATTCACGAAGGTCAGGTTTTTGGCATTCTGTGGTTCACGAAGCCGAAGTCTAGCGGCGAGTTGACGTCGTCCGACTGGGCCACATTTGTCAACTTTCAGTTGGCGAACGGAAGTAAGTCGCTTGCCCCTGGGACCATCGGCAAGTGGAGCTTCCGCCCGGTCACGGCGCCCATAACGCCAAGCGGACGCCTTGTCGACGTGCCGCATTTGGCGTTCTTTCAGTCGGGCCTTGTGAATCCGAGCCAGGCCGACATGGTGTGGCGGCAAAGCAAGCTGATGGTGTCGGCCGTGCGCGTGTCGCAGGGGGAACGGGTCACCAATGGCCAATCCGTGCATGTATCGGCTATCGTCCGTAATCCGACAGGGAAGCCCATTTCGATGAGGCCCCTTCTCGCCATCGTGTGGTTCAGCCCGCAGCCGTCGAAGGACTGGACTATGCCGCAGGTGGTTCGATTCCTTGATACGCCCTATTCACTTTCGAAGCACACGTATACGATTTTGCCGGGACAATCCGAGTCGGTTTCGTATCACGTGATTGGTTCACAGACGACGGACTTTCTCGGCCTAGTGCCCCACGTCGCGTTGATTCATCCATAGCGAAAGTCTGCGATTCGTCGAGGCCGGTTTGAGAGAGAATCGGATCCGGATGGTCCCTGGGAAGAGAACGATAAAGGAGTCCTTTCTGTTGACAACGAGATTTTCCATCGCAGAGGTTGCGGACATGCTTCATGTGCCCGTTGAAGCGGTGCGGGCTGCGGTTGATGAACTGTCTGCCCTCGGGGAACTGACCGCCGAGTCGTTTGTTTTTGGAGACAGAAACTGGCGCGTTGCTCCTTCTGACATGAAACGAATTCAGGCGAAGGTTCAGGAGGAAGGGCAAAGTGAGCCTGTGAAGGAGGCGAATCAGCGCCGACGCATTGTTCGGAAAAAACGTATTGCTCCCACAAAGTAGGTGTCGGGGATAATCGGTCGTTCATGGGCATCTTATGAGGAGGTATCCCGCAACCGCTTATCAAACGCGCTCCGGGAAATAGTGGCGGCGGGATAAATCGCGTTTCTAGATGATTATCTTGAAGGAGAGCCCGCGCCATGATAATTGGAATCCCTAAGGAGATTAAGGAAAGCGAAAATCGTGTTGCCATGACCCCTCCCGGCGTAAAAAGCCTGTGCCAGTCCGGTCATCAGGTCATCGTCGAAAAGAGCGCGGGGGAAGGCAGCGGATTCGCGGACGAGGATTACGTCCGGTTCGGCGCAAATCTGGCGGAGAACGCGACGGACGTTTGGAAAGAGGCCAACATGGTGTTGAAAGTCAAGGAGCCTCTGCCCTCGGAATACGGATTCTTTCGACCCGACCTCATTCTTTTCACTTACCTTCATTTAGCAGCGAATCCTCAGTTGGCCGAAGCCCTTGTCGACTCCGGGATCACGGCCATTGCGTACGAAACCGTTCAACAGCAAGACGGGAGTCTACCCCTTCTCATTCCGATGAGCGAGATTGCAGGGAGAATGTCTGTCCAGACAGGCGCTCATTTCCTCGAAAAAGCGTACGGTGGACGAGGAGAACTGCTTGGGGGAGTGCCAGGCGTTCCTCCGGCTCGTGTCGTCATCGTCGGTGGAGGCACCGTCGGAACCGGCGCCGCCAGAATCGCGGTGGGGATGGGGGCGGACGTTACCATCCTGGATGCCAACGTGGCAAGGCTGCGATATCTTGAGGATGTCTTCGGCGCACGCCTCAAAACGGTAATGTCGAGCGAATACAACCTGACGGAAGCCATTGACGGCTGTGACCTTCTTATCGGTTCTGTTCTCATCCCTGGCGCACGCGCCCCGAAGCTCGTGAGCAAAGAGATGGTCCAGGGAATGCATCAAGGCGCAGTGGTCGTCGACGTGGCCATCGATCAAGGCGGGTCCATCGAGACGATTGACAGGGTGACCACTCACAAGGATCCGGTGTACACTTGTTATGGGGTGTTGCATTACGCGGTCGCCAACATGCCCGGTGCCGTTCCCAGAACTTCGACCCTCGCCTTGACCAACGTGACGACTCCTTTCGCTACGTTGTTGGCAAACGAGGGAATTGGATGCACCAGGAAGAATTCAGTCCTCGCGAAGGGCGTCAACGTCCTCCGTGGCCATGTCACTCACCAGGCTGTTGCGACCGCGCTCGGGAAACCGGCGGCGACGCTTGGAGAAGTACTATAGACGAAGAGACGTCTTGCCAACGCTTTTCTTCGCAAGAAGCTCTTAAATTCCGGCTTTGACCGAAGGCCGCCACGCTTGGTACACTAAGCATGGCGGCCAATATTGCAACCGTCGTCGTACACATGAAGACCGAGTGGTTCCCGATAGGAGGTTGATAGGTTTGGTCACCGAAGAATTGGTGCGAGGCATACTATCCGATGTTTTGGATCCGGAAATCCAGATTGACATCGTGAACTTGGGCATGATCTACGGGATTGATATCTCCGAGGACAAAAAGCACGTCAAGGTCATCATGACCCTCACCACGATGGGGTGTCCGGCCTACGATTCTATACACGAAGAGATCATTGCCAAGATAAAGGCGTTGCCTGGTGTCGAAGATGCGGAAGTTGAGCTGACGTTTGATCCCCCTTGGGACAAGGAAATGATGTCGGAGGAAGCCAAGATGGTCTTCCGGTATTTGTTCTAAACACAAGGCGCGTTTGGTGCATTCATCAACCTCGGAATTCCGTGGCCAATTTGCCGCGGATTCCGAAAAAATCCTTCGTGAAAGCGCACACCAAAGTTGCATTTCTATGCCCTTGTGGTACTCTTATGAATGAAACATGACTTAAACAGTCAACTTTCGGGTTCGACATTTTGAGAAGCATTTTGGACGAAAGGTTGGTTGACCATGGCGGCTCCACATTTGGTGATTTCAGATCTGCGCGTCAGCGTAGAGGGCAAGGAAATCGTTCGGGGTTTTAACTTGGAGGTTAAGGGCGGCGAAGTGCACGCCATTATGGGCCCCAACGGAACGGGCAAGAGCACGCTAGCGTCCGCGTTGATGGGGCATCCCAAATATGAAGTAACGGGTGGCAAGGTCACCTTGGACGGACAAGACCTGCTGGAGATGTCTGTGGACGAGCGCGCCAGGGCGGGGATCTTCCTTGCGATGCAGTACCCTGCCGAAGTTCCAGGCGTGTCCAATGCGAATTTCATTCGCACGGCCCTCAATTCGCGCCGGGGGGAAGGGGACGAAGTCCCCGTTCTGAAGTTTCACAGATCCCTGCAGGCCAAGATGAAACAACTAAATATCGATCCGCAGTTTATTGACCGCTACCTGAACGAAGGGTTCTCGGGCGGCGAGAAGAAACGAAACGAAATCCTGCAGATGGCGATGCTGGAGCCTCGCATCTCGATTTTGGACGAGATTGACTCGGGGCTCGACATCGACGCTTTGCGCATCGTGGCGGAGAATGCCAATTCCTTGCGCTCTTCGGAGAGAGGGTTCTTGATTATCACGCACTATCAGCGCCTGCTGCAATACATCAAGCCCGATTTCGTTCACGTCATGATGCAGGGGCGCATCGTGAAATCCGGTGGCTACGAGCTTGCCGAGGCGCTTGAAGCGCAAGGCTACGATTGGTTGAAAGATGAGCTTGGCATCGAAGACGAATCCGCCTTGGCTGAGGTTTGAAGAGGGGGATATGGCGTTGAGTGATTCCACGATGGTAAACGCGCCTCTTCTGCTGTCGCAGATTGCAGAGCAGTACGATGAACCGAGTTGGTTGCGAGCAAGGCGTGAAGCGGCTTGGGACAAATTCGTTTCCATGCCGATTCCCCGAATCGAAAAAACAAATCTAGATAATCGTTCCTTTGACATCGTTGACGCGAGGGCCGTTCCTCTTCGCGCCGAGAATCAAACGGCGCGCGAGCTGGTGGGGAAGATCCCGAACATTCCCTGCGTGTACGTTCGCGACGGGAACGTGGAGTCCTCTGCTGTGCCCGCCGACTTGGCCGCGAAGGGCGTGATCTATTGCAGTCTGCACGAAGCGGCGCAGTCGCACGCCGACTTGGTGAAGCAATACCTTGGCACCGTCGTTGCCGACGAGGACACGAAATGGCACGCGCTGTCGTCGGCGTTGTGGCAGGGCGGGGCGTTCCTGTACGTGCCGAGGAACGTGTCTGTTGACGAACCGTTTCTGTTCCTTCATTCCCAGAGTAGTACGAGCGGCGCGTATCCCCGCGTTTTGGTGGTCGGGGAGGAAGGAAGCTCGTTTTCCGTGATGGAGGTTGTGCTGGAGGAGCAAGAGGAATCGACTTCCGTTCACAGCCAGGTAGTGGAGGTCATCGGCAATCCTGCTTCTCGGATTACGTACGCTTTCTTTAGTCACTCCCGCAAGGGTGCCACGCACTTTGTGACTCGCAGGGCGCTCGTCCGTCAGGACGCGAGGGTTGAGTTTATAGGCGCGAACGTCGGAGACGCCTTTACGGTGGAGTTGGTGGAAAATCGGTTGGCCGGAGCGGGCTCCAGCGCGTCCACCAACGTCATCGGCGTCGGACACGGCAGAGAGCGGATGGACCTTACAGCGAGCATGGTTCACGAAGGACACCATTCCGAAAGCAACATCCTGCTGTACGGCGTTTTGACCGACAGGGCGAATTCCTTGTTCCGTAGCAGCACCCACATTAAGGAAGGTGCCGTAGCCGCTGGAAGCGAGCAGAGCGACCGGATGCTGGTTTTGGATAGCCGCGCACGGGCCGACGCCATTCCGATGCTTCTCATCGACGAGAACGATGTGGAGCGGTGCGGACATGCCGCGAGCGTAGGCAAGCTGGATCCAAACCACATTTACTACCTGATGGCGCGCGGTATCCCTGAGAAGAGAGCGCGCAAGATGATTGTATGGGGCTATCTCGAGCCGACGCTGGCACGCTTACCCTTGATGCCGGTGAGAGATTTGGCCGAAGCAATCATAGATGAGGTGTTGGTCTGATGGATCCATTGGCCATTCGGGAGGATTTCCCGATTTTACAGCAAAGTATCAATGGTCATCCGCTGGTGTATCTGGATAGCGCGGCCACTTCGCAGAAACCGAAGTCTGTGCTTGCGGCCGTCGCGAGATACTACGA
>JAJZAV010000046.1 GCA_021799255.1 Bacillota bacterium
AAGGGGCCAGTCGTACCCATAAAGGGTCATCCCCATCAGGATCTTTCCCGGATCTATCACGGACGTTGCGTAGTTGAGGACGGCGCGAACTTGATCTATCGGTGCGATGGCCATGGGAGGTCCCCCAACCCATCCCCATTCGTACGTCATGAGCATGATGAAATCGACCATCAGTCCAAGCGCCTGGTAGTTGAATGCGCCCATCCAAGGCTGATTGGGTTCGTCGGATGTCTTCGGTCCCATGGCAATCGAAATGGAAAGCCCGCGTTCATGGAGGGCCGTTGCCAGGGTGCGGATGAAGTTGTCGTATAAGGCCCTGTCCATCGGATGCATGTGTTCAAAGTCAACGTTCACCCCCGCGAACCCTTTCTCGGAAACCGTGCGCAGGATGTTTGCAATGAGTTGGGAACGAATCGTTTGGTCAGACATCACGGCGTGTGCGAGATCTGGATTGAAGTTGTTTCCGTCAAAGTTGGTCACGGTCATGAGGGGCCGCACGCCGCCGTTCTTCGCCGCCTGGAGGGCTATGGTGTCATTTTCGGGAGTCAGGCCGCCGCTGGCTTGGGCCTGATAGCTGAAGATGCACAGGTAGGTAAGGTGGGGTGCTACGTTTTGAACCGTAGCGGCGTCTTGAGGACCCGAGGGGACCAGGTACCCGTTTACTTCGATGGTACGCTTGTTGGTTCTGGCTTGGGGGACGACCGCGGTAGGGCCTGGAGCAAGCAAATTGAGCCCCGGCACGAGTTCGGTCTGGCTAGCCAACCCGTTGAGGCTCATTAACTCTTGTGGGGTCGATCCGGTTGCCTGCGCGATGGTCCACAGTGTATCTCCAGATGCGACACGATGAATTTGCATATCGAGTCAACTCCCGATTCTCTGGTTAGATGTTGGCCTGTCATCTCAAGCTAGCCGATGGGCAGGGCGCTATGGCATGATACACAGAGAAGAGCCCGCTGGTGACAATGAAAGTAGGCACTTCTATGCAAATGGCGACTCTCCTGATGGGGCAACGCGTCCCACGCAACAATCAAGAGTGGAGGTTGTAACGGTGAAGAAGCACAGAGTGGTGGTGGCTGGCAAGGTTCACGAACTCGTGATTGGACGAATCCAGGACTCTTGCGACATCGCGTATTTCGATTCGCCACGGTCGGTTCCCAAAGATGTGTTGCGAGAGGCACTGCGGGATGCAGAAGGGTTGTTTAGCACGGGGGCAATTCGAGTCGACGACGATTTGCTCCGCGATTCACCAAAACTGCGCGTCGTCTCGCAGTCTTCGGTGGGTTACGACAACGTCGATGTAGACGCGCTCACCCGACGAGGGATTCCGTTCGGAAACACCCCGGGGGTTCTCGTTGAGGCGACTGCTGACCTAACATTTGGGCTCGTACTTTGCGCTGCGCGAAGAATTCACGAAGGATTTCAGTTGGTGACGTCCGGAGACTGGTACCGTGGGACGGAACTTTCCTTCGGGGTCGATTTGTTCGGGAAGACGATGGGAATCGTCGGGCTTGGAAGCATCGGGAAGGCGGTAGCACGGCGAGCACAGGCGGCTGGGATGCAGGTCCTCTACCATAATCGCCACGTGCGCGACGATGAAGAGGAACTAAAGGTAAGCTATCGACCATTTTCCGAACTGCTTTCAGAATCCGATTTTGTCGTCGTGCTGGTTCCTCTTAGCGATGAGAGTCGGGGAATGTTTGGAGACGAGGAGTTTTCCAGGATGAAGAAAACCGCGTACTTCATCAACGCGGCGCGGGGGCTCATCGTCGACACGATGGCGCTTTATCGTGCGCTGCGCGATGGGAAAATCGCTTACGCAGCCCTTGACGTGACGGACCCGGAACCGATTCCGCCGGATCACCCATTGTTCGAAACACAAAATATTCTGATTACCCCACATATCGGAAGTGCCACTCACGAAACCAGAGCCAGCATGGCCCGATTAGCTGTAGACAATCTCCTCGCTGGACTCGAAAAAAAGCCGCTGACGACGTGTGTCAACGAGTCCGTAAACTATCGAGGGACCCCATAAAAACATACAAGGGCGGTTGGTTGTCGCCGCCCTTTCTTCGCTTGCAAAAGTCTTAGGCGAAGGTCAGTCCTCTTCGTCCTCGTCGTCAAACTCGTCCATCTGCTCATTGTAGGCATTGACGACTTTTTCCCATTCTTCATCGCTTTCGATGTCAGAAAGAACCATATCGTCTCCGTCTTCTCCGTCAATTCGAAGAATGACGCCTTCTTCCACATCATCGTCGATAGGTAACAGGACTGCGTAGTCCTTCGCGTCCACAGTCAGCACTTCGCCGAGGACAAAACTGTGCTCATTTCCATCCTCGTCTTCGAGGACAATAACCTCATCTTCCATATCTTCATCATGCAAGTGCTCATCCGTGTGATCCGCCACAGAAATCCCTTCTTTCCCCCACTACGGGCAAATGGCTCAAAAAGGATACCATCACCGCGCGTGAATTGTCAATAAATGCTGACCAATACCACCGGTCGGAGCGAATAAGGCGTTCAACACTAGCCTATCCAGAACCTCCCCAATTCAACAACTCCAGACCATCAATTTGCAGGCAAATCCAAGGCCGCCCGCAGACGTCCGGTCACCGTTTGTATCAGCTGATCCACTTCCTCTTGCGCCTTCGTGAAAGCTTCCACCTCAGGGATGGACATGAGTTCCGTCGAGAGTGTCTCTACCTGTCTCACAAGATGCTGGTAGTGAACTTCGGGAACGTTTCTTTCTGAAAACTCCAGAATCTGCTCCTGAATTTCACGAAGTCGCCGCAGGCTCGCTACAACGTCCGGCCGATTGTTCATCTTTGCCTCAGCCTCTCGGTACGCTTCGACTTCGGGTCGAAGGACGAGCATGTGCGCGAGTTTTTCGGCTTCTGACAGCAGCGACTCTTTATCGGTCATTTTGGCCTCCCAGACTCATCGTTGGAATGAGATTCGAATTCGTCGTTGTCCAGGCCCTCATGTCTTACCTTTCCACGCCAAGCGTCCGTCAGGGCCCCGAAAATGACGGTTCCGGTTGCCAACAGGACGAGCACGTAGCGCGACTGGGTGTAAATTCCTAGCACCAAGAGCCCGAGTCCCAGTAGAGCCGCAAAGCAAAAGAACAGTTTGTACCGCATGTTTCCCCCTTCTCTTGCCCGCGAACTACCTCTATGTCATTATACGTGAATTTGCTGGCCCTCAACAGGGGACGGCTCAAAATCTGCAGAGACGGACGCAGACGGGGGCAAGCGCGTGCAATGGGGTTCCGTGGAACGTATAATCTACAAATTGTAGGCAGTATCTTCGGATACGAGGAGGGGATATGGATGGCATCGGGATCGAACTATCGGTTTCACGGAGCCGACGAGTACGCCTTTTATTACGAAAACGCGCACCTCTTGCTTGTCGACTGGAATCGGGATGACGCCAAGTTTCTGTTTCTCATAAGGGAGTCTCTTGATGACGGGACTTACTCGCTGTCCTACCCCGGGGAACGATACACGGATACCGTGCTTGATGCCGTGCTCCCTGTTTTCTTCGTCCAGGTGACGGAGGAAGAGGATGAGAGTGCAAAGCGCTATGTATTGGGCAGCGTATTTGTGGCTGGGAATGAGAAATACGGAGCATACTACCAAAAAGACGGCAATGCTGCACAAGCGGTTTTGTTCAAACTCCTCGGTGAAGGTCCTGATACCAAACTAGAGGTTCCGACGGACGGGGAGTACGAAACCGCTGTGCAGGCATTCAACGAACTTCATGCCGATCTCTTCGGAGGATGACTCACGTGCGCACCACAGACTTATAAATTCGCGGATAGGAAGCGGGAGAACTCCTCGGCTTCTTCCTCGTCTGTGATGTTGAACGCTTCCATGAGGTACGGCAGATTCAGAGCATCCTCGTCGTTCAATATGGCCGTTCTTCCTGACTGGATGACGGCCACGAGTTTCTTGCCGTAGAAATGGGATGTCGTGGTAATCACCACGTCAAACCTCGCAGCCTCGCCAGCAATCCCAACAAAGCGAGTAGCGGTCTGTTCGGTATCATCGTAGAGAATGTGTGACTCTTCCAAGCACTTGCCTCCTAAAAACCGCGATTCATGCCGAAAATCATGGATTCCGACGATGCGGATGAGAATTAAAAGCGACGGCGGTGGTGATATTCATTCGCCTCCGTCAACTCTTTGTCGACAATATTGCGCAATTCGCGCGAAGCCGAGATGAAGGCCTCTTTATCCTTGGCGTCGAGAGCATCATCCACTTGGCGCCGCAGGGCCTCTTTTTGGAAAGCCCGCTCCTGAACCTCCTCCAAGAGTCGCGTGACCTCAGCGGGGAGGGGGATATCGGGGAGGTTCACAAACATGTATAAGGTATCCTGTCGACCAAAAAAGGCGTGCAACAAGTCGATGATTTCCTTCGCCTGACTGACCTTTTGCACAACGCCATTCAGCGGAATCCGCGCTATCATACCGTGTCGGCCGATGATGAGAAGCGGCACGTTCTCCAAAACAATCTGCGTCCATTCCACCTGTTGGTGTCGAGAAGCCAGGAAATCCAGCACAAGGTCCGCACCTGGTGGGAGGATCTTCGTCTTCAACTGCAGCAGGTCTTCCTTCGCAACCATGTACTTTCGCCCCCTATTCGTGTCGTGGGGTTACATTCACTCGCGGCGCGTCAACATCAGTTACCGTACGCTATGCCTCGCCCTGGACTTTCGACGCGGTGAAATGATGGGTTGGTTTCAGATTATTTTAGCATGAAACTTGATATTCTTCATGTGGCTAATTGTTGGTGTTGCGAATTGTTCAAGCCTTAGGGAGACAATGCTCCGAGACTGGGGGATGAGAGAAGCGTCCCAATGTTTGGTCCGGTAACAGAACAGGCTCCGGTCCATAATACAGTCGAGGGGGCGGGGAAACATGAACGACTGGGTGTACTTTGCGGGACTTTACGAGTCGAAATTCGAGGCCTACTGCGCCGTGATGTGGGTGGAAGCCGACGAACGGATTCGTGGTGCAAGTTCTCCTTCAGAAGTCCAGGTGTATCGCACACACAAAGGCAAGTTCGGTGTTCGATTCCGCGGTCCGTCCCTGACCGCAAGGGTCAACTGACGACATCATCAGCAACAGGATTGCCTAGGTTCATGGGGCAATCCTGTTGGGTTTGTTATCGAGTTCATGTTTTTTATGGATGGAATGCCGCCTTACTGTAACGGTGCCGCATCGTCCGTGCGCTCTCTGTGGGAATCGCTTCTCTCCGAGCGGTGTGCCGTCGTTTCGCGATGTGCTTGATGTCTATTCGGTCGTGCTCGTTCATCACCGCTGTCGTTCCTGCTGTCTGATTTCGAGCGTCCACTCATCGATTGATGCTCTTCAGATCCGTTCCACGACTCGTTCCCAGGGTTCCCCCGACGCATTGTGTTGTCCGATGAATTCTCCTGCCAATCCGAGGATGAATCGCTGGCCTGGGCATTGGTGTTGGACTCGGACTGCTGTTGCATCGGCCAATTGGTGGATTGGGATGTTGCGCCGGTTCCCTTCGACGAATTGCTTCCGGACATTGTATCCGCAAGGTAAATAAGCGGACACCAACCGGTGGCTCCTTCCGCGATTTTCATCGCACCGAGACTCAATAGGGCCCCTTTTGCCAAGACGGATCTCTTTCTCATGGTCATCGCGGTACCGAGCAAAACCAATCCGCTGGCCAGTCGGAAGTATCGGTCCACCATGCCAATATTGCTCTCCATCTATGTTGTCACCTCGCCCGTCATGATGTCATTGCGACATGTAGTATGTCCCGGATTTGGATAACTACCATGAAATCAACCCGAATGTAATTTGACTTTGACTATTGTTGACTATTGCGGTTGGCTGAGATATCCTGTTCAATGAAGTCACCGAAAAGATGGAGGGTTCATGGGATGAGTCTGATTCCGTACGTGATTGAGCAAAGCAGTCGAGGGGAAAGAAGCTACGACATTTATTCGAGGCTGCTTAAGGATCGAATCATATTCTTGGGTACGGCCATTGATGACAACGTAGCCAATGCCATCGTGGCACAACTCTTGTTTCTGGCCGCCGATGATCCGGACAAGGAGATCCGCATGTACATCAACAGCCCCGGGGGATCCGTATCGGCCGGACTCGCCATATATGATACGATGCAGCACATTAAGCCTGACGTGTCGACGGTGTGCGTGGGCTTAGCGGCGAGCATGGGAGCGGTGCTTCTGACCGCGGGTGCGAAGGGCAAACGCTTCGCCTTGCCGAATTCGGAAATCATGATTCACCAGCCGCTCGGAGGGGCTCGCGGGCAGGCGACAGACATCCAAATCCACGCCGAGCACATCATTAAAACTCGGCAGCGCTTAAATCAGATACTGAGCGAAAGGAGCGGCCAACCGCTCGAGAAAATCGAAAAGGACACGGACAGGGATAATTTCATGTCCGCTGACGACGCGAAGGACTATGGGCTCATCGACGAGGTCATCCGTGGAGAATGATTGGCAGGTGCGCTCGAGGTTCTTCGAGCGCTTGGAGACGATGGGTCCGTTGACGTTTGGGGAATTCATGCAAGAAGCGTTGATTGGACCCTATGGGTACTACACCGCAAGAGCCAGGATTGGGGGAGCAGAAGCGGACTTTTTCACCGCCGCCGGTTCCCCTCTTTTTGGGTACACCCTTGCGAATCGTATCGTACAGGCTTGGCGCGACTTTGCCGTTGACGGCCCCCTTCGGCTGGTGGAATTGGGGCCCGGAGAAGGTAAGAATGCGGTACATATGGCCACTCGTCTCCTGCAATTGCTTCCGGATGAGATCCCGTTGTCCATCGTGCTCGTAGATCCGAGTGAGGCGTTGGTGAGGCGGCAGAAATCTCTGATGGAAGACTTCGTCTTCGGCTTAGCGGAAAACGACCGGCGTCGTCTTACAATTGCCTGGGAAACCCTCCCCTTGCGAGGGGAGGGCGACGTCGTCGTTGTGGCGAATGAGGTCCTGGATGCTCTCCCGGTTGAGCGGTTGCGCAAGGAAAAAGGATGGCAACGGATGATGGTGAAGGCTGATGGTCCGGATGGGTTGTTGACCTATTGGGAAGCGGCTCCGAACCAACTCGCGCAATTGGCCAACCGCTTTTTGCCGATTCAAGAAGGGACGTCCGCCGAACTGTGCCCGCAGATGCACTCGTTCTTCGAAAGCGTGGGGGGGATGGGCAACCGGGTCCGAGCGCTGTTTATCGACTATGGCATTACCACCGAAGAGTGGCGGTCGGGCATCCGGCCGTCAGGGACGGTGAGAGCTTACAGAAACCACGAGATCTGCGACGTGTTGGAGGCGACTCCCTGGTGTGACATCACGGCAGACGTCAACTGGGATCATGCTTTTGACGCCGCATCGGCAGCCGGATTTACCATCTCACCCTTGAAGACCCAAGGGAGCTTTCTCATGGAGTGGGGTATCATGGATGTCGTAAGCCACCTCGCGGAGTCGTCTTCATCCGAGGACAACGCTCGCACTCTGTCTCCGACGTTCGAACCCCAAGCGGCTCGATACGCGGGTCAGATCAAGCAACTGGTGTTTCCCGGAGGAATGGGAGAACGGTTTCTTGTGATGGAGTGCGAGAAGGTTTGAGGCAATCGGTGGGGTAGGGAGGAAGTTACCTGATGGAGCTCTTCTTCGACATGGCCGCCACCACCCCAGTCTTGCCCGAGGTGCAGGATGCCGTGGTAGCGGCCTTCTTGGAGTACGGGAATCCCTCTTCGTTGCATCGCAAAGGGATGGATGCGGAACGGATGATTCAGGAAGCCGAAAAAGGGCTTCGAGCGAGCCTTGGACGCTCCGATGGCCGCATCGTTTTCACGGGTTCCGGTACCGAGGCAAACAACCTGGCCATTCTGGGGGCTGCACGCCGATTTCAAAGCAGGGGCAAGCATCTCGTCACCACCGCGATAGAACACCCGTCCGTTCGGGAACCGTTTCAAGCGCTCGAGCGCGATGGATTCGAGGTCACCTACGTGCGACCGGAGCCGGACGGGGGAGTCTTGGCAGAGTCTGTCCTAGCCTCTTTGCGAGAGGATACCATCCTGGTCAGCATGATGCATGTGAACAACGAAACGGGGGCATTGCTGCCTGTGGACGTGGTTGGCCGTGCCTTATCGTCTCGGCGCAAGACGTTGTTTCACGTCGATGGCGTTCAGGCGTTTGGAAAGATAAGGGACTCAGCGGCGGTTGCCCGCGCGGATCTGTATACCGCAAGCGCGCATAAAATCGGAGGGCCCAAGGGCGTCGGAGCTCTCTACCTGAAGAGCGGCATTGACGTTGACCCCATTGTCTACGGAGGGGGGCAGCAATACGGCCTACGGTCCGGCACCGAGAATGTACCCGCGATTGCGGGGTTTGGCGTGGCGAGTCGGTTGGCCGCACAGTCCATCGACGCATCGTATCGTCACGTCGAAGGACTCTCGGAACTGCTGATAAACGGGCTCATGAGCTTCGACGGCTGCTTCGTAGAACGTCCTCATGCAGCGTCACCGTACATTGTCATGGTTCGGTTCGCGAATCTGCGGGGAGAGGTTCTGGTGCACGCGTTCGAGTCGAAAGGGTTGTATGTTTCCACCGGATCGGCTTGCTCGTCAAAAGATCAGAGGCACAAGGGGAGCGAAGTCCTGCTCGCGATGGGACTGCAAAGAAAGGAATGCGAAGGGGCTATCCGCCTGTCCTTGTCTCGGTTCCACACCGAAGACGACGTCCGCGTAGCCCTCTCCATCATACGTGAACAGACGGACTGGGTAAGGAGTTTATTGTGATCATGAGAGAATGCATCATCGTTCGCTATGGAGAGATTAGCCTCAAGGGGGGGAATCGATCCGCTTTCGAGCGACGTCTTGTCCACAACATCCGCGATCACCTGTGGGAGTTTCCCGCGCTGAAGGTCGTTCGGCAAAGCGGTCGCATTGTGATTGAGGTGGACGACGCGAATGCGGATGACGTCCTCTCGCGAGTGGCAAACGTGTTCGGCGTCTATTCGGTCAGCCGTGCCGTGATTGTCCAGCAAAACCTCGACGACATGACCCAAGCCGCCATCGCGTTGTTGCGCACAAGGCGCGAGAGTTTGCTCCAGGAAGTCGCGCAGGTGGGCGGACTCACGTTCAAGATTGCAGCCAAACGTGCCGACAAGATGTTTGAACTGTCTACGCCACAACTCAACGAAGAACTCGGCGCGCGCATCCTGGAACAGTACGAGGGCACCAAGGTGGACGTTCATGAACCCCTCGCGATTGTGTATGTAGAGGTGCGGGAAGACGGAGCGTACATCTACCTCGACAAACAATCCGCGGTGGGAGGCATGCCCGTCGGGAGTGCCGGGCGCGTGGGGCTCTTGTTGTCAGGAGGCATCGACAGCCCCGTGGCGGGTTGGCTCAGCCTCAAGCGGGGCGTGGAACTGGAGGCCATCCATTTTCACAGCTATCCTTTCACCAGCGAGCGCGCATTGCAAAAAGTGGAAACCTTGGCGGGCATCCTAGCAAACTGGGGAGGCTCTGTCCGTTTGCACACCGTCGGATTCACCGAAGTTCAGAGCGAGATCCGAAAGCACTGTCCGGATTCCCTCTCGGTCACGGTAATGCGCCGAATGATGCTACGCATCGCTGAGGGCATCGCCCTGTCGCGGGAATGGCAGGCGCTCGTCACCGGGGAAAGCCTCGGGCAAGTGGCGAGCCAAACGCTGGAGAGCATTCGGACCATCAACGACGTTACGCGCATGCCAATCTTGCGCCCGCTCATATCCGAAGATAAGGTAGACATTATCCGCAGAGCGAGGCAGATTGGCACATACGAAACCTCCATACTTCCCTACGAAGACTGTTGCACGGTCTTTCTGCCGAAACGCCCGAGAACGCGCCCTACCATCGCGGAAGCCGAGCAGGCCGAAGAGACCCTCGATGTGGATGAATTGGTAAATAAGGCCGTTTTGAACACGGAGATGAAGACTTTTCTTGCGAATCGAGGCTTGAATTCGTGAGGGAAATGGCATCCTATGCGTAGCGCTCGCGGTACGATGCCGCAGAGGAGAGGGTGCCAGCGATATGATTCGAACCGTGTTTCGTCTCTTCAAAACGGCAGTATTCATTTACGGGCTGTGGAACGCTTGGAAGAATAGCCGCTGGCTCACAACGGCGGCGGCCCTCTGGCGGATGTTGCAAAAGAAGCCTCATCAGGATACCAACCGAAAGGCACAGATGGTGTTCGTGTCGGCGATGGAGCCCGCCATATACCAACGAAAGGGTTGGCGAAAGCTTTCTTCCAAGCGGACGCCCATCTAGACGACGTCGCGTGAGTGCGCTTCGCAAAGACCATTCCCACGGGTTGCTCTGGGGGAATGGTTTTTGTTTACTCTCGATTCCGGTGAATGAACATCATGGCATGTTTAAAAACTTTCGGGGTTGGAAATAACAAATGATAGTTTCCCGATAAGGGTATAGACCCCGATGGTATGTGCCATCGCACTGGGATTGATAGCAAGCAGGAGGCAATGACACCATGCGACAAAGCTATAAGACCATGCGACAAGATGCGTGGACCGGAGAAGACGATTCAACACTCGCCGAGGTTGTCTTGAAACACATTCGCGACGGGAGCACTCAACTGGCCGGGTTCAACGAGGCCAGCCGGCGGTTGGGCAGGACGGCGGCGGCTTGCGGATTTCGCTGGAACGCGTGCGTACGAAAGCAGTTTCGCCAAGGAATTGAAGTGGCCAAAGAGGAACGCAAAGCACGTAAGTCTGAAAGAGTTCAGGCACAGATGGAAGGCGGTTCCTACGATCATCCAACGGCTACTCTCATGACTTGGGCGCAAGTGTTGCGGTTTCTGCGCCAAGAGAAGAACACGGCTCAGCAGTGGGCGTCTCGGTGGCGCCAAGCCGAACGGCAAGCGAATGAATGGAAGGACAAGTTCCATTCTCTCGAAACCGAGTACCGTCGCATCAAGGAGGAGCACGATCACCTTGTCCGCGACCATCAAACCGTGGTTCAAGACTACCGTGCACTTGTACAGATCATGGAGCGAGCTCGCAAGGCTACATTCCTTGAAGGAGAGCCCGAACCCGCCGGATTCACTTACCGCATAGACGAATTCGGGAACCTTGAGCGAGTCGCGAACGAAACTGCGATGGAACAGGTGGAGTAAGTCCCCTCATCCGCGGATGGACTGTGTGTCGGAGCCAACGGGCTCTTAGGGCACCGGTCCTTTTGTTTTTTAGCACTCGTCGTTTGGATTCCTACGTGCGCTCTTGCGCATAAATCGCTGGCATTCTTGGAAGGTTGTACGGGGTATACCTCTTGAAGGGGAGACCTCATTTGACTCGTCGAGAAAATCCCGGACGGCCGACTCACACGCTGGGAAAACGGATTGTTCTTTACACCATGACCGCCCTTGTGTGTTTTGGCACAGGCGGGTGTTTCGATAGGGAAGAACTAGAGCAACAAGCCTTCGTAACGTCCCTCGGCATCGATTCGGCTCCTGGTGGGTTGGTGGATTGCACGTTTCAAATCGCCGTTCCAAAAGCGACTTCGGGGGGGGCCGGTGGAGGTGGAGGAGGCTCCGAGCCGTTAGCTGGCAAGGGCCCTATCACCGTGCGCAGCAAGACCGTGATGGACGCTCTTGCCCTTGGCAACGTTGGCGTGGAGCGCACGCTTACCTTGACGCACTTGAATTCTGTGATCATCGGTGAGTCTTTGGCGAAAGAAGGACTCTTACCCACGATTCGTCCGATGATGCGCTACCGCGAATTCCGGCGGACGATGTACGTGAAGATTGCTAAAGGGAATGCGAGGGAAGTCATGGCGAACGACAAACCCATGTTGGAAACCACCAACACTCGCGTTCCTGATGGCGTGCAGTTTGTTGGGAAGAAAACCGGAATGGCTCCGGTCTCATCTCGATTGCAAGACTTGGCCATCGCCATGGAATCTCCTCATGAAGCGGCCGTCCTTCCCGTGTACGCCCTGAATCAGTCGGTGAAAGCTGATCCCAAAGGAGAAGAGGGGATCCATGGAGATCTCACCTATAAGCCGGGCGAGATTGCCCGCAACGGGGGCAATCCGGTTGAATACGTCGGCGGTGCGGTCCTCGACGGAGATAAGCTAGTTGGCTTTTTGGACGGTCAGCAGGTCATGGCCCTGCGATTTCTGCGTGGTTCCATGAATCGGGCGCGGATGGATGTGCCGGATCCGACGGACAAAACCAAGTTTATCAGCCTCTCGGTGCGGCGGGAGCGTAGGCCGAATTACCAGATCCAGCTCGGCCAACCCGTGAAAATTTCCATCACGATTCCGCTCGACGCAGATTTGATTGGGATTGGCAGTGGCAGCAATCTGACGTTGCCCGGTCCACAGGTTAGGCTTGAGACCACGGTCGACGAGCACATTCAAAGTATGACGTCCTCGCTCATAGAGGAGTGGGCCAAGAAAGGAATCGACATCGTTCCCATCTCCACGCACATTCGCGGAAAGTTCCTGACGGATGCGCAGTTCGTCAAATACCCGTGGCAATCCCGGCTGAAAGATGCGGACATCAAGGTGCGAGTTCAGGTTCACATCCGCCGCTTTGGCCTTCAAACGGCGCCGATGAACTCGGGAGTATGAACATCACCAGTAATCCCAATCAATCGGGATTTGATTCGGTATCGTCCCCGGCCTCGGTGGGACGTTCGGTTGTGTCTGTTGAGGCGCGCCAAAAGGAGAACCGAAGTCTGGACGGGGTGTACGCGGTGCTTCATGAGTCGAGGTGTCCTCAAGCTTTTTTCCTTCGCTTCCTCCGTCTCCACCCGACTTGTTGATCTGTTCAGCCATGTACTGAATCACAAGCCCAAACAACGGGTTTTCAACGATGTTCAACAGACCTTTTCCATCCACGGCTTGCTTTTGAGCCAGAGCTTTCCTCAGGGTCGCAAACAGATGCGCGGTAAGGCGCGAGTATTCGTCTGGTGTCATCCCGAGCGACTGCGCTTCCTTCTTCATCAACTGCTGCGTGTCCTTGGACAACTTGAAAACCGATTTTCTCGCCTCGTTGCGTTTTCGCGTCGGTGTCCTTGCTGATTTCACCACCATCACCTCAATTCCCCGCGAATTCGCCGTGCCAGCCGTGCTCTGCATCACCCGGGCCGGCAGGTGTGCGGTGCCTGCCGACCAAGCAAGATATCCCGGGGCCGAAGGGTTCCCTTTTGTCCATCCATCTCGCTCCGAGCGTTCTGGCGGGCTCTCCTTCAACCTCACGCGGCAGCTTTCATGGTGCTCTCGGTATAGTCAATGCTCTCGTGCCACTGTGTATCCGGGCCAATGTCACAGAAATGTGTTATCGGGCTTGTCAGTCTAAGTCCACCAACCGCCATTCGGGCTGAGCACCTGACCGGTAATATAGGAGGCCTCGGGCGATGCTAAGTAGAGGATGGCCGAGGCAATCTCGCTGGCGCGTCCAAGTCGCCCTACGGGGATTTCGCCGCACAACACGTTTTTATCTTCAGGGGATAGCGACGCGAGCATGTCCGTATCCACTGCCCCGGGCGCGACGGCGTTGACGGTGACGCCCGTCGCTGCCACTTCTTTCGCCACAGCCTTCGTGAGAGCAATGATGCCCCCCTTCGACGCGGAATAGGCCGATTCGCACGAGCCCCCACTGACTCCGAACACCGATGACAGATTGATGATCCTCCCATAGCCACGCTGCATCATCTGAGGCAGCACGGCTTTCATCAAAAGGAATGCTGAGGTCAAGTTCACGGCAAGCATGGCTTGCCATTCGTCAAACGACGTGTCGATGAGAAGCTTCGTAAGCGAGACGCCCGCATTATTGACGAGGATGTCTGGGGATCCGAGCGCTTGCGCTGCATGAAGCAACTTCTCCGCCGATGACGGATGGGCAAGATCCGCTTCTACGCCTACGGCGTCCACGCCGTAGCTCTGGCAGTCGCGCACGACCTGCCGTGCGAGGAGGACATTTGTGCGATAATGGACGACGACCGACGTCTTGGCTCGTGCAAATCCCAGAGCCGTTTCGCGGCCTATGCCCCTCGTCGCGCCGGTAACGATGGCAACGGGTTGAGAAGTATCCTTATTCTTCATCTTCTTGGCTCCTTGCGTGAAATGGCGAATGGAAAGGTACGTCAAGTGTAACATTTGACGAGAGAAGCTTTCCTTTTTTGCAAAGGAGGCGGCGAATTGATACGCTATGGAGGGTCTCATGTGAGCCCGCACCAAACGGACTTTTAAAGGGGTTGCCCTATTCGTGGATTGGAAGATCATTAGCGCTTTGACGGGCAATCGCTTGGCAGATGCGCACACATTTTCCTTTGATAGTGTTGCCGCCTTGTACGACGAGCAGGATCCGCGGCGTTTGGCTACATACAGGGAGCGAGCTGAGACGGTGACGCCGAGGTTCGATGCTGTTCACCGACAGAAGCTGGTGGCGTCTTTGAGGCAGTATTTACAGGATATCGGCGCCTCCCCAAAAGCGCTGGAAGCGAACGAACGGCTCTTGTTGGAGGACAGCGTCGCCGTGATCACGGGCCAACAGGCGGGGTTGTTCGGAGGGCCGCTCTTTACCATCTACAAGGCCATCTCTGCCGTGGGCATCGCGGCTAGATTAGAGCGAGAGCTCAAGCGACCCGTCGTTCCGGTGTTCTGGATAGCGTCCGAAGACCACGACTTCGCTGAAGTGAATCACGCGTATGTTCTAGACAAGGATGACGACGTACGGCGAATCCGCCTGCCGAACGCGGTGGAACCGCACAGAATGGTTTATCATACTTCGCTTACGAGAGACGATGCGCTCCACGTGCTCGGACAAGCGAGGTCTACGCTCGGCGACGGGCCTTATCTAGCGGAGCTACTGCGAGTATACGAGGAGACTTTTGTGGAGGGCGAGTCCCTGGCGAAGTGGTTTGCGCGGATTCTGGCGTACCTTACCGAGGACATGGGCCTCGTCATCTTGGATCCCTGTCTTCCCGCGCTTCGCGAATTGGTTGGCCCCGTCTGGACCAGCGTGATTAAAGAGCGCGAGAGCATCGCTCACCACCTCGCTAAGGTTTATGCGGAAGTGGACGAGGCTGGCTTTGCGCCGGAGGTTTTGCGAGACGAGTTAAACAGCACGCTCTTCTATGTCTCGGACGGACAGCGTTACGTCCTTGAGCGAACGGGCGGTCAACGCCTGAGGGCTCGCACCCTTTTGGAGGAAAAAACCGTCTTAGAATGGATAGAACTCGCCGAAAAGGATCCAACGGCGTTCAGTTCCAACGTGTTGTGTCGCCCTGTCGTCCAAGATCACCTGTTGCCAACCCTGGCGTACATCGGTGGACCGTCCGAAATCGCGTACCATCCGCTGTCCCGCGGCGTATTTCACGCCTTGGGCAGGACTTTGCCGCCATTGCTCTTGCGCCAACGAGTCACGCTACTGACATCCAGCGTTAGAAGGCAAATGGAGAAGTGGCACGTGAGTTCGGAGGCCATCATAGAACAGCAGAGTCTAGTGGATCCGATGCTCGCGCAACATGGGAAGGACGAAGTGGATGCCCTGTTTGAGGTTCTCGGAGCCGAAGCGGAAGGGCGGTGGAACGGGATTGCGGCCCGCTTCGAATCTTGCGGACCCCAAGTGGCCGACATCATGCGTCGCCAAATGCTTCGAGACCTCGAGGGGATGCAGCGAGTAAGGCGAAAGCTCTCGCGGCTCATCGAACTGCGCCACGATGATTCGGTTCGCCAGTTGCGCCACATTGAACGCTGGCTGTGGACCGACGGCCATCTTCAGGAGCGCAGGCTGTCGCTCTTGCCGTTTTGGGCGAAGTACTCGACGTTGTGGATATCCGGTCTGCCGAAGTGGGACGGATATGATAACCCGGGGGCTGTGTACTTGGTAAGCCTGTAGCGTTGCATGGGTGAAAACCTCACCCAATCCCGCGTTCCTTCGAGGGAATGAGCTGACAGATTCAAGGTTCGCGTCGTTCAGGCGCGAACCTTTTCTTGTTTTGGCACGGATGTTTGGAATTTACATCAAAAAACTTTGAATCCCTGCAGGAAATCCTGCCAGAAGGGCGAATCATGTGACTTGTGGTGAGATGTGGGGGGTTGTGGGGCCCAGTGGTGAATCGGGGGTGAGGGTAGCGTGTTCATGGGGGAGTTTCAACACTCCGTCGACGATAAGGGTCGCATGATTGTCCCTGTCAAGTTCCGTGAAGGACTTGGTTCGTCGTTTGTCATGACGCGCGGCCTTGACAAATGCCTGTTCGTATACCCGATGAATGAATGGGAAACGTTAGAGGGCAAGCTAAAGGAACTTCCGATGACCCGGGCTGATGCACGCTCCTTTGTTCGGTTCTTTCTTTCCGGAGCGACCGAGTGTGAACTTGACAAGCAAGGGCGAATTTTGATTCCAGCGACGCTTCGTGAGTACGCCAACCTGGAAAAGGACTGCGTCGTGATTGGGGTTTCCAATCGGGTGGAGATTTGGTCACAAGCTTCCTGGATGGATTACTCGCAGAGTGCGGCCGAATCGTTCGCTCTGATTGCGGAGAATTTGGTAGATCTATCATTTTGACTTTGGACGTTCGCGTGAGGGACTTCTCGCAGCAAAGACGGGGCGACAGGTCGGGAGTGACAGAGCATTGTCAGCATACGTACATAAGACCGTGTTGCGAAACGAGGCCGTTTCTTCGCTAGAGCCCAAAAGCGGTGGGAAATACGTGGACTGTACGCTCGGCGGAGCAGGGCACACGGCGCTTCTGTTGTCGTTGTCCGAACCATCGGGAAGCGTACTCGCCATCGATCAGGACCTAGCCGCGCACGAGAACGCACGCGATTTTTTGCGCGGAGACATGCATCGGCTTACGTTGGTTCAGTCGAATTTTCGGTACTTGCGTCGAATTGCGTCGGATGCGGGGTTCGCGCCCTGCGATGGCATTCTGTTCGATCTCGGTGTGTCTTCCGTGCAATTTGATCAGAGGGAGAGGGGCTTTAGCTATCGGTTTGACGCACCCCTCGACATGAGGATGGATGAGGGGCAGACGACCAGTGCCAAAACGCTCGTGAACACTCTGACCGATGCGGAACTATCGCGGATTTTCTTCGACTATGGCGAGGAAAAGTTTGCAAAGAGGATAGCCTCGGCTATCGTTTCGCGAAGGATGACGAAGCCCTTCGAGTCCACCGGGGAATTGGCGGAGGTCGTGAAGGACGCCATTCCGGCGGCCGCACGAAGGACTGGTCCGCATCCAGCGAGGCGCGTGTTCCAAGCTCTGCGAATTGCCGTGAACGATGAATTGGGGGCGCTGACAGAGGCGCTCGATGCCTCTCTGGACATCCTTCGTCCAGGGGCACGAGTGGCCATCATCAGCTTCCACTCCCTTGAAGATAGGATAGTAAAGAAAACGTTCGCAAAGTGGGCACAAGGATGCATTTGCCCTCCTGACTTTCCGGTCTGCCGTTGCGGACGGGTTCCCGAGGGGAAGGTGCTGACTCGCAAGCCCATCGTGGCGAGTCAGCAAGAGGTGGAGGAAAACCCGCGGGCTCGATCCGCGAAACTTCGAGTATTTGAGAAAGCCTTGTGATGCGAGGAAAGGGGTAGCGCCGCATGTTGGCTGCTGAACAAAGCCGTGTAAAGTCACCTTTACTGGGTCAAAACGCCCAAGTTGCCAATCCGAATGTAGCGCCAACGACTCGCCCGTCTGCCAGACCGGCGGTCAGCGTGATGAATCGTGTCACCGCGTTCCTGTGCATTGGCGCAGTAACGGCGGTTCTGTGGTTTGTAGCGGGGGTAGGGGCTCGAATTCAGTCTATCAACGATAACATCTATAACACGCAGTTGAAGATACAGACCATGACGGCGGACAATGCGGCGCTCGCTTCGCAGGTGGACAGGCTGACCAATCCGACGCGGATCATCAATCTTGCCTTGAACCAGTACCACATGAAGTATTCGAAGCCCATCGTGATTCAGGCGGGTACGCCATGATTCAGCGGCGTCAACCAAGAAGGAAGTCCAGCCGACATCGACGCCGACTTTTGGGCCTGCAGGCCCTCGCGTTGGTGGCCCTCGGGTCGGTGGGTTGGAGATTGATTGATCTGCGGATGG
>JAJZAV010000327.1 GCA_021799255.1 Bacillota bacterium
GACTAAGGGCATCGGACGCCATTCCACGAGTCCAGGTCTCGTCATGATGAATCCGGTACTTGTCGAGGATGTACCCTTGTCTCTGCGACATGGGTGCGGTGCGCCAGTCTGCGTCCTTCTGGATGACTTTGCTCTCCAGGAGCTCTAGGAAGCTTTCTGCGATGCCTTGCGCGTATTCGAGGGGTACCGCACGGTCATGCAAAGGAATGAACTTGTCGTTGTTGATCTCCATGACCGGCCAGTAGTCGTTCTCGTCACGGTATAGGAACGCCCAGCGCGTATCCTCGAAGCAGATGGCGAACATGTCCTTCACGGCCTGCCAACGGTAGCGCGTTCGATTGGCGAAGAGGTTAATCGCTTGGGCCACGGCTTCGGCCTTTTCCTGTTTGGCTTGGACGGTCTCGGTCACCCGGGTCATCCATTCGCCAACGCTCTCTCCTTCTCCCATCGGGAATTCCTCGTCGGAGAATGACCCCATAGACGTGCCTGTCTTGGTATCCACCTGCTCGGCCGTCGCCTTTTTCTGCGTCTTCATGAGACGGGTAAAGGTCTGGAGCGACTTATCATCGCTGGCGCCGGTGAGGTCGAGGATCAGGGCATCCGTTTTGTTTGGATGCAGACGCAGGGCTCGACCGACCATCTGGGTGTACAAAGCAGAGCTGCGCGTCGGTCGAGCGATGACCACCGCATCGACATCCGGTTGGTCATAGCCTTCGGTGAGGATTTGGCAGTTGACGAGGACGCGAATCCGGTTCTGTGCGAAGGCTTGGAGAATGGATGCCCGTTCATCCGACGGCATTCCCCCATCGACGGCGGCACTCACAATCCCCGCCTTGTTCAAGTGGTCGGCGAGTGCCTTGGCGTGTTGTACGTCCACGGCGAAAACGAGGGATTTGCGATGCCCAGCGTGCGTCTGTACAGCCTGTACCACAGCGTCTAGAGACTCGTCGGCGTTCATGACGTAGGACAGATCCTTGGCGTTGTAGTCGCCGCCTGTGGTGCGGATTGCCCCCAATTGGAGTCCCCGTAACTCGACTTTGATGCCGCGAACGTCTGCAAGGTAGCCGTCCATAATCATCTGCAGAATCGTCCGTTCGTAGGTGAGGTGTTCGAAGACGTCCCCTAGCTCCGTCCGGTCGGAACGGGAGGGGGTTGCCGTCACGCCTAAGAGCGGTGGCCCACCGGGTTTGAAGACGCCGAGTCTTGTCAGAACACTCAACGACCCATCCGCCCTCGAATGATGCGCTTCGTCATAAATCACCAGTCCAGGTCGTCGGATTTGCCGTCCGGCGACCAGCGTCTGTGTGGAAGCCAGCAGTACCTCTCCCAATTGCTCGTTCTTGCCCGCTTGAATGCGACCGGTCAGAGCCTCGGGCCATACCAGTCGTAGTTTTTCGTCGGCTTGGTCGAGCAACTCGGAGCGATGCGCCATGATAAGAATCGGATCGCTGGGATTGACAAGTTCATGGAAACGGCGGGCGATGGAGCCGAAAACCACGGTCTTACCAGCGCCGGTTGGGAGCACTATGAGCTGTCTAGGATGCTCAGATAGAGCGTCGAAGAAGGCATCTTGGGCCTGTTGTTGGTAGGGGCGCAACTGAATGTGCAAGGTTGGGTTCACCTCGGTTGATTCCAGGTTTTGCAACCATTGTATCTCTATTTCGAATTTAAATTGCGCCATCTTTGCGCCATTTTAGGCGAGAACTTCTAGGGCTTGCTTTATCACAGCATCGCTGACCTTGTTGGGCTACTGCTCACAGTCATGGAAGTAGTCCAATAGCGCATTTTTGCCTATTTTGCCCGAATCCCGAGCTTTCGAGCTCTCTCGGCCACGCTCCATGGGTATCGTTCTAGCGCGTAGGCGATGTCCAAGGTCGCGTCCTTGCCGTACCAATCGCGTACGTAGGTGTCTTCTTCGGCACTCCACGGATATGGCTGTCTACGGAAGACCTCCGGCCACTCTTCAGACGGGATTGTCTGGAGCGGCGGGTAGTGCTTGAGGAGAGACTCGCTCGACGTCTTTTGGAGCATGGGGTTCCACCTTCTTGAAATGTGATGAAGGAGAGAGGCGGACGCCCCTCCCCTCTCGTGTCAGCCGATTATCTGCTTCAACACGGCCCCTTTAAACTTGAATGGTTTTCCGTCGGCTCTCCTCCCGATCACGGGCCATGCGGGAGCCGATGGGCGCAATCCAATCAGCCTGTATTCCTTGCCATCCACGGTGAACGTCTTGCCGAAATCTTCGGGCTTTAGGCCAAACAACGCAGCGTGCTCTTCGAACTGGACCTGTTCGGGGGTCTTTCCCTCGATGACCTTCGTAGCCGTGAGGGGGGTCCGAAACTCCGTGTCGGAGTACGTGATTTTCCCGAGTCTTAACGTGAAACTGTACTTTTGCTCCAGTGCGACGACGGCATCCTCGAAATCCTTGCGAAACGCTTTGAACTGTTCCCTTGTTAGCACCGCTCAGCACTCCCTTGGTTTGATACGTAAATGCTACCAAGGGAAGACGGACGACGTAGGCGGTTTTGAGGGTGACTTTCGTGCGCCTGATAGCAACAACGGGTTAGGTTCCGCCCAATTTGCTTATGACAACTCGTGTATCAAAGTAGTAGGCTCTTTCTTCTCACGCTGATCGTTTCGGTACAAACATCCCAGTGTGGCGCATGTATCCCTCGTACTCCGGAAACGTGTCTAGCAGCACCCGTTCTTCTGCCCTGGCCCGCACGACTTCAAGTCCAGCGAAGACCATGAAGGCCAGCCATAAGAGCGGTTGATTGACGAGAAGCGTGAATCCTCCGAAACCGAGGAAATAGGCTGTATATAGCGGGTGTCTGACGTATCGGTAGAGTCCGCTGGTGACGAGTCGGTTCGCTTCGGGCACTTGGCTGAAGGAGCGATTGAGTTTCCACAGGGCCACAATCTCTACCACGCAAGCGACGTATTGGAGCCCCGTACCGACGACCACCAACGCGGCCGACGAGTGGAGTGGGTACCGGACGAGGTTTGGCGTGAGCGTCGGATACACCGCGATCACGAGCGATGCTATCCAAGCCCACCCGTTGCCTGAAATCTTCTTAGGCCGTTGGACGGTCGAGACGATGTACATCAAGATTTCGAGGCTGAGGAACACGGCGAACACGGCCATGGTTGGATAGTGGCGAAGCGGCAGCCGAACGACCGACCACACGGCGACGGCGAAACCGACACATTGTATGAGAGT
>JAJZAV010000328.1 GCA_021799255.1 Bacillota bacterium
CACCATTGCCGGGGGTGTGCCGCTTTTATGGCCGTGGGGTCAACGGTTTGGCGTGCGACTGGTCAAGACGGGTGGGGGCATGGACCACCTTCTGAGTGGCCTTACCATGCTTGGTTTCATCGCCCTGTCTATTTGGTAGTCGAAAGGAGGTTTTTGTGGCGTGGTTAAACCACCCCAGCTCTTGCCGCTTGGCTACATCACGCACTTACTCTCCCGCTCTCCCGCATTGCTTGTCGCGCTGGGTGGGGCGGTTGTCGCGTATCTGGCCTATCGCTTCGTCTATCGCATCGTCGGCCTACTCAAGACCTTGTTCGCGCTGGCCTTGGCCGGTGGTGCCGTCTATGGCATTGTGCGTCTTCACGTGGCCATTGCCGCGTGGCAACACAGCATGCTACACCCGGCCAAACATGCACACACGGCAAAAGCCCCTGGAGGAATCGTCAACCCGCTCAGCGTGGCGGGGAGCACCCTCAACACCGTCAATCCACTGGCTCACGAGAATGCCTGGCTAATCGCCATTGCGCTGGTCGTGGTCGTGCTATGGGGGATTGGGTATCTCATGTACCGTGGCCTCTCGCCAACCACACGGGCGATGTGGCTGAGCCGCATGAACGCGAACGCCTCGAGTTCGACTCGTCGGCGCAAACAGGACAACGTGGCCTTCCCGATTGCCCCCATTGAAGTGGGCGTGCGCAAGGACAACGGGAAACCCGTGGTCATCGACGGGAAAGACCGCTTCATCAACACGCTGATCCTTGGAAGTACCGGTACCGGGAAGACGAGCAAGGTGCTCAAGAAGGCCGCGTTTCAAGACATTCGCTCCATCGCGGATGGCCTACCTATGGACGTGATTGTCATGGATCCGGACGGAGGCTTTGCCGAGGACGTTGCGAAACTCGCCAAACAACTCAACGTACGCACAGACATCATTGACCTACGCGGACATACGCCGAGTACGGTCTCATTCAATCCACTCTCGGGGGGAAGCCTCGCGGACGTGATTGACAACGTACGAGCCGCCATGCAGGAGAAGATGGGGAAGCAAGAGGGGTTCTTCCAAAACGCCCAGGATGACCTTGTCCGAACGGTGTTACTCGTCCAACTCCCGCTTTGGCCCAGCGCCGACTTCCAACAGTTTGCGGACCTTGTGACCGATGCCCTGCACTTTCGCGCCGTATGCAAGATGGTTCAGGACTGTGTAACCCCACCGGCCCCGTCTTCGGCTGGGAAAACCAACAAGAAGAACGATGACTTCGATGACTTGCTCCATATGTGGGACCACGAACGGGACTATATCGAAGCACGGTTCCAACAGTTAAGTCCGACCGAACAAAAGATGGTGTTCGCTCAAGCGCGTTCGTTTGTGATCGATACGCGCAATGAAAAGAAGATGGAGCAACTCGAGGCCGTCACGAAAGGCCTGAAAATCGTCGTCAACGAGCTCGCCACCAACCCTCGACTGGCGGAGGCGTTCAGCACGAAGGACCTTCCAGCACTCGATTTTAGAGGCTTTCTGAATGCCGGGAAAGAGGAACGGGGACGACTCCTCACGGTCATCACCGGCAACCACCCGGCCGGCAAGCTGTTTGGGAAGCTATTTCTCGTGACGCTCAAAATGTACACCCTGGACCGCAGTGGAATCGAAGACTCCCGCCGACCCGTGTACTTGTACGTCGACGAATTCCCGGTCTACGGCACCGAAGCCTACACGGAAATGTTCTCCCAAGCCCGCAAGTATCGTGTGGGACAGATGCTGGCCATTCAAGCCCGTGCGCAGCTGCTCGACGTGAGCAAGAAGTTCATGGATGTCGTCGAGGGAAATTGCCGAAACAAGGTGTTCTTCCCGGCCCCGTCTCCGGATGACGCTCGGTTTCTGGAAACGTCCCTGGGAACAACGACGACCATTCGTGAGACTCATACGGAGAACAAACTGAACTGGTTCGGGTTCGACGGGCGCAACCGTGACCCACGCATCAGCACGCAGGAGACGGTGGACCCACGGTATCGCTTGGAGGATATCGCGTATGGTCTGAGCAAAGACGAGGCTCTATTCGCCATGACGGTGGACAATCAGGCCGTGCCGCCGTTTGTGGGGCTCACCTCGTTTGCAGAGGAGTGGGCGAGTCACCGCAGACACTTCTACACCGTGGAGGAACCGAAGATAGGGAAGGTGTCGAGACGAGCGAAGCGCGCCACGCCGAATGCAGAACCCGTCATAGAGACGGCAACCGTCCCAACCAAGTCAGCGGCAGCCACTTCCATGGACGAATCGGCCGCGACGGCGAGGTCTGCGTCGGGGAACGAGTTGGTCAAGCCCGAGGTACTCGAAGCGGCCCAACCGGCGCGCACAGCGACGTACGTCAAGCCGGACGCCGATCCAACCGTGGTCATTCGCCTGGACGATGCGCTCCGGCGGATGGGGAAGGAGAGACGCGAATCAGCGGAGTCTACAGCACTGGCATCCGTGGAGAAAGCCGAAGCACAAGAGATTCCCGTGACTCCTGAAATCCATGAGAGTCAACTCACAGCAGAGCAGCCAGAGACACCCATGCCCATTCGTGAAACCACTCCAACCATTCAGAGATTCGATTTGCGCAAGCGAACGACTGCGAATATACCAACCGACTCTGCAGAATCGGAGAGAAGAGAGTGTCCAAAGTGTCAACGTGGTTATCTTGAGCTGACGGCAGAAGGTACAAAGTGGAGATGCACAACTTGCGGCTTCGAGAGGAAAAACCGAAAACACACAACCGATGACTCTGAATCCTGAAGTCGTCAATAAATGGCGCAAAGATGGCGCAAAAACGGCAGTAAAAGAGTTTACAATACAGACAGTCATCAAAAACAAACTTGCATTGGAGGGAATCATGTGGAGAATCTACGGTCAATCTATGTCAATACATTCGCGGAAGGGGCGCGGTCCACAGAGCCAATTCTCCTGACGACGGACGAATTGCGGATGGCGGGTAGAGGGTGGAAGCGCTCAAAGACGGTTATCCATGTTCACATGTTAGGGATGCAACAGAAGCGAGTCGATGGCACGACGCGTGACTTTTTGGTTGGCGACATCGGCCCGGCAAAAGTGATGTTGCCCGTCGAGCCTGAGTATTCAGCGTTGGAAGAAGAGCAGGATCCACTGTCCCTCGCAGAACGCTGGATTTGCGGGATGGTGGAAGACTTCGACT
>JAJZAV010000047.1 GCA_021799255.1 Bacillota bacterium
GCATCCAAGGAGAAAGATTTCATAATACGACAGTAGTCCCCGCCTTAGCCGGTGGGGATTTCTTATTATGATGGCCATGGATGAACTGCATTCAATGTGTGCTGCGTTTGACGCTTACATTTTATCGCATGGGATAGGCGAATGGAATCGGCTCCTACGCCTGCGCACCATTTGACAAAACGGCTTCCCACACAATTGAAATATCAGTGTTTGATGGACTGTTGGAACCATAGTAGGATACTTGCCCCCACTCATTCGTATAGTGTGCTGGCATGTACTTAGGCAACGCGATCGGAAACGGGGCCTCACTGATCGCTGTGGCAATGGTTGGTGTCTGCCGAAGCATGGTGCCCTTTACAAAAGCCGCGTATGAGAGTCCAGAGAGTAGTACCACAGTAACAGGTATGGCAAACCAAGCATATTTGCGCGGCTTATCTATGGACTGAACCGATTTTCCGGAGGAAGAACGCACTTTTCCCAAGACCCGGCGTTGAAACGACTCCGGGTCAATTGTAATTCGCTCATAACTGTTCCGATTAGCGCACTGGATCCGCGTCAAATCTTCACCATGTATTTATCGGAGTGCATTCAGCAAGTTTCCGCACGAATAAAGGCGACGAGGGTGATGCCACTTTCTTGATTTCAACTAAATTATGTTTATGTTAGAAAATACAGTATGGAAGTTGCATAGAGTTATCGGTTTTTAAACAACCTAACGAATTTGGTCATTACCTGTTCCATCGAGTTCTGCACACCAATCATGACCGTTGATAGATGTGGGAGCTCATACAATGCCAACGTGCTCAGATACGAAACGGCTGCCACTGATACCTCAGTATTGACGTTGACCTTGCAGATACCCAATTCAATTGACTGTTTGAGGACGCCCTCAGGTGTACCGGATCCGCCATGAAGCACCAACGGGACGTGGACGGATTCTCTAATGTCCGCGAGCAGCTTTAGGTTAACATTTGGTTCTCCCTTGTACATTCCGTGGACGGTGCCAATGGCAGGGGCCAAAAAGTCGACACCCGTTGAATCCACAAACTCTTTCGCAGAAGTCGGATTTGTCAGCCGACCATCGCCATCTTCTTCGTCAGAGAACGCACCCCTAGCCACGGAACCAATCTCTGCCTCGACCGAAACGCCAACCGCATGAGCAATATGAACGATGTCCTTCGTGCGGCGAATATTCTCATTCAAAGAATACTTAGATCCGTCATACATGACTGAAGTGAATCCGTTTCGAATTGCGCGTATAATGGAGTCTCTTCCGTACGCATGATCCAGGTGGAGAGCTACTGGCGCACTGGACTTCCTCGCCAGCGTCTTAACTAGTTCAGCGAAGCCCTCGACATCGACCGACGAGAAATAGCGTTCGCCAAGCGCGATGATGACTGGGTGGGATTCCCGCTCCGCAACATGGATAGCTGCCTGAACCGTTTCCAGATTAAAGACATTGAAGGCTGGAACTGCGTATTTATGCAATTGGGCTTCTTTCAATAACAAGTTCGTATCACTTAGCACGCTGACAACTCCCTACGCATATCACAATGCGTTGGTATCATTCCCAACATGGAGCGAAACTGCCCCGCTTGTGACCCACGAATGAATTCAACTATGCGGTCCTTCGATTTTTTGAACCACTTCAGATAACGTGGATTCGGCCCCGACGTTCCCTGGGAAAACAATATATGGGATGCCAGTGAACTTTGCTTCAGGGCCAGTCAACCATACTGGAACGCCCGCTGTTGCTTGACCGATAACCCGAGCTACCCGAATTCCTAGTCCCTTGGTAGCCACGTCGCTCGATGTAATTCCACCTTTGGCAATGATGAATTTCGGAGTTACCTGCAAGGATTGTACGATGTGAACGAGGGACGCTGAGACTGTTTGACTTATGTTCAGGTTATCGATTTCATTATCGACGGCAACAAGTTTACGGCTGCTGAAAACAACTACGTTATCGCCCTGTGACAATCGTCGATTCACTTCAGTCGTCAACTGATTCAATTCATGGAGTCGCTCGTCCGAGTTCAGAATTCGATTGACATTCATCTCAAGTGTCACAACGTTCGTATCACGAATGAGATTCTCCAATTGTCGGGTCGTCTTTTGTACGTGCGATCCAACAATGATAAGACCTCCATGCTGATGAAAGTTGGTTACCAACCTGTACCACGGCAACGAGTCTATCGATTCAACACCCCCGTAAGACTTCACGAAGGAGGCAGCAGTCCGGTAGATAAATTTCATTCCCTTTTCTTCAACATGCAGTAGGGCTGAAGAGAGCACATCCAAATCCGCGTACGACAAACAGTTGACAATTACGGGGACATTCCCACTGGCGCAGAGCAGAATCTTTTCGACAGCATCGGGTCCTTGCCGAATATCGTTTACCGATATACAGATGCAATCGGTGGCTTTCACCTTGCCATGTGTTTTTTCTTCCACCCATCGAGTCAAATCGCCGTGGGTGTAGCCAAACACCTTATCGTTCGAGAACTCTGTCTCATTCACTGGTACCAGCGAATCGGATTCACGAATGAAATGTGTATTCCCAAACGTAATGCGGCACCCTTCAAAGAAGGCAGGAATAATAAGGTGCCCATCGAACGTTCTCTCGGTCAACCGGAAAATCTCATTCGAAAGTGCATCAATCTCCAGAGGATAATATCCCCGTAAAGTTGAATCGCTTCTACTTATGAATACATATTCAATGCCTGTTACGCGAGATATCTCGTCCACACTTTGAGCGATTGTGCGGTTAATCCGTTCCGCGACGCCAGGCTGGTATGCCCGCGTATTGGTCAAAATATAAAACAAGGGATCGGGGCGTTCAAACGCTTCACGGAGCAATTCCATCGACCAATCCGTAAGGACGTAGATATCGTGCATCGTTTGTACCCCGGTCGGGTCATCATCCAATACAATGATCTTTTTGTTTCGTCCTCGTTGAGTTTCAGCAATGCTCCGTCGCAGAAGCGGAGAATCGCTCCACTCAGCAGGAACCTGAGATAGAATATTCGAATAACTGCGCGTTTCACCTTGTGGACTCATGAATTACCCTTGCTTTCGTCGCTCATCTGCATGTCACGCTTAAGCCAGTTAATGAGTTCGCGTTCGCGTTCCTGGTTCATCCTCTCTGAAAACTCAAGCGACCATTCATAGAACCCTTTCCCCGTTTTTTGCCCGTAGTTACCATTGTCTACTAGATGCTTCATCTCGTCGAGAGATGATTGTGCTGTACTGAGATCCGGGAAGAGGTAGTGAGAGATGGAATGAAATACGTCAAGTCCACCCATGTCTGCCGTTAGGAATGGCCCAGTGACTGGAAGACGCCGCCCCAAACTGTACTGAACTGCCGCATCGATATCTGCAATTGAGGCTACCCCTTGCTCATAAATGTATTGTGCTTCTCGAAACAATGCGTACTGCAGACGATTACCAACGGACCCGAGAACATCCTTTTTCACAACAATTGGCTTTTTATTCATCGATAGTAGCAATGTCAATGAACGCTCCACGGTTGCATCCGATGTATGTTGTCCGCGAACGACTTCAACAAGTGGAATAAGATGTGCCGGATTCCAGAAATGTGTTACGACGGTGCGTTCCGGATGGTTTGTGAATTTGGCAATCTGTGTTGGACTTAAACCTGACGTATTACTTGCCAAGATGACGTTTCTAGAACATACCGCATCGAGTTCCTTAAAAAACTCTTGTTTCAGCGAAAGGATTTCAGGAATTGCCTCAATGACAAACGTGGCGCCTTCCAAAACGTCCTTCTTTGACAGTGAAAATTGGATGTTACTGAGGATTTTTGCCTCGTCTTCAGCTCGTATTGCTTCATATCGGCGCAGGACAGTGAGTTTTTCTCTGACCCCGTTCTGTGCCCTGTGGATGTCTTCGCTGTCATTGCCCCATACTTTCACAGCATTACCGACCCAGGCTGCGGAGACAGCGATAGAGTGGCCCATCGTTCCAGCACCGAAAATTGAGAGCGTTTCTTGAGCAGACACGTCATCAACTCCTATTCTGAAGGTAACACATCATCCGTCCTGCCAATGATCCTTCCTTTCATGTAACGGGATTTACATGAGCTGCTAGTGATTGAGTACACACGAAGTTCAGTGTCTATTGCGTTGTCCATTTTGACAATGAATGCAATAGCGTCTTTCACTTCTACAACGGAACATGGGAATCTCAAGAGATTGTATCGCACACGATTTATTTTTGTATACACAAATATGACATGATGGGTACGATTGAGTAGGGGGGACTGCCTAGCGGACCTTTCTCCATGCCTTTCGGCATGGAGAGTGCTTGGGACTAGGCACTCTTATCGGCGTGTCCATTCGGCCCTTTACGGAGCTGCCGTATCCCATCTCCGAGTGTTCCGATTCATCCCCCACCACTGGGGCACATCTGTGATGTGTACGCAGGATTTCGTTCCACCGTTGTCGGCCAGTTGCTTTTTCGCCTTTTTTGGAGTCTCCGTAAACTTCTTCATGGGGACGTGCACTGCAAACCGAAAATTGCCCGGATAACGTGTGTCCCGTTTGGCGTAGTGGCAGAGCGATAAAGGGACCCATACCTTGGGCTTGAGACCATCGCGTTCTTCTCTTGAGCGGATCGCAGGTGGCGACGTTTGTTTCAGGTGCGCATCCTCCATCTTGATCCGCACCTTTTCTTCGTGTCCCGCCACCAGCACAGCCCAAGTCCTTCTGCAGAATAGGTCCGAAAGCCCTACAAGGACCGATTAATGGTACTGCATATTCATTCGGTTGTTTCATGGGCTGTCCAATCACCCGAGAACTCAGTTATCGGACCAAGGACTTGCTTCAGCAATTCTTATCCACCAGTTGTTTTAACTCATCCATCCGTGACAGCAGTAACTGCTTCAATGACTCGTTTTCGGCACGAAGTTCGTTCAGTTGCTCCTGGAAATGTCTCTGATTACGGACGAGCAGTTCTGCTGCCGCCTCGCCTCGGTGCAGATGACCCTGAATATCATCGATCTCCTGTTCAGCCTTGTAATTGATAGCGAAGTCTATCATCGACTCCTGTTTGTCTCGCGCCGCCTGTCGGTTCTGGCTCATCATAATGATGGGAGCCTGAAACGCGGCGGTAAACGACAAAATGAGATTGAGCAGGATAAACGGTGATGGATCGAAATGCTCCCTCGAAGTGAACCAGAGCGTGTTCCACACCATCCATGCCACTAAGAAAGCCGAGAAGATGATGATAAACCGCCAACTACCGCCAAACTCCGCGATTTTGTCGGCGATTTTGTCCGATTTTTTTGTATGACGCACGTAATCTTGGTTGATATGTGCAGAGACTTGGTCCTCGTAGGTACTGAGAATTCGATTCACGCGTTCCTCAGTGCTTTCCTGATTGTGATGCATGGTACCACCCCGTTTCATCAACAGTCGATAAAGTCAGCCATCATATTTGGCCCTTCTCTAATCTTATCAGGCTTTATGAGAGACATTGTATTGAACTTGCCCCCGTTTACAGCGTACATCAAATTGATGTGGTACTTTCGGACATTGGATTCGAAGGTCTACATAGTGTGACTATGAACGTTATAGCCCCCAACACAAGCATAGAAATTGTGAAACCAATGGTCATAGTTTGAACGCCGATGGCAGCCGCTATCAACCCAGCCGCTACTGTCAACACAATGGTGAATCCCTGGGTTATCGGCGTAGTGACATTCGCCACTCGACCCATATATTCGGGTGGCAATGACATCTGATAATAGGTTGAAAACCCGGTACTCGAGAGGGATATGAATATGCCTAACACGACAAACCCAATTGCGGCTATACTCAAAGAATGGGAGAACGCATAGATCACAAAACCACCACTTCCGAGTAACGAACCCACTCCAATTAGGATATTCAAAGATAATTTGTTTGCTAAAATTGCTACAAAAATAGCCCCTAACACGTAGCCAGCACCGGCTATGGAGACGAGGAAACTGTATTGGCTAGGCGATAAATGCAACACCGATTTGGCAAAAACAACCTCCTGAGAATCCGTTGCAGCCCCCATCACACCAGATAGAGTCACCAATGACAGGACAATGGTGAAGAAGGCCCGTTGTCTTAATACTCTCATCGCTTGACGCAAATCCAAAAACCACACACGAAGAGCTGCGGGCTTGTCTACCGTATTTGGCGTTTGCTCCATGTTATAGTTAAAACTTGGCAACCAAAACAGAGATGTGGCTGATATGAGAAATGTGATAGCATCGATCCAAATGACCGATGATATGTGATTAGTAAGCCGCAGGATAAGTCCCGTAAGCGCTGGGCCTACTACCACTGCCCCTGATTGCAATGCCCCTCCAATGGCATTCACACGTTTCCTACGGCGGTTCGGAATCAGATATGTGACATAGGGACCTGACGACGCAGAAAAGAACGAACCCACACCGTTGACTAAGAGCAAAAGTAAGTACAATTGCCACAAGTGACCTGCGATGGCCATCCCTGCAATTAAGGTCGCGCGCACAAATTCTGTGACGATCATTACAGTTCTTCGATCCAATCGGTCAGTGATACTCCCTACCCATGAACTGACCAAAAGCCGAGCGAGTGCTGGAATAATCCACAAAATTGAGACGGCGGTCGGAGAATGAGTGACATTCAACACCCAAATGTTTATTGCGATAAGCAACATGAAATCGCCAATCTGTGAGATACCTCTGGCGAAAAGATATATCGTTATGTGTGCCACGTTTTTATCTTTCAAGGCACCCTCCCCTGCTATTTCAGACTGTCGGGTATAACAATGGACGCATCAAAAACAACCTCAGATGCGCCAGCAGAACTGATTCGGTTCTCCCATTTCGTAAGAAGCTCTAGAAGTTCTTCCATGAACATCTGAAGTTCTTTTTCCGTTACGTTGAAAAACGAAAACATCCGAGAGCGTACCTGTCCGGTTGGTATGACTGTGTGATCTTTCAAATCAGTGATATCGAACCGATCAGCGACAGACCGATAGTATTTCTCCAATATTCCTGAAGACTCTCTGGTCTCGACAAGTTCCAGAAGACCAGCTTTATATAATTTTTGCATATGGTAATGGATATTCCCTGGCGATTCTTTAAGACGTTCTGCAACTTGCTTTGAAGTCATGACGTTGTCTTTTAGAACGTACATAATTCGCACTCGAATTGAACTTGACAGTAATTCAAGCTGATCTGCGGTGACTGACATCAGATTGTGTTTATCCATTTTGCAACACATCCTATAATGCAACTTAATCTATATTATAGATTAACCCAACAAGGGGACACAACGGCCCCTTATGGTCCCCTTGTTAGGAGCATCTGCTTTCGAAAATCGCACCGTCCGTTCGCAGGCATTTCGCACATCAAAAGGCTCCGCACGTACCCCTGTCCTTGTGCCCCTGCCCCCTCAAGCCACCTTACTGCGGCGGCATGTGCTCATCGAGAAACTCGGCGATGGCCCCGTACGCCTTGATCCGGTTCGGCAGCTTGACCACACCGTGACCCTCGTCCTCGAAGCGCAGGTACGTGACCGGGTGGTTTCGCGCTCGCAGCGCCTCTACCATCTGTTCGGCTTCGCCGACGGGGACGCGCGGATCGTTCGCGCCGTGGATAATCATCATGGGCGCCTTGATCTTGTCGACGTGGTGGATGGGCGAGATCTCGTCGAAGAACTCACCGTCCTTCTCCACGCTGCCGTACTCCGATTCGCGCAGATGGCGGCGATACGCGCTCGTGTTGTCCATGAACGTGCGCAAGTTCGCAATGCCGACGATGTCCACCCCTGCGGCCCACAGATCCGGGTGGTGCGTCACGGCCGCGAGCACCATGAAGCCTCCGTAACTCCCGCCCATCACCCCGATGGCGTCACGCCGCGCGTTTCCTTCGGAGACGAGCCAATCGACGCAGGCGGCGAGATCGGACACCGAATCCATGCGCTTGCGCACGTCGTCGAGATGCACGTAGGTGCGGCCATATCCGGCGCTTCCGCGGACGTTCGGAACAAACACCGCATAGCCGTGATGGACGAAATACTGGATGATGGGGTTGTGCATGTTGCGGCTCTGCGACTCGGGCCCGCCGTGCACGTACACAACGACCGCGTACGGGCCTGCCCCTTTCGGCTTGTAGTAGTAGGCCGGGATGGTGAGCCCGTCGAACGAAGAATATTCCACGAGCTCCGGCTCCACGTACAGATCCTCGGGGACGGATGAAATGGCCGCATACGTCACACGCCGGAGCTCGCCGGTCCCGGGCGCATCCCCTGGAGTCAGCTCCCAGATGTCGGTTCCGTGCGCAGGGCTGCTTACCGCCAAGGCCAGTCTGTCCCCAGCCTTGCTCCACGACATGCCGGCGATGACCCCGGATGGCAAGCCGCTTCGCACATCCATCGATTTAATCGATCCGTTCCCACCGATGCGGCCAAGGTACACTCGGGACTGTCCGCCTTCGTTGCGTCGGTAGGCCAACAGGTTGGCTTCCCGCGCAATGACTACACCGTCGCAATCCCAGTCGTCCTCGGTGAGAAACTCCAAAGCGAGCGTACCAAGCGACAGCCGCGCCAATCGGCTGAACTCACCGTCCTTGTCGCACGCGAGGAACAGGTTTTGACCCTCCTCATCGAAACGTGCGAAGTCGTACTGCACCTCACCTTCATGCGGCGTGAGGAGACGAAGGTCGCCGGTGGAGAGGTTGAGAAGGAAGAGATCGTTGTTTAGGTTGGTATAGTGGCGGGTGATGAGAAGCGAGTCTCCGGCCGGAGAAAAGCCCACGACGTGGTTGGTGTAGGCACTCTCGTGCACCAGGCGGTGCTCATTTTCCCTGATGTCGTATGTATAGATGTCGAAATCTCGACCGTTACGCTTGTTGCTGCTGTAGGCAATGCGGGATCCGTCGGGGGAAAATCCGCCAAACTGGTGGATGGAATCGGAATCGTCCGTAATGCGCTGGACATTTACCCCATCGAAGTCCAACAGATACAACTGGGCGCGCTCGCTGCCGCCCTCGTCGGCCATCATGCACAACAGCGGCTCCGCTGGCGAAGCGGACACTCCCATAATCCGATCCTCGAAAAACGTGATCTGCTGTGGCCACGGGACCGTCTTTTTCTGCCGCCAGACCTGGGGCATGCCAGTGATGGCTGTCAAGAAGAACATGGATTCGCCGTCGTGCGAATACGTGCCCCCGTAGGCTCCGCGCACCTGGATGAAGCGGGAAAAGGGTAGATGAGTCAATGGGATGGCTCCTTTCTCAAACCGGATTTCTCAAACAAGGCTTCTCCTCAACCTCCATAGTAAAACACTGCGCCTTGCGTTCCAAATCACGCGCTATGCCAAGCGCAATCGGTGAATTCTGAGAAAATGACTTTGATATAATCATGTACATCGTGATCTCGGCAATCCACAAGGGTGGAGGTAATATCCATAGCCGTTCGCACGCAAATCCCCCCACACGCGCGCCGGATAGCGGGCATCGCTTTACCGGCCATCGGAGAAGCCTACCTGCAGAATCTACTTGGCGTCATCGACATGCTGTTTGTTTCGAGGCTCGGGCTCGTTGCCATTGACGCAGTCGGGGTTACCAACGTGTACGCCATGACGTACAACGGCGTATTCATCGCGGTGTCCGCTGCCCTTTCCGTCTTTCTGTCCCGCGCCGTGGGCGCGAACGATACGAGGCGGGGAAAGTCCGCCATTTGGCACGGAACCCTCCTCGCCTTTCTGCTAGGTGCCATATTGTCGGCCTTATCCATTCTGCTCTCCACGCCGCTTCTTCATCTCATGGGAGCGCATGGAGTGCTCCGGGCGACCGCCATGCCGTACTTCACCATCGTGCTCGGCGTGTCACCCCTCATCGCCGTGTTCACGGCTCAATCGGCTTCGTTTCGGGCCATCGGGCGAACGAAAACTCCGCTGTACGTCGGATTCGAGATGAACGCTATCCACGTGGTGCTCGACTACGTCCTCATCTTCGGTATCGGCGGCTTTCACGGATTGGGACTTCTCGGAGCCGGGATGGCGATGGTTGTGGCACGGCTTTACGCGATGGTAAGGCTGTGGATGAAGTCGCGCCTAGTCGAAGCGCTTCGATTGTCGACGGCTGACATTCACGTGTCTCCCCCGATTGCTTTGGCCATGACGCGATTCGCCGTGCCCGCAGCCCTCGAACGCCTCTCGATGCGTCTCGGGCAAGTCATCTACTTCGGCCTCATCGTCCGCATGGGCGTGGACGTATACGCGACGCACAACATCGCCGGCACCATCACGTCCTTCGCCTCCACCATCGGCGGTGGCTTCGCGACGGCGGCGACAGCCACCATCGGTCAAGCCATCGGGAGCGGCGGCAACGAGTCGGACGTGCGCACGTATCGCCGTTGGAGCTACATCGAATCCGCCCTGGCCATGACTGGTATGACGATTCTGCTGTGGCTCGCGAGCCCGTTTATCGGGCTCATCTACACCCACAGTCCGCGCGTCCTCCACCTCTTGTTCATCATCTTAGGGATTGACATCATCTCGCAGCCGTTCCTAGCCGCCGTCCTCGTCGACACCTCGGCGATTCAGGCGGGCGGCAACAGCAAGTTCCCGATGATGACCACCATGATTGGAATCTGGGGCGTGCGCACGCTCGGCGTTTACGTGTTCGCTTGGCGACTCGGGCTCGGCCTGCCTGCCGTGTGGGCGTGCATCGCCGCCGACAACGCACTGAGATCGGGTCTGTTCCTCTGGTACCGCAGGACCAAACCGTGGGTCCGCAAATTGACGGGATGATTCCGGCCGGGGACAACGTCTGGATAAAACAGAGAATGGACTAGACGACATGGATCATCGATGAACAAACTGCAGGATGGCGTCGATGACAATCCATACTCCCAAGAGCCCAAGCACCACTCCCGCCAGTTTCTCCGCCCACTCTCCCAGATACGGCTTCAAGCTGGCACCAAACGTGATCCCCAAAAACGTGAACACGAGGGCCTGTAAGGCGATGAGGACGATGGTCAGAGCGACTGGGACGCCGATGAGGCCAACCGAGAATCCGACGGCGAGCTCGTCGAGGCTGATACTGAGCGCGGTTACGACTAGGGTCCAACCCTTTAACTCTCGTTCCAGTCGTTCCTCTTCTTCATCTTCGTCTTCGAAGAAGATGAGCCAGACGGCTATCACGAGAAGTGCGATACCCCCGAGGAGCGAAGCCCATTCACCGAAAAGCCTCCCGGCTCCCTTGCCGATGGCCAAACCAACGAGGGGCATGACGGCCTCGGCGAACGCGAACGTGATGGCAATCTTTGCTTTTCCCTTGGTCTGCACGAATCCTAGCGAAATGGACATCATGAGGGTATCCATGCCCAGCGACAGGATGAGCGCAATCATTTTGAGTACCGCCAAACGCATTCTCCTTCGATGAACGGATTGCCGTGGCCAACCCAGGAATGGCCAGGATGGGACATCAGTTTTGTGTATCTCGGATTGATCCTAGGCCATTGTGCCTGATTTCGCACTTCATTGCCACAGAAGTTCCAAGTTGTGTGACTTCGGTTACACCCCGTTGCCGGCAGATTCTGTACCATCGCTTTTAAAGGAGTTGACACGGGATGGCAACGTATCCGACCAACACGAAGAAGCGACTTTCACCGACCGTTTATTACTTGCTCACGGGTATCGCCTTGTCCTGGCCGGGCTTGGTGGCAACCGGCAGACTTTTGCCCCTGTGGCGAACCGGAGAGACCGACTTTGCGTTATCGCTGGCCACGATTCACGATCTCGTTCTCGCCTTCATGCTCTCCGTCGCATTCGGGGTGCTGTATCAAATCGTACCCATCGCCTTTCGCGCTCCGGCGATGCCGAGACACGTGTTTCGGTGGCACCTGCCAGTTCACGTCGCTGCGGTGACGACGATGATAGTCGGGTTTCTTACGCAACGCTTCGCCATCGTGGGCGTCGGCGGCAGCGCGCTGTTCGTTAACATGGTGGTGTACTTCGGCTGGTTGCTGCAAAGCTACTTCCGCGCCAAAAACAGAACCCCGGTTCATCGACAGCTCGGGCTTCCGTTTTTGGCCCTGTGGTCAGTGGTGCTGATTGGAATCTACCAGGCGCTCTTTCCCGGGAAAGTGACGGATTCCGTCCTCATGACCCACGTGATGGTTGGCGGTTTTGCCTTTTGGGGTGGACTCGTCCTGATTCTTTCCTACAAACTTCTCCCGATGTTCGCCATCAGCCACGGCTATCGGGCGTCGCTCGCCAGGACCACGTGGCTCTATTTCGCAGGCATGCTAATGCTGTTTGCGAACGTTTGGGGGTTGGACCATGTCAGCCTCGTCGTGCAAGCGCTGGCGCGAATCGTTGGTGGCATTCTCATGCTTCTGGGGCTGCTTTCGTTTGGCGTCGATATGACGCGCGTGATGTTCGCTCGCAAGCGACTGCGCATCGTGCGCCCGGTCATGAACGCCGTGGTGTCCATCGGGGGGTTCATCGTCGGCCAAATCGGCATCCTGCTCGCGTGGGAAATGCGCGATGCCTCATGGCTCTTTGCGTCCATCTACGCGTACGTGTTTGGCGGTCTCATCCCGCTCATGTTCTCGTTCATGCAGAAGATTGTGCCGTTTTTGTGGTTTGAGTATCGATTCAGCAAGCGCCCGGAGAGAAAGACGGCACCTCTTATCGACGACATGGTGCCCCGCCGCACAGCACAGACGGGGTATTGGGTCTACATGGCGGGCGTCGCCATGGGAGTCGCTTCGATGCTGGGATTCAGCCACGCTTGGTTCGACTGGCTGAGCGCGGGCTGTCTCGCCGCCGGGAGCCTCATCTTATTCTTCGCGCTGCAACGAGTGTTACGCATCGGCGGCCACCGTCCGGACGATGATTTGGAGTAAGTCTTGGTACCTGTAGCTTTATCTCTGGGTTTATGATTTTTGGGTCGACAAGCGATGGTTTACTTACCGTTCAGGGCGTCCATCACCGCCGCCCCACCATCGGCCACGTTAACAGGAATACCACGGCTGCCGTTGCCGCACAGATTCCTCCTACCATGAGCAGGTCCGTCGAAGAGCCACCCATGACGCCATACAGTTGCAAGATGAAGGCTGTCACCATCAACAGTGCGCCGAGCACTGCCACAATGACCTGAGCCACCGCAATCGCCGCGTGCGGATCGCGGCGTCCAAACAGCCGCGGAAACAGCGCGTACCCTACGCCATAGACCAGGGATGCGGAGAAGCCAAGGAAGAGCATGTGCAGGGCGGGGATGGAGGTTGGCGGAAGCCCGACAATCAGGCTCACACCGAGTGCCAAGAAGAATAGCCACGCCGACGACCACGCTAGCTGAGCAGCCATACCGGCGTGCATCCGGCTGGTCAATCCGGATGACGTCCGCCGTGGCGACGTCCACAACGCGCGCAAGAAGACGACCGAGAACCACAGAATTGACAATCCGAGGAGCCTGTCGCCCACAAACATCGTCGTGCCGGAGTGCGAGACGACCCCAACCACTGCGACGACGACGCCAATGCCCCACGCGATTTGACCAACGCTCGCCGACTTGGCGCTGAACTTGTCCGAACCTAAGAAGCGCGGGAACAGGTGCAGAGAAACCGCGAGTACCGTTCCCGCAATCCAGCCGTAGGCGACGAGCAAAAACCCCGCCGAGTGAGGTCCGTCCCAGGCCTGCATCAAGCCTTCGCCGTAACGTGCGGACAGCACAAACAGCCATATGCAACCCACGATGAAGAGCATCAGGGAGACGTCCGTGCCTCGCTGAGCGATTTTGTCGGTGGGACGCAGCAGCGGATGGCGCGACAAAAGCGGCGAAGTCGAAGCTTGCGTTGGCAAATACCGATGCTCCTCGGGGTTGTTCTGGGCGGCGGCACCTCTGCGCTTTGCAGTGACGGCGGACAGGATGTTTACCAGAAACACAATCGGAGCGAGCGTTTGAAGCGCAAGCCCCGGTAAGAGCAAGGATTTGACGCCGAGAAGGGCGATGACTACAACGACGACTCCGCACTCGGCCACAAACACGTGGAGGACACCAATCCATGCCTTGGGCGGCGTCAGCCCAGCGAGCATCTGCAGCACAGCGTAGGTCATGCCGTAAATCAGGAGCGAAAGAAAGCCAAACGGGTTGAGTTCCCCGTGAATAGGACTGACGTAACCCCACAGCGATGGATCCGACGCCATCCATCCCCCGAGGGACGCACCGACAAGAAAATTGAGAAAAGCGAGCACGACAAAGGCCTTTGACAGCAATCCAGCACGTGGCTCGCCCGTCTCACTTCGCCCGCTCATCACGTGCCCGTGCACCGCGCTATCGCCCAGGCTCATGCCACCCTCACCTCGTCCAAGATCCTTCTTCAAATTGCGTTGTTCCATTCCCCTCGCGTCACTACCATAATCGTCAATACCTCATGCCTCGCGGCCGAGTCTGTCCAAATGGACAACCCACGTATCCTTGTCTCCCTCGAGGACGCCATCTCTGCGCAATTGGTTCCAGATGCGGTTCACCGACTCGCGCGTCATGCCAATCATTTGGGCCATCTCTCCGTGGGTAATGGGCAGGACAAGATGGGTGCCATCCGGTTTCCTTTGACCCTGTTCATCGGCGAAGTGTCGGATAAGCGCCACGACGCGCTCGCGAGAATCGAAGAGCGCGAGTTCTTGCAGCTTCGCCTGTAGCTGCAAGATTCGGTTTCCCATGACCCGCATAACCTTGCGCGTAATCTCGGGCGACTCGACAAGCAGGACATCGAATTGATTGCACCGAATGGACAGCAAGGTTCCCGGTTGGATGGCCTGGGCCGTCCCCGGATACGGCGTGTCCTGAAAAAAGCCGATGTGCGGAAACATTTGACCCGCGCCGAGGACGTTGACGATGTGTTCACGCCCCTCTTCGTCCACCTTGAACACCTTAATAAGCCCGCGGCGAATGAAATAGACGGCTTCCCGTTCCTCGCCCTCCATAAACACAAATTCGCCTTTTGCGACCTTGTGTTCCGAAGCGAGGTTGTGGACTTTTCGCAGTTCCTCGTCTGTCAAGTCTTTAAATAGGATAATTTCTTGAAGAAGCTCAAGGCCGCTTTTCTCCACCGAAGTATTCCCTCCCCCGCGTCACCCGCCAATGTGGGACATTTCCACCTTATGGACGCGTCCGGCCAGTTCAGACCTCTGCTCCGAATACTTATCATCGCGCATTCGCCACGTCTGCCGAATCACGTCCAGAATGTCGTCGTCGGAACTCCCCTGGCGAAGAAGCGCTCGAAAGTCCGGGCCCGTGTCCCGGAACAGGCACGTGAACAATTTCCCTTCAGGCGACAATCGGGCGCGCGTGCAGTCACCGCAAAATGCCTGCGTCACGGAAGCAATCACGCCAATCTCTCCCTTGCCGTCCACGTAGCGATACCGCGTAGCCACCTCGCCTTGGTAATTGGGGGCCACCGGCTCGAGCGGCCACACCTTTCCGATGGTAGTCACAATCTCCTTGGCCGACACTACCTCATCATACCGCCAATGGTTGCTGTTCCCAACATCCATGAACTCGATGAATCGAAGAATGGTGCCCGTCCCGCGAAAGTACTCGGCCATGGGGACAATTTGGTCCTCGTTCCAGCCACGGCGCACCACCATGTTTACCTTGACGGGCGCGATTCTTGCACCCTTCGCGGCTTCGATGGCCGCCAAAACCTTCTGCACCGGAAAATGCACGTCGTTCATCTTCTGGAACACGGCATCGTCGAGCGCGTCCAGGCTGACGTTGATCCGCGACAGGCCGGCCGCCTTAAGCCGCCTAGCTCTTTCCTCGGTTAATATCGATCCGTTCGTCGTCAGCGCGATCTCCTCGACGCCATCCATCCGGCTCAGGCTTTGGATGAGGGGATCCAAATCGGATCGTAAAAGGGGCTCTCCCCCCGTTAAGCGGATCTTCGAAACTCCGCACTGAACAAACAACCCCGCAAGTCGGATGATTTCTGGGTTGGTTAGCAATTCCTCACGAGGTAAAAACGCAAAATCCGGGCCGAAGACATCCTTCGGCATGCAGTACGTGCAGCGAAAGTTACAGCGGTCTGTTAGCGAAATTCGCAGGTCGTGAAGCGGACGGTTGCGCTTGTCCACGGGCCGCGAGTCTTTGGTGTCGCCCACACTTCCCATCCATCATCACCTACCTTTTGCGTAAAACGGAAAAATGGAAGCACGAGAAACTACGTATGGATGGAGGCATCGTTGTCCGCCAAGGCGAGGTGCAACGCTCCCATCGGAGTCTGTACACGTAGTGTATGCCGTTTCGCAACTTGGGTCAAAGAGCGAGAGGAGAATTGCCGGGGTACGTTGAGCATCAAGTAGGGGACAGGTAGGACAGGTTCCCTTCGCGGGATTCGCGGGAGATGAAAATCTATGAATATGGCATCGCCTCGAGTGGGCACCTGTGTCTCAGGCACCCATCGAGGCGTCATCCAAACTCGTTTGTCGTCATCCAAACTCGTTTATCCCAAGCGATGCACAATCTCCATGCACGCGCGAGTGTTGTGGTATGGACACTTCCAAGGATCCACCTTCGCATCCGCCGCATTCGGGACTCCATCTCTCGACACCTTTGAGAGCCATTCACCGTGCTGCCTGTCGATGAGTTTCGCGTCAATGAACGACCAAATGTCTCGAGCGGCCCTCAGATACTTCTCCTCGTGCGAAATCTGGTACGCGTTCACGCAGCCCACGACTCCTTCGGCTTGCGGCCACCAGTGCTTGTTGCCGTCGACGATCTCCTTGCCACGGCCCTCGTTCAACACCCCATAATCCGCGTCCACGCCCTCGGCCAAGGTCGCGTCCACCATCTGTAAGGCGAGCGTCCGGCACTTCGTTACCTCGTCGGCGTCGTTCAAAATCTCCGCCGCCTCCAGCATCAGCCAGCTGCCTTCGATATCGTGCCCATAGGATGCTTCATCACTGACGACGCGCCAGTCCATGTCGAAAAAGAGGTTAAAGTGGAACGTCTCGTTGTCGACGATGCGTGTGCGCATCAATTGCAAAAGAGACAACAACCGCTCTTTCAGTTCTGGACTCGGCCACACCTGATACAGCCGGGAGTATGCTTCGAGCACGTGCAGGTGCGTGTTCATCGACTTCGGCCCGCCGTGGTTGACGATGTCCTTGCGATACGCCTCCTGGAGCTTCCACTCCCTTGAAAAAGCCTCAAAGTAGCCACCGTGAACCCTGTCCGCCGCGTGCCGCTCGATGAGCGTATAGGTGAGTTGGGCAAGTTTGAGAGCTTGTGTACTCGCGCTCATGGCCGTATATTCAGCAAGTCCGTAGAGCGCGAAAGCCTGCCCGTAGATATGCTTGTAATCCATCGTAGGCTTGTCAGCAACGTCGATAAGCCAGTAGAAGCCAAGATAGGACGGGTCCCAGAAGTGATCGCGAAGAAATTCGAAGGCCCCGTGCGCAATCTTGCGATTTTCCGGGGTGTCCGCAAACCCGCTTGTCACCGCGCGTGAGTAAGTCCACAGGATGCGCGCCGCAAGAATGACACCCCTATCGGCGTCGGGATGCACGGTCCCGTCGCTGTCAACCCGTCCGTGAAAACCACCCTCCGGCAGAATCACGTGCTCTCGCCAATAATCCAAAATGCGGTGGCCCTCTTCGCGCATCGCACGAAGAAGCTCTTGCGTCGTTGCCGCGGTGGTCATCCCTGCCATCTCCTTCGAATCCGTTACCGCTTCTCCTGGCT
>JAJZAV010000048.1 GCA_021799255.1 Bacillota bacterium
GCGGCGTTTCCACATTGTCTCCCTAAAATCCTGCCTCCACCGACACTGAATCATAGCAGTCTCACCGACAATGACGTCAAATAATGTGAGCATGAACAGGTCCACCCTCGACGTCGCTCGTTCCCTTCGTCGTTCCGACTAAGACGCCCCCAATGGGGAGCGTCACCTTCTGGGTCTGAGAAGACATGTTGTGAACGAATGTAACACAACCCGCATCCGACATACGTTTCGTTATCTGAACCTCGGCGTTCGATACATGAATCTCTGGTGTACATTCGCTGGATCCAGCAAACAAATCTTGAAAGGATTTTGCCATCCAATTGACTAAGCGGCACTCCGCATACTTTTGCGTTAAGTTCCCAGTCTCCCCAATGGGCGCGTCGTAATCGTAACTGGTCGTATTGAAAGCTCCATATTCTCCGTTGGTTGTGCGTCCGGCGAAGTAACCAAAGTTGGTCCCTCCGCACCACATATAGAAATTGTAGTGTCCTCCAGCAGCCAAGACCTCCCTGAGGGCGTGGGCGACCTCCCTCCCGGATCTCGTCTGATGTTCACCTCCCCAGTGGTCAAACCATGCCAACCAGAGCTCGGAAACGAACAAGTATGCGTTCGGTTGCTCTTCGCGGAGCGTCTGTAGCCCTTGACGAAAATCGGATCCGAAATTGGCGCACTTCACTGCACCATCAATCTTCTGACCCACACCCGGGGAGTCACATGTAACAAGGGGCACATCGATGCCACGATCCGTTAACGCATCCCGCAAAAACTCCATATACTTGATATCCTGCACGGACTCAAAATACCCGTATTCATTCTCAATTTGCACCAAGATCACGCTTCCACCTCGCGTCCACTGCCGCTTCGCGACGATGGGAATGACTTTGTCATACCATTGCTGAATGGCCTTGATGTACGAGGCATTCATACATCGGTAGGCAATGCCGGGCTTTTGTGATAGCCAGGCTGGAAGCCCCCCGTTGTCCCATTCAGCACAAATATATGGGCTGGGTCTCACAAGGGTGTAAAATCCGTATTCATGACAGAGATCTAGAAATGCGCCGAGATCGGCGTTTTCACTAAAGTTGAACTCGCCTTCGCGATACTCATGGAAGTTCCATGCCACATAGGTCTCTATAGTATTCAAGCCACCTTGACGGCATTTTTCTAAGCGATCTCTCCACTCGTCTTTTGGAATCCGGAAGTAGTGCACGGCCCCAGAGACTAACTGTATTCTTTGCCCGTCAAGCATCAGGCTCTTATCATCGAATGTAATTGTTCTCAATTATCTGTCTCCGATCTATTCTTGAAAGTGGTTGGCTAGGCACCATCATGCCTCTGTCATGGTGTCAAGGCTAAGTCACAGCGAGTTTGCTCCAGCAGCAACGTGACTCGATCCCATATCCACGCACTGAATCGAGCTGAGTTGACAGTATGTCGGTATCGTAAAACTGCTGTGGCCCCACGATTCGACAATTTCACGCCAGTTCGTTACTTGGTGAGACCCCGAGCGGCCACTCCACAATTCGGGAATGCAGCCCAATGAGTTGCTCACTCGTCACTCCGGAGGCCTGCGATGTTCACCCGAGTACGGAATATGTCTGGGGCAGTTGCAACCACAGATGTAGGAACGCGGTTCTCATAGAACAGCACGCGCCTGGCTATGTCCGCAGTTTTCACGCATCTGCTTGAGAATTAGCACACCAGACGGTGGAATCATAATTCGGTGTAGTCCTTGCGGAAGACTCTGTACCGTCTGATCAATGAATGTTCCGCGGCAATCTCTTATCGTAATCTCCCCATCCAGCGACACTCCGCGCACATCGACTACTATCTCATCTCTCTGCGTTCCATTCACGAGGACAACCGTTCCCGGTAAAGTACCTGATTCCCAAACGATAATTAAGTTCGAGTAAGTGACCGTCAATGATTTCTCAGGTGTGGAAGCAGTGATCAATGGAAATAACACTTCAGGATGGGTCGGACGAAGGTGTCCACCTAACAACACATCCCGATGTTCGCGCCAAAAATGAGTCCAAAACGTTAGCATTTCCAGGTGACTAGCAGGGATGGCGTCAAGTTCAACCGAGATCTGAGGTACACTGAAAAGCACGTTGATGAACTGAAGTGCTGCTGTTTCTGCGGTCTCAGCGGGATTCCACATCAACATGTCCGAATGTGTAGGGGTGTCTCCGGAAATCAAACGAATATTCACAGTGCGTACTCTGTTTTCTAGCGCATCATACGGACAGTCCGCTGCCCGAAACATGTTTGCATACATGCGCATCATTGGACCTACGTAGTTTTGTCGAAATTCAATCAACAGATCGGGCTTGTGCTTACGAAGTCGAGTTACGATTTCCGACAAGAGGGCGTGAACCGCACGAGGAACGGTGTCAATATCTCGCCCCGCGCCTGTAACTTGCTCTGCATCCGGGAACTGTGCAAATGTGTCAATGAAATCAAGTTTTAGTCCATCGATGTCCCATTGGGTGATTGCCTGTTCGTACATCTGCACTAAGTACTCACGAACCTCTCGAAATCGCGGATCGACAACACCGGCGCCGAGCCGCTCGATTCTACCAAGAAGTTTGTCTTGGAACTTGGACCAGGCTTTACTGTGAACGCCAACGAACGGGACTGAGTACCATAGTACATACTTCATACCCAAGGAGTGGACGTTAGCGACATGCGAAGCCATGTTGGGAATCTTGACTTTAGCGACTTCCCAGTCTCCGCAGTATGCGTAGCCCCGACTCATGTCATCCGTTTGCCATCCGTCATCAACAATAATCACTTCACAGCCAAGCGATTTTGCTAGTCCGGCTTGCCGTTCAATCAAACTCGCGCTTACCCCTTGATGCATGCTGTACCAAGTTGAATAGACGGGCTCTCGAGCGGCCGTCGGTATAGTTATACGTGGTTCTTCTTGGTTGGCCCACCACACGGATACCTCGTGCAATGCATCGAAATATGGAATTTCCCGACAATCAAGGCGAACCACGGCCTCGTAGTTTTGAATGAAAGGCACTGGATCGTCAAACAGAGTGAAGGAACAACAAAGCACGCCCCCTTCCTCGTTGATGCCAGCCGAAACGGTCACTCGATTTAGCGTATCGGATAGGGCCAAGGTTAACCGATTCATCCCTAGGGGACTAAAAAAGCATGCGACAGGGGCCAACTTCGAAATATCGCACTTTACGCCTCCACTCCAGTCAGCGGGAAGCTGCCGACTCCGCTCTGCACCTGGACGCCACATGCCATGGACATCCACCGCGGAACATTTCCACTTCACTGTCACGCGTTCCATTACCGGAGCCGACCCCTCGCTCACGCCAAACTTTACGTAATCAACTCCGTCAATTGCATATGTAACGTGTGATATGGACATGCCATCGCCCGAACTTACTTCGATGTCGTAGACACCTCTGTCCAAAATCATTCCTCCCATTTATCCCTTTAACCCTCCCACGATGATCCCTTTAACAAACAATCGTTGTCCGAAATAGAACATCACTAGAATCGGGAGTAAGACCACCGTGCTGGCTGCCATCAACAGATTCCAACCTCCACTGTATTGGCCGACAAAGTACGTCAGCCCCAATTGCACTGTGAACAGAGACATCTTATTTAAATAAATCAACGGCGCCAGGAAATCGTTCCAAGAACCTTGCACCGAAAAGATACAAACCGTTACCAAAGCTGGCCACGACAGGGGGACAATGATCTGCAGCACAGTCCGAAAGACACCAGCTCCATCGATGGCTGCCGCATCTTCCAAATCTCTCGGAATCCCCATGAAAAACTGACGAAGCAAAAAGATGAAGAACGGGCTCCCAAAAAATGCAGGGAAAATTAGAGGCCAATAGGTATTCACCCATCCCAACTTCGAAAATATGGCATATTGGGGAATCATGGTGATGGCATAGGGTAACATCATTGTTGAAAGCATCACGTAGAACATAATCCTCTTCCCAGGGGCCTCGAGTCTCGCGAAGGCGTAAGCGATGAATACGTTCGATACCAAGGTACCTATTAGCGTTCCGAACGTAATGATCAGAGTGTTGACAAAGAATCTCCCAAATGGAACAAAGACAAGTGCCTTGGGAAAATTCGACCACAACATTGGATGGGGAATCCATTGCTGGGGAAACTGGAAGACCTCATAGTTTGGCTTGAGGGCCGATGAAAGCATCCAGGCTAATGGCACCAGCATCAACACACTCAGTCCAATCAACACAATATAGACCACAAAGTGTACGATCCTCTCGGTTCGTGTCCTTACATTGTTTACAGTCATGGTAGTCAGTCTCCCCCTTGATAAAAAACCCATTTCCCGGAGGTCGCAAAGACGATCACTGTGAGAATGAACACGATGAAAAATAGAACCCACGCCAAGGCTGCTCCGTAGCCCATATTCAAATATTGAAATGCGTTTTCGAAGATGTAATAGACCAAAAATAATGTCGAATCGAGCGGTCCTCCTTGAGTCATCACGTAGGCCTGAGTGAAGACTTGAAACTGGTTGATAATTGATAGAATCACGTTGAAGAGAATGGTCGGTGTCAAGAGAGGGATTGTCACACTTACAAACTTTCGCCACACCCCGGCCCCATCAAGAGATGCAGCCTCCATGAGATCGGGTGGAATCCCTTGCAAACCTGCTAGAAAAATCAACATGGGACTGCCAACGCCCCACAGACTCATAATAATGATGGTCGGCAGTGCCCAATGCGGACTTTCTACCCATCCTGGTCCCTTGATTCCGAAATCGTGTAACATTGAATTGATAATCCCAAACTGGGGATTGAACACCCACAAGAAAACCATGGATACGGCAACACCAGATACAACCGACGGCAAATAGAATATTGTGCGAAAAATTGATACCCCGCGAACTCGTTGATTTAGTAGTATGGCTAAAAACAACGCGAATGCGGAAGTTAATGGCACACTGACTACCGCGTATATCGTTGTTACCTTAAGAGATTGCCAAAACAGAGGATCTTGCATCATTTGACTGTAGTTACCAAGGCCGATAAACTGCGGTGGGTTCAGAAGGTTCCACCGTGTGAAACTGATATACCCCGAGTAAACCATAGGTCCGAGGACAAAGGCCAAAAACCCAAATACCCATGGCGACACAAGGATGTAAAACAGCCGACGACGTTGAACCCGAAGCGGAACGGACCGTCTGAGGCGCCCTTCCGTGTGTAACTGCGCGTGCTTATCAAGTCCGGTTTCCATGTTGTGGCCGGCGACGAATGCTCCGCCCCCGGCCTCCCTCCTATCCGATGATCACTTCTGGGGGTCGTCTTGCTTCAAATTGGTATCAATCTGACTAACTGCTGAGGCGATGAGAGACTTGACGTTAGCCTTCGGGTTTTCGACTCCCGATTCAATCATGTTTTGCAGCACCGGTTGGACGTCTTTTCCCCAATTCAAGGTGCCAAGCGGAGTGATCGGATTGGCGACACTCGCCGCATTGAAGAATTCTTTAATCATGGGATTATTCTTCTCCATCAACCTCACACCGGGCCCTTTTAGAGCCGGCATCGCCCATTGCCAGTCAATTTTTGCCCATTTCTGCGAAGCAAAGAAAGCCAGCAACTCGTCAGCCTGTTGGACATGGGACGAGTTCTTGTACACTGCAAATCCAGCCCAGAACATTTGCGTCATCGGCTTTCCAACAGGACCGATAGGCATTGGAGCCACACCAAACTTTATGCCGGCCTGTTTGTACTCGTTTACATTCCATGGGCCGGTCATGGTCATCGCTATCCTCTTTGTCAAAAAGAGGTCCAAGTTTTGGAATGTGCTGTTCATGGCTTGAGGAGACGGGCTGAGATTCGGATGGCTTCGATAGACATCAATAAAACTCTCAATGGCCTTCTCAGTCTTGGCAGAATTTAACGCTCCACTGACCGAGTGCCCACCCTTATCCAGGATGTTGCCTCCGTATGCGGACACCCAATATTCAAGCCCAGCCCGTAGCCATGTGCCAGGGAGTTCCGCACCATACTGCTGCACGTGACCACTTTTGGCGATGGTCAAGGCCGCGGCATCCTTCACAAATTGGTTTAACGTCCAACCCGCCTTCGGGTATGGGACATGTGCCTTTTGAAACATCGTCTTATTATATAAGACGGCTTCATCCGACCAGTCCTTCGGAACAAAATACTGGTGCCCGTTAATGTTCCCCATCTTCAATACCGAAGGATAAAAGTACTTACTGTTCAATCCATCCGTATGATGCGCGAATAGGGGCGACAAATTCTGGAGTAAGCCGCTGTTGACAAACTCGGACACATTACTGTCGCCGACCAGCATCAGGTCTGGTGCAGAGCCGTTTGCCATTTCCGTCAATACCTTAGGCAGATAATACTGGGACTGAATGCTTTGCAAATTCACCTTGATTCCGGGATGTAATTTCTCAAATTCTTTGATAGCCTCTTGGTAAGGTTTCAACCCAGCGCCACTATCCCAGGTGGAGATTGTCAACGTAACTGGAGCTGCTGCCGCCACATACGGGACGGTCATGGCGGTCAAACTACCTGCCATCACTATCGAAATGCCGGTGAATGATAGCGCTCTCTTAAATGACATTGTCAACGCGTTTACCCCCTTGATCAAATTGTTTGATACGTTCTTTGGACCAGTGAGCCAATTAAGTCAAGCCCGAGGGACGCCAATATCGGCCCGAACTATGACTATGTTGCCAGACACTGACTGGCAACCATCTGAGCCACCTACATTCACCACCACCCTTCAAGCCCAAGAGTCACTGTATGATTTCGAAGCCACACAGTCGTTGATAAAGTGATTTTTGGAGAACCCCGGACTAGCCAAGCCAGGTTGTTAGTTTCACTCTGTGTTTGTTCGTTTGACAGCCGTGGAAGAACGCACGACTAGTTCGATTGGAACTTGAATATGCTCGGACCCGTCATGATGACTTTTTCTACTCTCGATGAGAGACAAAACGAGATTCATTAAGTGATTGCCCACTTCTCGCTTCGGAATTGCAATCGTTGTCAAGGGGGGATTGCTCAAAGCACTATATGCAATGTCATCGCAGCCGACGACGGAAATGTCTTCTGGAACATGAATACCGTGCTCTTCTAACCAACGTATGGCACCGAAGGCCAAGAGATCATTGCTCGTAACAATCGCGCTCAGACCTGGAAACTTACCCACTAGTTCTTCGACTCCGTGGTAACCCGCATCCAAGGAACCTCTGTCAGCTGTATATTGAAACTGATCCGGATGCGTCCTCAGACCATGAGCTGCCATGCTCTCTTTGAAGCCAGTGAGCCTAGGATTTCGATCCGTTTCAGCCCGAGCAGGGTTCATATAACCGATGTATCCGATATCGCGATGTCCCAGGCTGACTAGGTGTTCGACCGCTGCTTGCATGCCGATTCTTAGGTCCACGCTAACCGACGGACTTGGGGCCTCCGTCTCCCAATCCCAGAAAGTAGCCAATGGCATATGTGCTTCCCATAAATCTCGCAACAGCCACCCACGCGACTCCCCTGGGGACAGTAGTATCACGGCATCGTTTCTCCCGGAAAAAAACGACCGTCCGGGGCTCTTGTTTACCACACGGGAACTGTACATGGATAATACATATCCATGCTCAATAGCAACTTCTTCTATGCCTTGCATAACTTCGCCATAGAACGGATTGTCAATGGACGGAACAATACAAGCAATTTGGTAGGTGCGCTTAGTCCTGAGTCCTTGCGCAAAGAGGTTGGGCCGATAGTTCATTTCTTCAATGACCTTCGCAACTTTCTCGCGCACCGAAGGAGAAACATAACCACCGTTCATCACACGAGTTACCGTGCTTTCGGAAACGCCAGCTTGTAAAGCAACCTCCTTGCGGGTGACCATGACTCTCACTCCTCTAGAAAGACCGAACGATATGAATTCGAAATCATAAATGCCTAACAGATTCCTTTACCCGAATTCGATGCATACCGAAATTATCCAAGGGGTTCGGAGAGAATGCAATTAAAATTTTCTTTAACTTCCGAGCGTTTTGACAGCTACACGGCCGCGAGGAATTTCGGAACAGCAAAAGGCCACCCTTCCTCGGGTGGCCACGTTTCCTGCGTGATGATGTTGTGCTGCATTCGCGGTGGTGCATGCTCGGAGGCGCATCTGTGGGCCTCTTCTGCGACTACTCGCTTGTTGGCACGTGTCCACCGCCCACGGTTTCACTCACCGTGTCCACGCCAGTCCGATGGCATGGGCTCCCGAATGCACCGCGACGGCTGTACCGAGCGTTGATATCTTCATGGGGATATCTCGAAACTTCTCCCGCAGGGAAGCGAGCCACTTCTCGGCTTCCTCACAGTAGTTTGCATGAATGACGTTGATCTCACTGATCTCACATTGTGATGCGTCCGCATCCAAAAGCCTGAACAAGTATTCCTTCGCTTTTGTAAACGTGCGGACCTTGGCGATGGCGTCAAAGGTCTGATTCTCAAACTTCAGAATCGGTTTGATCTGCAACAAACTTCCTATCCGCGCCGAGGTCGCCTTCAAGCGCCCCCCGCGATGGAGGTAGTGAAGATCGTTCACGATGAAGTATCCAACGACCCGATCTCGCATCGCGCCCATGCCAGCAAGTATCTCCTCGGGTCCGTATCCCGCTTTGTGCAACCTCAATCCTTCTTCGAGGATAAACAACATCGGCTTGGCCACAATCCCCGAGTCCATGACATCCACGGGTAAGTCCACGTTCTCGGCCGCCATCCTGGCCGTATTCACCGTGCCGCTTAAGGCACCGCTCATATGCAGGGAAATCGCTCGGTCGTACCCCTCTCGTTCTAGTCTCTCGTAAAGTTCGATGAAAGTACCTAGCGACGGTTGAGAGGACTTTGGCATCATCCCTTGGGCCAGTCGGTGATAGAACTCCTCCTCTGTGATGTCCACCATATCATCATAGGACCCATCTTCGAATATCACTTGCAGCGGGACCACGTGTATGTCGTTGGCCTCTGCAAATTCTCTGTCAATCCCAGATGCGCTATCAACCACCCATGCGATTTTCACCCGAACACCCCAGTTCTTCCAGTAAAAAGCATCTACTAATTCATATGAATCAGTGGATGCTTCGTTTTTAGCCGATATATCCGTTAACACTCTGCTGCGGCCGATAGGAATCAAACCTACGGCCCCTACCGCATTTCTCTATCCATCTTACTCTACCCCATCCTCCAATACCAACCGACTCTCTCTGTATTCACTGTGTTAAACTAGATTGCCCTTGCGTCGACGCACGAACCAAAGGATCCCAGCGTCCGCCAGTCCCAATGGCGGCAGCCCCCCTGCGAGCCGCACTTCTCGCAACCGCCCCACGAGCGGTGGGGGGTCAACTTGTCGGTAGAGGCTAGGAAGGTCTCGTCCGGAAATATCGCTAACACGCGCACGGCGTACGCTGTGTTCGGCGTCATTCCCGTTCGTCCCATTCTGTCTCCCCTAACTCTCTGCTCTGAGATCTCTTTACCTGTCCAAAGTATGCATAGAATTGAGAGCCGACTCACTTAAATTTCCCTTTATGATTCCAAAGATTACGTGAATTTGGACCGTTGTTGGTGTGCTTTCGCCACTTCCATGGTTCCATCTTCCTAATTTAATCCTGAACACCGAAAAGACCACCCTCTATTGGGTGGTCTCATTGTTCGCCCTATTCATTGTGGTGCGGCTGATAGGAATCGAACCTATGGCCCCCACCGTGTCAAGGTGGTGCTCTCCCTCTGAGCTACAGCCGCTCGTAGCGGAACAGGCATCATCATAGCACAGGCAGAAAATCGAAGTCAACTCCCACATTGGCGCATGTCCATTTTCGAAATATTCACCAATAACCCGATCCCGGCCTTTCAGGGACATTTCGCTCGGCGGCGAATCCTCTCATTGCCGAGGCAATCGGCTAGTCGCCGCCGAAGATGCGCCGCATGGTTCCGGCGCCATTCGCCGGATTGCATCTTCATCGACTGTGCGGTGGAACGCCAGGGATTCACGACGACCTCTCCGAAGAACTACCAACGAAACCGGGACGCCGTCTCAATGAGCTTAGACGCCACGTCTTCCACGGTGGACGTGTTCGCCGACACTTCTTCCATCATGGCAAGTTGTTCTTGACTGGAGGCGGCGACAGCCTCTGTCGCGTCTTTTTGTTCCTTCGCAACCGCCACGAGAGACTGCATCATCGATGTAACCGTGCTCGCGTGCTCGCCAATTTGCAGAGCGCTCGACTCAATCTCGACAGTGTGATGGCCCAGTTGACCCAGGCTTGTTACGAGGTCCTCGAAGGCTGATTCGGAATGTTGAAAGGCTGCAGCACTGGCTCCCGCTTGTTGGTTCATGGAATCGGTAGCCTGCCTGGTGAGTTCTGCTCTCACTTGCATCTCGTTAACCGCATGATGGATCTTTTCCGAGTCTATTTTCGACTGCTCGGCGAGCTTTCGCACCTCTTCTGCTACTACTGCGAAGCCCCGGCCGTTCTCCCCCGCTCTTGCCGCCTCTATCGCGGCGTTCAAAGCGAGCAAGTTGGTTTCCTCCGCGATGGCTTGGATTGCACTCACGCTTTGGGCAACCTGTAGCGACCAATGCTCCAGTTCAGCCATACTGGTCGCCACCCGGGACATTTCCTCGCGCAACTCGTGAGATAAGTGTCGCGTATCGGCCATCACGGTGCGACTGTCCTCGGCGCGGGCTATCATCGCATCGGTGAGTTGCTTCATCCGGGTTGCGAGTTCCTCGATGGTCCGAACGCCTTCGGCCGCGCGCTCCATCGCTAGCCCCGTTTGCTCGGTCATGGACGTCTGCTCCTGGACGGTGGCGGTAATCCCCATGACGGCGACGGCATTGCGCTCCGAAGCCTCGCTCGTTTGCGTGGCACCCGCCTGCAAGGAAACCGATTGTTCCGACAGCAAACTAGAAGCCTCTTTCAACTCCGAAAGGATGGACCGGACGTTGCTCTTCGCGGTGTTGAGTGCGACGACGAGATGAGCGAGATCGTCATGACTTCGCCGTTTGAACGGTCGTTCGCCGAAGTCTCCTTCTTGCATTCGTGTTAGCTCAGAGTCAAGCCACGCGATGGGGCGGAAGATCACGGAAAACCGCCACAGGACAAGCGTCGCCATAATGACCGTGATGGCGATGAGCGCAGCCAGAACCCATTCGAGGGTAGCATCGTGCCGCCGATGTGCGACAACCAAAAACACGATGAACGAGACCACAGCCGCCACGGAAGCCGCGGTCCACAGGACGCTGACCTGCCCTTGCAGCCTGCGGTAAAACGGAACAATATCCTTCTTCGCAGAGACGGCTCTATCAACTGAATACTCAGACATCTATGTAACCTCCGCTGCTCCATCAGCCTTCCAGATCCAATTGAGAAAGCCGATGCTTGTCACGCCAAGGGCCCCTACGTTCCTTGACCTATAGAGCCAAACGACTATGTCGAGAATCGCACGGGTACATCAATGATTCGAGTATCTATGCCCTTATTTTTGGGCAACGAACTCGTCGTATTGCTTATCGGTCTTCAAAATGTGCGAAACCAACCAGTCTTTTAAGTAGTTGATGATTTGAAATGTGAGTCCGACTTTCCCAGAATTGTAGTCACTGATGAAACTCTCTACGGTGTGAACGAACTCTTGATGTTGCGCTCGATGCTGTTCCAAATTGGGATATCCCACTCGCTTCATGTACCCCTCTTCGTAGCCGAAGTGTTGCTTGGTATAGGCTGCCAACGCTTCCAGGGTCGGCGGAATGGACTCTTTGGATCTGCCTTCTTTCATCGAGTCGTGCAGGCGATTGATCAGTTCAAAGAGCGTCTCGTGTTGGGTATCAATCCGCTCCTCGTGAACAGAGTATTTGGCTTCGTTCCACTGCACCAGGGCCATGATCACACATCCTCTTCCTGTTTCGTCTCTGAAGATACAGTCGGACACTTGTAAGTAGTCAAGGAAAGTATATCCACCCCTTGTTCGACAGGACTACGCACAGTTAGACTATTTTCGACGAACATCCGGACTATTCACGATGTTGAACGCTGGTCTACGCTGGTCAACAAGAAAGCGCCCGGTCGCATGCCGGACGCTTTCGGGCTCCTATTTCGCCTGGATCTCCTATTTCGCGTTCTTCATTCGCGTTAGGATGCTCCACAATTCTGGGCTCTTTTTCGCGACATTGATAGGGTGCTGTTGCTTATCCACGAATGCGTGACGAGTACGCCCCGTCGCGACCATCTCCCCCACGCCGTCGGTGACCCGATATTCGATGCTCATGCGGGTCCTCGTGAGATCCAGCAGTTCTGCGGTGACGCGCACGACATCCTCGGCTCGCACCACCTTTCGAAACTCGCACTCTACACCGAGCGCTACGAGAACGACGCCGTTGTCGTGGAAGCTTGCCATGTACGGCGCACCGTGATTTCGAAACAAGTGCATTCTGGTTACCGAGAACCAGTCGAGGTAATGGGGATGGTACACGATTCCAGCGGGATCGCACTCGCCCCACCGCACCTCAAACTCCACGGTAGATGTGACCGACAAACCGAATCCCCCTTTGCGTTACGGGGTCATTGTATCAAATCGGTTGGTCGACGGGCGAAGGTGGAAGGACATCATGCCTGATGTGGGAGAGAATTTCCCGCTTGTAGCGCAGAAATTCGGGTGACAATTGAGTGTCCCAGGTCCGTGGGCGGTGGATATCAATCGGGACATCCTCCTTCACGCGGCCGGGCCGGGGCGACATCACGACGACTCTATCTCCAAGCAGTACCGCCTCTTCGACGTCGTGGGTGACAAAGAGGACCGTACAGCGGATGGATTGCCAGAGGTCCAGCAGAAACTCTTGCATTTCGCTTCGGGTTTGGGCGTCGAGCGCACCGAACGGCTCATCCATGAGCAGAATCTTCGGATTCATGATGAGAGCTCTCGCGATGGCGACGCGTTGCTGCATGCCCCCCGACAATTGGTGCGGAAGGTGATTTTCAAATCCAACAAGCCCGATTCGTCTTACATATTCGTCGACGGTATCCCATGGGATTTTTCGTCGACTGCGAAGGCGCAAACCCAGCGCGATGTTCTTTCGCACGCTGAGCCATGGATACAACGTCGGCTGCTGAAACACCACAACGCGCTCCACCCCCGGCCCCAAAATCGGTCGCTCATCGAGCGAGATGAGCCCAGAGGTGGGGGGAACAAAACCCGCAATCATGTGGAGCAGTGTGGTTTTTCCGCACCCGCTGGCCCCAACGACAGACACGAATTCGCCTTCGTGAAGCGTCATGGTGATGTTCTTGAGAGCAATGACGGGAGAAGCGCCCTTCCCATGTCCAGGGAACACTTTGGTCACGTTTTGCACTTCAATCACTATGTTCACTCCTACCCCTTGGGGTGCTGTCGGACGTACTGATGAACGTAAATAGGATCCACGTATTGCGCCATGTTGCTCGGATTTTCCGACATGGTGTTGCTTTGATACAAGTATTTCGCCGCCGAAGTCAACGACTTCGTGACCAGCGACGATTTCACCGTCTTGCCGTAGCCGAGCCCCAACGTGCTCAGTTGCATGGCGGGTGTCAAGAGACGAAATCCCGAGAGTTCGGTTTTGGCCAACTTTACGGAAATGCCCGCCTCCTTGGCCATGTCCGCAAGAGCTTTGGCTGGATGGGTGTGGTAAAATTGTATCCCAGCTGCCTCCGCCGAAATGAACCCTTGGACGAGCGATCCGTTCGTTTTGGCCCACTTCGAATTCACGACCGCGAGATTGAAAATCGGCGCCTGTTTCGATACGTTCAAGTCGTACATGAGCACGCGCCCATTATCGTGAACCAGACTGTCGAAAACAGGGTCCCAGACGTACGCGGCTTGAATTTGGCCATTGGTCCAAGCTGCCCTCATGCTCGGCGGACTCATATTCAAGATACGCACCGAGGGAATTGGTATTTTGCTGCGTTGTAGCGCCGTATCGAGTTCGAACGGTGAGGTGGATCCCAAGACCAGAGCCACCGTCTTGCCCTTAAGGTCCTTGAGATTCTTGATGCCGGAGTTCTTGCGCACGACGAGCCCTTCATCTTTCGTGTACATCTCTTGTGCCCAGATCACCTTCAGGGGAACTCCGCGCGCAATCGCGGACACCGCCGGGGGATTCCCGATTCCCGTCATGAATTGTAAGGATCCCGCTGCCAACGCGGCGAGCGCCGCCGGCCCCGACGAAAACATCCTCATGTCGACGCGCGCGTGCATGTACTTCGAAAAATAGCCCTCTGCGATGGCAACCATTTCGGGATCCGCTCCGTTGTTCTCGTACCCAATGGTCACGGTAGGCAGACTCTTCGCTTGTGCAGGCAACGGGGCAACGAGCGCAGTGGCGACGAGAGAACTCACGGCGGCCGTCATGGCGCCAAAGCGCGTCAGCTTTCGAATTGTCATTCGGCTTTCCCCCTGTTTAACCATGATTTCGCCAAGGAACCAACACCTTTTCTACGGCGCGAATGGTGAGTTCCATGAGGTATCCAAGGATACCGATGGCAATGATCCCAATGAAGATAATCGCCGTTTGCAGTTCTTGCCCCGCGTTCTGAATGAGCCACCCGAGCCCGGCCGATGCGGCAATCATCTCGGCCGCGACCAAACACGTCCAGGCGATGCCAATTCCCACCCTCATGCCGGTAAAAACCATGGGCAATGCCGAAGGCAAGGTCACGTACCAAAACGTCTGCAGCCGATTCGCACCCAGGCACTGCGCGACCCGGACGCGCTCGACGGGGGTGACGCGTACCCCGGCGACCGTGTTGATGATGATGACGGGCAGGGTGCCGAGCATGATGAGAATGACCTTCGAACTCTCGCCGATGCCGAACCAGACTACCAACAGCGGGATGTACGCCAGCGGCGGAACGGGTCGCACAAACTGGAGAATCGGATCGATGGCATGGAACACGAAATCAGAAAGAGCCATCAACATGCCCACGGGAACGCCGATGACGACGGCGGCCAAAAATCCGATGGCTATCCGAACGACGCTGATCCACACGTCCGCTGCAAAAGATTGGCCCGCGTAGCCAATGGAAAGAAGCATCTTTAGCTTCGTCAGCACGGCCTGCGGCGACGGAATGGCGATGGGAGACATATGGCGACTAAGGACGCTCCAGGCTACCAACATCAGCGCAATCACCGCAAACGGAGTCAAGCGCAACATGGACTTCTTCCAGCGCCCTGGTGAAACCGTAATCAGCGAAATCTCATCCTCAAGAGGGACCTCTGCACCCCGTTCTTTGCCGATACGTCGTTCACCGTCTTCCATCCGCCGTGCACCTCCACGTCGCCCTTCTGACATCTCGCTGGAAATCAAAACCCCTCCTTTTCAAGTGAAAACTCGGCGGAGATTTGCATGGTCAGATTCATCGCCTCTTCTACGGTTATGCGTGGCTTGGGCGGTACATTTCATTTTTCGTCAATCTTTTAGGGGACCTCGATCTCACTTGTGCGCCTCCCGGCCCGTGGCCTCACCGGGTTGCCGCAACCGTTGCGAAGGCCCGCACATCGTGATAAACTTCGCATATCCGATATGCCGGGGTGGCGGAATAGGCAGACGCAGCAGACTTAAAATCTGCCGGGGGTAACCCCGTACCGGTTCGAGTCCGGTTCTCGGCACCAACAGAAAGGCTTTTACGTACAAAGGGATCTCAGACTCCTAATGGAGCCCGAGATCCCTTGTTTGCGCTTTTCGCTTTCCCAACCTCGCGCGCGTTCGTTATGCCCGATTACCCATGGGGATGTTCAATTTTGCGAGAGCCTGAATGGATTGCCCGAGCTGGGCCGGCGGGTCCGCCCGGACCGGACGGTGAAGCTATCGTCTGAAGAGCCTGCTGCACTGTAAGGAGACCCGGTGCTGTCGGATTGTGTGGAGTTGCCCGTCGTGTTCAAAGAGTCAGATGCGCTCAGACTCGATGTGGTTCCGCTTGTGGAAAGCATCGCCTCGCAGGAGCATAGGTACACGCGGACACGTTTCACGCGGAGAGCGCAACGTCCCACACTCCTAATTATTATACTCGAAATGGTAGATAGATTCTGTCAAATTAAGGCGACATAGCTCGATAATGCCTACGTAGGTCGTTGACACGAATTTCTTTGGATGCCGAGATAGCGTCGATGTCCCCAAGTTCGACCTATTTGTAGTCGGACGTATCCAATAGTCTTTCGCAGTCTTCCGTTGGACGATATAGTGGTACCTGATGGTGAAAATATGGCCATATCGAAGCGGAGTTGGAGGACTAGACACACATGCATATCGAAATAAGGGCATACGAAAAAAACGATAGTGCAGAAGCCGTCTTTATATGGAATCAGGTTGTTGACGACGGTGTTGCCTTTCCGCAATTGGATTTATTGACCGAGCGCAGCGGAGATGAGTTCTTTTCTCAACAGTCGTTTACTGGAATTGCCCACGATACCGACACTCACGAAATTGTCGGTTTGTATATCCTTCATCCCAATAACATCGGACGGTGTGGGCATATTTGCAACGCCAGCTACGCAGTAAGGAAAGATGTGCGCGGTCGTCGTATTGGTGAACAGCTAGTTACGCATTGTATGGATGAAGCAAGAAAATTGGGTTTCACGATTTTGCAGTTTAACGCGGTCGTTAAGTCCAATGAGCGTGCACTGCGCCTATATGAGAAGCTCGGATTTGTGCGGTTAGGGGTTATTCCCCGTGGATTTTTGATGAAGGATGGGACGTATGAAGATATCATTCTTCATTATCACGAATTATAGAATTGGATTCGGAATCGGTGGCAGTGATGGGCATCGGGTAAAGTATGGGTCTCTTTTATCGTCTAGGGTTTGCTCTCATGGCGGACGAGACTCCACCGACGAGAACCTGGAATGTCATGAGATCTGTGACAAGAAAGGATTAGTGGCTAAGTGGAGACAGTGGAAATGTCGGTTCCAGAACTTATGACGGCCAGACCATTGGGTAGCCAATTGCGGCGCGTGCCGGTTTGGATTTGGGCATTTTTCGCTCATGAGATCTTACTGTTCGGCGCGTTCATCACTCCGTTCGCTTATCCGACTCATAGATATTTGACCCAGTCACAAGCGTTTAGCTCGCTCAGTCATTTTTGGTTTCAATGGGACAGTCTTTGGTTTATTGAGATTGGCCGGTTGGGCTATGCACACGTCCCAATCGCCGGAACGGCCTTTTTCCCCTTTGTCCCAGTTCTCGTTCACCTAACAGGGATCTGGGGCGCGTGGATCCTAACCCAGGTCAGCCTGGCAATCACCCTCTGGCTGGTTCATCGCTGGGCTCGCCGCCTGTTGCCTACGGCGCTCCAAGCCTCCTTTGCTACTCTGTTATTCGCCTTTAATCCCGCGGCCGTCTACTTCTCTACCCTGTACTCCGAACCGTGGACCATCATGTTTGCTTTACTATCCATCGAACTGGGATACCGCAGGCGGTGGGGATGGGCGGCGCTCGCAGGATTTCTCACGGCGACCACACAAGCGACAGGGGTCTTAATCGGGCTGTTTCCCCTCGTGCTCTTCTGCATGCATGGGTACCACCGGAAATGGCGAACAGCCTTGGGGCCACTGTTGTGGGGAATCGCGTGCTTTCTAGGCATTGCGAGCTATGCCGCTTAT
>JAJZAV010000049.1 GCA_021799255.1 Bacillota bacterium
CGGTAGATCCACTTTTCTGTGAAGGCCCTGCGCACAATCTCCTGATGGTCCGGCCCCATCACTGCGACGGCGTCCAGAATCAGACTCTGCGCTTTCGCAAACGGGATCTTCTCGTTGCTGGTGTCGATGACAGGGGCCTTTACGTCGCAGAAACGAAGCTTGGGAAGCCCCCAAACTTTTGCGCGCAGGCGAGCGTATCGCTGCATGTGCGGGGATAACTGCTTCAGGAGAAGTTCGGGGACCCGCTCGAAGAACGCTACGTCGACATTGTCGCTGGGAAAACCGCCGCTGCTGTCGTGGAGGAGCATGTCGGCGGTGGAGGAATACCCGCGCAGCCTGGAGAGCGCGACGTTCTTCTTGATCTCCGTCGCAAGCGTCGCGCCGAGCGTATTGTGATGCAACGACAAGCCCTTGATTAGGGCGTCGTATGCGCGTTTACGAAAGTCGGCATCGATGGACGTTTCGGCTCGGACCATGATGGAGAAGGGCGTAACGAGAAACTCTTCTCCGGATTCGTCGGGGACGGTGCCACAGGCGAGGTCCGCTCCCGTGGCCGTGCGATAGATGGTGGACGGTGCATCCAGGGCCTCCCCGAGCGCGGCCAACGCGGACTCAGCCTCCGGGCTCAGCTTGTGCTCGTGCATGTGGACCATTTCCAAAAGATGCTCACGATACGTGCTAAGTTCGCCTGTTGACGAGGCGTAAGCCTTTTGCGTCTCGAAAGGAAGCGCCAAGTACGCGTTCTGCAAGCGGGTCAATTCCTCCATCAGAGAGACGGACACCGATTGAGCCTTTGCCATCAACGTCTGATTGCGCGAGTCAGCGCCGTCCTCGCTGAAGCTGAGCATGGCGTACGCGCCGATGCGCTGAATCTGCTCCATGACGACGTCCCTATCGCGCAAATAGGAGAGAAGAGCTGCTTCGCTGTCGCCGAGGGTTTTGGCGTGATCCGAAAGGGGCTTTCGCGCCCGGTTGAGCTTTTGTATTGCCTCATCGAAGGCTGCATCATCAGCGAATATGTGGGTGAGATCCCACACCTGCTCTTGCGGAACATCACTTCGTCGCAGTGGTGCCAAATCGAAATCCCCCTTGTATGTAGGTAATGTACAAAAATAGGAATGCCGTCGCTAACTTCCCCATTATGAACCATTGAGGCAAGTGGCACCATCGCCGCAGATTTCCGCGTTGCCGTTTTCATAGTGTAGAGTAGGCACGAGGTGAAGCGCATGGACATCTACGATGCGACACAAGTCCCCGCCGGGACACAACATCACGGTGAAAAGGCGCAGCCTCACCGTCACTACATTTCGCGTGGCACGCCAGAATATCGCAAGCTCGGTATCGCTCTGTTTGCCGTGGCTTTCGTCAATTTCACCATCCTCTATTACGTACAGCCTTTGATGCCCCTTTTCTCGAGAAGCTTTCACGTCTCTCCGGCGGAGTCAAGCCTCTCCCTGTCGGTGAGCACTCTCTTTCTCGCCGTCTCGCTTCCGTTCGCTGGAGCCATCTCCGATGCCGTCGGACGAAAGAACGTGATGGTGGTGGCGCTCATCGGATCGACCGTCATCTGCGCGGCCACCGCCGTGAGCCCGAATTTTGCGGTGCTCTTGGTCTTGCGCGCCTTGCAGGGGATCCTGATAGCCGGAATCCCAGCGCTCGCGATGGCGTACCTTGGTGAAGAGATTGAGCCCAAAAGCCTAGGCCTCGCGATGGGGCTGTACATCAGCGGCAACAGTATCGGCGGCATGAGCGGTCGCATCATCACCGGCATGGTGGTGGACGCCTCCACTTGGCGGATGGCCGTCTGGGTGCTGGTCTTCATCGCTCTCGCATCGACGATAGCCTTCATTATCATGCTGCCGGCGTCGCGCAACTTCAGACCAGCTCCCATCCGCGTGCGCGACTTGTTCCGCTCGCTGGCCCAGCCTTTTCGCAGCACCACTCTCGTCCTACTTTATGCCGTTGGCGCCCTGTTGATGGGAAGTTTCGTCGCGCTCTATAACTACATCGGATTCCGGCTCGAGGGCGCACCATACCACCTGCCGCAGTGGTTGATTGGATGGATTTTCCTCGTCTACCTGATGGGTACGTTCAGCTCGTCCTTTGTCGGCCGCCTCGGAGACGTGTGGGGACGCCAACGTATGCTGTGGATGAACGTCGTCCTGATGGGCATAGGCGTGGCCATCACGTTGTCCGATCACCTGATTCTCATCATCCTAGGGATGTGCCTGTTCACGTTCGGATTCTTCGGTGGCCATTCAACCGCGAGCAGCTGGGTTGGCAGCCATAAGGGAGTCGGCAAGGGACAAGCCTCTTCCTTGTACCTGCTGTTCTATTACGTGGGTTCAAGCGTAGGCGGATCCGTGTGTGGCGTGTTTTGGTCAAGGGGCGGATGGCCGGGCGTTGCCGGGGCCATCTCCGCATGGCTGTGCGCGGCATTGGTGGTGTCGATGATGCTGCGCTCTCGCGCGCGGGGGGCGGCGTGACGGGGGGGCGGCACGTGAGACGCTGATTCCCACGAATGCACTGGGGCCCGATTTGCAAAAAGGGATCCGCAGGGCCTTATTCCCCACGCCAACGGTCAACCCACCGTTGGTGCGCGGCCCTCGTGCCGCGGTGGCGGAAGGCGGATCGAATAAGACGGTTTCACCGTCTTAACGCAAGGTGCGCGCCTCGGTATGCGAAATAAGACTGTGGGGCCGTCTTAACGGTCCCATTTGTGTGCTCCGGGCATGACAACGGCTCAGATAAGAGGGTTTCACCGTCTTAACGGGATGGTGATGGTAGGGGAAGGCGGATTAAGGCTGCCAGACCGCGCTAACGGGAGGCCTTCGCGCCAAACGGGATGCCGTCGATCCGCCGTTGGTGCGCGGCCCTCGTGCCGCGGTGGCAGCGGATCGAATAAGACGGTTTCACCGTCTTAACGCAACGTGCGCGCCTCGGCATGCGAAATAAGACTGTGGGGCCGTCTTAACTGTCCCATTTGTGTGCTCCGGGCATGACAACGGCTCAGATAAGAGGGTTTCACCGTCTAAACCGGGATGGTGATGGTAGGGGTAGGCGGATTAAGGCTGCCAGACCGCGCTAACGGGACGCCGTCGCGCCAAACGGGACGCCTTCGATCCGCCGTTGGTGCGCGGCCCTCGTGCCGCGGTGGCAGCGGATTTAATAAGACGGTTTCACCGTCTTAACGCAAGGTGCGCGCCTCGGTATGCGAAATAAGACTGTGGGGCCGTCTTAACTGTCCCATTTGTGTGCTCCGGGCATGACAACGGCTCAGATAAGAGGGTTTCACCGTCTGGACCGGGATGGTGATGGTGGGGCAAGGCGGAATAAGGCTGCCAGACCGCGCTAACGGGAGGCCTTCGATCCTAAAGGGAGGCCGTCGCGCCAAACGGGACGCCTTCGATCCGCCGTTGGTGCGCGGCCCTCGTGCCGCGGTGGCGGAAGGCGGATCGAATAAGACGGTTTCACCGTCTTAACGCAACGTGCGCGCCTCGGCATGCGAAATAAGATTGTGGGACCGTCTTAACGGTCCCATTTGTGTGCGCGGGGCATGCCAACGGCTCAGATAAGAGGGTTTCGCCGTCTAAACGGGATGGGGATGGCGACGGAAGTTGGAATAAGGCTGCCAGACCGCGCTAACGGGACGCGGTCGCACCTAACGGGACGCGGTCGATCCGCTCCCCGCCCGCAGGTCCCCAGTCCCATCTCCGTACCTCGTCTACGGGCAGCCCGTGCCACTCGCCATCCCAATCATCAACCCTCCAAATCACACAGCCTTCGTTAGCGCATCGAAGTCCGCGTCGGAAAGCTTCAATTCCGCTGCCGCCATGTTTTCGTCCAGGTGAGCCACCGTGCTCGTGCCCGGGATGGGGAGCATCACCTCAGACCGCGTCAGCAGCCACGCGAGCGCTAGTTGCGACGGCTTCGCGTTAAGGCGCTTCGACATCTCATCGAGCGGCCCGCCCTCTTTCGCGAGTACCCCAGTGGCGAGCGGGAACCATGGAATGAACGCGATGTTGTGCTTTTCGCAATACTGAAGAACGGGCTCCGCGTCGCGTTTCGCGAGGTTATACAGGTTCTGGACGGAAACGATGGGTGCAACCTTGGCTGCGGCTTCTATCTGCTCCACCGTCACCTCGCTAAGACCGATGTGCCTGATCTTGCCTTCCTTCTGCAACCGTCCGAGTTCGCCGACTTGCTCTTCCAGCGGAACCTTCGGGTCGATGCGGTGAAGTTGAAGGAGATCGATCCGCTCCAGCCCCAGGTGACGCAAGCTCAACTCCACCTGCTGGCGCAGGTACTCGGGGCGGCCAACGGGCATCCAGATGTCTGGACCGTGCCTCGTAAGTCCAGCCTTCGTCGCGATGACGAGTTCCTTTGGATACGGATGGAGGGCCTTGTTAATAAGCATCTCTGAGACGAACGGTCCATACGAATCCGCCGTGTCAATGAAGTTGACCCCAAGTTCCACGGCCCGATGCAGGACGCGCACAGCTTCGTCCGGATCCTTTGGATCTCCCCAAATGCCCTTGCCCGTAATCTGCATCGCCCCGTAACCAAGGCGGTTTACCGTGAGATCTCCACCAATCGTAAACGTTCCAGAGGCAGCCGCCAAAGTGCTCTGATTCGTCATAAATTCTCCTCCTTCGTATGTACCAAATTCTTGTGGCGTGTCCAGTGTAGCGGATTTCAATGGAAGATAAAAATCACGCCCCCTAGCGTCCATCTAGCGTGCGGCCCATGGCGGGCAGGCCCTCACGAGTCCAAACCAGCGCGGCACAGTTGCCTTCCTTGCCTTCCTTGCCTTCCTTGCCTTCCTTGCCTTCCTTGCCTACTGCGCGGTCCAACCGCCGTCGATGGGGATGACCGTACCCGTCACGAGCGATGCGGCGGGCGACGCCAAGTACATGATGGCGGCGGCAACATCTTGCTCCGTTCCGAAATGGCCCACCGGAATCCTCGACAGGACCGATTGGCGAAACTCGGGTTGATCCAGTCGGTCGGCGGTGCCTGGCGTGTAGATGAAGGTTGGGGCGATGGCGTTGACGGTGACTCCGCGTCCTCCCCATTCGAGCGCGAGCACCTTGGTCAGCAGGTTCACTCCGCCCTTCGACGCGGAGTAAACCGCGTGCCGTTCAATGCCGACGATCCCCGCCTGTGAACTGATGTTCACAATGCGCCCATAGCCGCGGGCCAGCATCAATCGACCCGCTGCCTGACAGCAGAAGAAGAGCCCTTTCAGGTTCACGTCCATGATCTCGTCCCAGTCGCTCTCCGTGACGTTGACGGCGTCGTGATTGTTGCCAATGCCGGCGTTGTTCACTAGGACGTCGACTCGGCCGAGGTCCGTTTCTATGCGACGAAACGTGGGATCTATCGACTGGACGTCCCTCACATCGAGGGCGTAGCCCACCGCTCGAGCTCCCGCGTCCTGAATCTCCCCCGCAACGTTCTCTGCGTCTTCCATCCGGCGGGCCGTTACCGCCACCGTCGCGCCCGTTTTCGCCAAAATCTCGGCGACCCCGCGTCCGATTCCTCGGCTTGCCCCGGTTATCACCACCACCGATCCCGCCAAGCTCATATTGGGAGTTTCGTATGCTTTATTTCCCATAAAATTCACCTCGTATGCAGACTGAATTCTTCTTCAAACCGTCCAAAGCCCGTGTACACGTGCGTTTTAAATCCGAGCACGTCCGCAATGGACGTGTTTCGTTCCCTGTCGTCCACAAAAAGGATCTCGCTTGCCGGAACCCGAAGGGACGACTCGGCATATCGGTAGATCCGTTCGTCCGGTTTCGCCATCTGTACCCGGTACGAATTAATGACCACCTCGAACAAATCCATGAGTCCGAAGTGCTGGAGGCGGCGCTCCAGGTCGGCCCCCGCGTTAGATAGAGCCGCGATGCGGTACTTTCCCTGTTGGCTGCGGATCCACGCCACCAGTTCCTCGTTCACTTCGTCGACAAGGTCCATTTCGTCCCGGAGATCCTGCCACGTGCCGCGAAACGCGGGTGAGAGCCTCGACGCAATGGTCTTCCAATACTCCGCTTCCTCCATGCCTCCAACCCGATACGAAGCCCACAGCCCGTCGCCGTGGATGGCATTCGTCAAGCCCTCCGAGGATACGCAGAAATGCTGCGTGAGCAACCGGAATCGCGCATCGGATCGAAGAAGGATCACCTCGTGAATATCGAAAAGAAGCGTCGAAATCATGCCATCCCTCCCGATTCTGCCCTTACCCACTAGAATACAATAACCTCGCTTCACGAGGGATCGGTTCGTCCAGCGATTGGGGCATGAACGATTGTGAGCAAGTACAGGGGCCGTGCCCGCCGCTCATCCATCTCAATATCCTGATTCCAGCGATTGGAGGGGGCGGTATGCCAGTGAAGGAAACGGATAAGGGCGCAAGTTCACTTCACGATCGGACCCTAACTGGGATAGACCAGGTCCTGGAACATGCGTTGGATCACGTGGATGGTCTTGAAAAAGTGATCGTGAATCGGGCGATTCAGATTCTTCGACCTCGAGTCGTACAACGGATTGGCATCGCTACAGAGGAGGAGTTGCAGGAGGAGTTAGAGTACCTGTACAAACTTCTCGGAAGCATCTTGGCGAAGCCACAAAAGAAGAAGAATGCGACGATGCAAAATAAGAAACTAAAGCGTCGATAGTTCCTTCGCAGTGTGAAAACCAGTTGCCACGTGTGGCACTTTTGTGACTCGCCACGAATCGAAGACACACGCCCGTCCCTCCGAGCGCACGGAGCCAAATGCTATCCCATGTCTGTCCACAGAGGGTGAAAATGGATGTACAATTGGTGGTGCTTTTGGAGGATACACGCGCTGGGCAGTGGTGTTCCTGATCATCTTCGTTCTCTTCTTCCTACTCGTCCCTGGGGCTTACGGGGCCGGGGCTGGGGTCGGAGGATACTGAGCGCAATCCATTGAAGAGGGCATAGATCTAACCCATCCATGCCCCTCTTCACCTTACTGCTCCGCTGTTTGCCACCGACGAAACATCGGAATCAACAGTGACAAGAGAACGTAAATCACAAGGAACACGACGATCCAGATTTTCAAATCACCGACACCACCCCATCCATTGTATCAATCAAGGATATGTTGAATCGCCCGAAAAGGAGACAATAATTGGCTGTCCAGCCCAAAAGGACATAAGACAAGCCGACTCCACCGTTCCCGTGGTGACGACGTGGAACCGATGAAGTCGGCCTGCACACAACTCTGCACTTTGTCTTAAGGTCCGTTGCACGGTACTGTGTAATACGGTACTGTGTATTAAGGTCCTGCGTTGCACGGCAGGAGGACCTTGAGAAGTCCCCCTCTCGCTTACACCTCCGAAATGCGAAATGCGTTACCACCACAATCCCCACAGAACATATATAATCAAGAACGATACGGCCCAACGGCCCCAACCATAACCGTAACCGCCATAACCACCGTATCCTCCGCGACCTACGCCGTATCCACCACCATATCCACCGTAGGCAAGCGCTAAATCGAGACGTTTGGTCTCATCTTGATCCAGAAAATCGGTGGCTAAATGCGCGGGAATATATCGTTTTGGCGATAGTACAACCGCGTTGTGACCACTAATCCGTTCAAGGACCCCTTCATGGTAACCGTAAGGAGTTTGAAAACGGACGTACCTGCCCACATTACGCAGGCATTCGGCTTTTGAGCACATCACATCCACCTCCTTGACCCTATCGGTTATAAGAATGATGGTCTTGACCATCCAACGTGTTCTGGGTCCTAAACCGGAACCGGCCTATATCCTCCAAAGGCTCCTCTGTGCATTTCCAAACACTCCCTTCGCTTGCGGCATGCTCCAACTTATGTGCTGGGACAGACACGCCGTGGCGGTATTTGTCTTAGGACAGACGCACAACGCCTTGTGCAATCGTGGTAAGAAAGAGCCTTGCAACAGCCTTGCCTAAGCATTGCAAAGGCCTTGCGATCCGTCATCGCTGTGGAAACGTCAGACAGACCGTCGTACCTCTACCAACGATGCTTTCAAACTCCATCGTGCCCTGATGCTGCTCCACAATCTGCCGACAGACGTGCAGTCCAAGTCCCGTTCCATGGTCCTTCGTGGTGTAAAACGGCTCCCCGAGGCGACGCAGTTGCTCCTTGGGGATCCCAATCCCCGTGTCCCGGATCATGATATAAACCGTCCCATTGTCCGCTTTGGCCTCCAACGTCACTAGGCGCCGTTCTTCGTCGAGCGCATCCATCGAATTTCGCACGAGGTTTATTAACACTTGTTTCAATCGGTTTTCTTGCCCCATCATCGTCGCGGGGGTGCCGGGGTTTAGAACCTCAAGGACGACATCGCGCATCCGTGCTTCGGGTTCAAGCACGGAAAAGACGTGATTCAGAAGATTCGACACGTCGACGGGGGTAAACTGTTCCCCCTGGGGTTTGGCAAGTGCGAGCATTTCGGCGACAATCGTCGTAATGCGCTCAAGCTCGTCCGCCATAATCCCAACGTACTGGGTTAACTTTTCTGGCGAAGAGGAAGGAAGAATCTGAAGAAATCCTCGCACCGCCGTCAGCGGGTTGCGAATTTCGTGGGCAACACCAGCCGCCAACTGGCCGACCGCCGCGAGTTTTTCGGATTCCAGAAGCCGTTGCTCGGCCTCCATTTCTGCGGAGATCTCGCGCATCACTTCGGACCATCCCAGCATGTCCCCGACGTCATTTCGAATTGGAAACATTGACAACGAGACCGGAACTTGAGTTCCCCTCGTCGTCTGTCGCACCGTCCGATGCTCCGTTATGATTTGTCCTTGCGATAACGAGTCAATCAACTCTCTGGCCTCTATGTGAAGTTCCTCTGGGATGCAGGGGATTTCGAAGATATGTCTGCCTATCCAATCTCGGCGCGAGATGCTAAATAAGGTCTCAAACCTCGCGTTGATCTTGGTCAAATGGCCGCTCATGGTGTAGATCCCAATCGCGTCCGTATTGTACTCGATAAACGCTTCCAGTTCGGTTACTGCGGTCATGAGATCGTGCTCCATGCGCCTCTTCTCGGTCACGTCCGTGCACAGGATTTGCCTAGCGCAACGGCCATCGACCTCCAGCGGAGTGACAATGACTTCAACATCCAGGATCTTCCCATCCAACCGGATCAGTTTCGCGTCCATGGGCAAATTACTCGATTCAAACTCTTCGGAATACGGAGATTCGCGTGTGGAAGCCAACTCAAGGGCGGTGATCGGAGCAAGGAGATGGAAGATGGAGTTGGCAAGCACCTCGCTGTTTCGTTTTGCTCCAACCAGATTCAAGGCTGCCGGATTGGCGTAGACCACCCTGTCGTTGGACTCCACGAAAAGGGCCTGGGGAGACGTCTGGACAAACGTTTCGTACCTTCGCTCTGCCCGCTGCAACCGGCGGATCAAGTCATGGAGCGACCAGACCGTCAAAGCGTACAGTATGAAACTTCGAACCGAGCTGAACACGATAAATTCGAAGTTTATGCGATGCGTCCAAGATTCGTAACCGTAATCCGTAAGAATTACCCAGAGGGGTACGATTACAGCATAGAGCCACACTAAACGCCTTCTCCTCAGCCATCCCGGATTGTCCCTCATAGGCGCATCCTCGCTTGAGATTCGTTCTCAAATTTGCTCACAGACCATTATGCGCTATGTTCGAATATTTTGATAGATTTCTCGATTCGATCCCGCTTCTCCCCGCAAAAACTGGATCCCACAGTCGCTTGATTTTTTATGCGCATACTCGTATATTTATTCGGTGCTAGTAAGGAGGGTTTTTGACATCATGAACACGACTTCAGAGGGAACCCCCTCCAAGGAAAGTCAGGGAACTGAAGCTGTTGAAGGTAATGTGGCTGTTGAAAAAACAACGGAATATGCCCTGGAACAGCGCAAGCGTCTGAAGAAGGTGCTGCGACCAAGGGATTTGATTTTGTTTGCCACCTCCGGAATCATCGGGATTGACACCATCGCCCAATCGTCGGTAAACGGTGTCCAGACGATTTTCTGGGTGGTATTTTCTTGTGTCTTCTTCGCGATTCCCTACGCGTTTATCGCCGCGGAAATGGGGTCCACGTACGTGAAAAACGGCGGTCTGTACGTGTGGATCAAGGAAGCATACCACCCGTACGTCGCGAGCCTGCTCACATTCATGTACTGGATCAGTAACCCGATTTGGATGGCTAGCCTCGCGGTGGAGGCCGTCAGCGTCATGGAAGGACTGGCGGGCACGAAATGGTCAACCACCACCGAATGGGTTATAGCCCTGTTATTGATTTGGCTCGTCGCGCTGATGGAGATCACATACCTCAACGTCGGAAAGTGGCTGCCGAATATTGGCGCTGTCATTAAGGTCGTTCTCTTGCTCTCCGTGGGCGGCCTAGCCATCGGCATGGTTGCCAGTTCTGGGCATGCCGCGAATTCGTTTGCGTTTTCGCAGTTTTTGCCGACGAAAGCGGTGGCGGTTTCGTACCTGCCCGTCCTCATGTACCAGTGGCAAGGCTTCGAGCTACAGTCAAACGCCGCCCAGGAAATGGTGAACCCGAAACGAGATGTTCCCATCGCCATCCTGTGGTCCGCCATCCTGTCCGCCGCGGCATACACGCTCGGCGTGCTCGGACTTCTGTTGGTCATTCCACTCAAACAGATGTCCAACGTGAGCGGGTTATTTGATGCCTTTCGGACGATGCTCCCCCATTCCGCGTGGACCGGCCTTTTCGCGGTGCTTATCATTATTGGCATGCTCGCGAGCGGTGCGACGTGGTTGCTTGGAGTTGACAGGGCCTTCGCGGCCAGCGGTTACGATGGGAATATTCCAAGGTTCCTTGGCCATTTCCATCCCAAGTTTGGAACGCCGGATGTCGTGGCCATCGTCGGCGCGAGCATCTCCACGCTATTTTTGACAATGCAGCTATTTCTACAGGGAAGCCTTGGGGCCGCTTACCAGATCCTGTTGTACATGGCTGTGCTGGCGGGAACGGCACCATACCTGTTCATGTTCCCAGCGCTCCTGATTTTCCGCAAGCGATACCCCAAAATTCATCGTCCGTTTCAGATCCCCGGAGGAATTGTCGGGGCGTGGGTGTGCGTCGTGATTGGACTCCTGTGGATTGTCTTCTCGTTCGTATTCTCATTCCTGCCCGAGGGACTCGCGACGACTCCCTCCACCGTGTTTGAGATTGTCGTAGGCGTCATTATTTCCCTGGCGATTTCAACGGTACTGTACCTGCTCGCAGCGCCAGGGCGCCGCAAACAGGTTGTAGTGTCGCTCGTGGAAGATAGCGACAGCTCCATCTAATCCCGTTGCCAAGGCTCACTCATCGTGGCAATAATCAGGGTTTCGAGACCTCTCACAATCATATCGAGGCTCATGCTTGGGGCGGATTTGTCCACCACCTGTTCCGGAAGGAACGGCACGTGAACGAATCCGCCCACTGCGTTCAGGCGGTTGGTTTGGATGTGGTGCATCAATCCGTAGAACACGTGATTGCAGACGTAGGTCCCGGCGCTGTTGGAGACAGATGAGGGAATGCCAGCATCCATCAACGCGTTGACAATTCGCTTCAAAGGCAGTGTTGACCAATACGCGGCAGGTCCATCGGCCACAATCGGCGCGTCCATGGGCTGATTCCCGTCGTTATCCGGGATCCGGGCATCGTCCACGTTGATGGCGACTCGTTCCGGCGTGATGTGGAAGCGCCCTCCCGCCTGTCCAACGCAAATGACTGCGTTGGGATTCTCGACGTCCATGACAGCCACGACGGCGTCTACCGACTTGCCAAACACGGTTGGGATGGACTTCGCCACGATTTGAATGGTACCCGTTCCAGCCGTGGATTCCAGAACGCGTCCGTCCAGCCGCGAGACGGCTTCCCATGCGGGATTGACGGTTTCGCCGCCAAACGGATCGAATCCCGTAATCAAAACCTTGCGATGCTCCATTTCCCTTCACCCCACTCAGTCTTCCTTAATATACCACCATGCAACTCTTCTCCCTACAGTCCTGCATCCGTTGTAGAATCATAGTATCGAACGACTAGCAAAATCAATCGAGAGGTGGGTGAAACCGGGTTGAACTTGACGGTAGTCCGAGAGATGAGATCGTTTTTGCGAATCCGCGGCAGCTGGAAACTATTCGCCATCATGCTCGCCTACGGGTGTGCTCAGGGAATCCTCAAGCCGATGAACGCCATCTACTTGTCCAATCACGTGGGCTTGGATAAGCTGCAGGTCTCGATTCTCGTGTCCATTTCGCTCTTGACCGACATGACGGTCACACTTGGCACGGGATATTTGAGCGACAGGGTAAAGCACAAAAGGACCCTCATGATGGTGGCCTCAATCCTCTGCATCATCGGGCTTGTCTGGTACCTGCGCGCGGACAGCTTCTGGACGGCTCTCGGCGCGATGATTGTCGCTACGAGCCCGGCAGGCGTCATCATGGGCCAGCTGTTTTCCGTGGCTCGGCAGCATTTCACAATGGAAGCCCGAGAAATCGCCGAGATTGCCCTTGTCTGGCTGCGAGCGATGATGAGCTTCGGCTTCTTCGTCGGCCTGCTCCTCGGCGCACAGCTCTTCACGGCTGTCTCCTTCGCGGGCGTCCTGTACGGGAACCTCACGTTCTACGCGGTGATATTTCTCCTATTGCTCGGCTACAAGGAAAGAACGTCGGATTATCATCCCGCTCCCAAATCCGCCGTTCCGTTTCAATGGCTAGCCATCATCGGATTGTTGGTTCTGCTCTGCGGTGACGCCATCCGCGGCCTTTACTTTCCTCTGGTCGTCGACTCGCTGTTTCACAACCCGGCCCTCGTCTCGCGCCTATGGAGCCTCCAGGCCATCTTCGAGTTAGTCTGGATGACCGTGGCAGGATACGCCGCAGCACGCTATGGAACGCTTCGCATCATCAAGATCGCCGCCGTTTTTGGCCTCTTCGTGTACGCCGTTTACGCACTCCACCCAACGCTGCCGTGGCTTTTCGCAATGCAGCCGATACATTCGTTCTACGTGTCCGTGCTATATAGCGTCGGCATGGCGTACGTACAGCGCATGTTCCTGAATCGGACGGGTTTCGGAAGTTCATTGTACTTGTTTCTCTCACAGACGGCTTCCCTCATCGGCTACCTTGTGCCAAACCTCGTCCCCGGCTACTCACCGCACATTTTTCTTGTGCCGGCCGCGCTCGTGTTGGTAGCGTTGACCATCTTCTGGTTCCTGGCTCGGCGAAACTCCAATTACCATGTCTCGGCACAGGTTAATGAGGCTACGTAGCCATCCGATGCGGCCTGCGGAAATGCGGCCGCCATCAGTTCTCTCCGATAATCTCCTGTACCCTGCCAATCTGTCCATCGGTGAGTCGCACTTTGATCCCCCTTGGGTGTGTTGGCGAATTGGTCAGGATATCCTTCACAACCCCCCGCGTGCGCTTCCCCGTCGGTTGATCCTTCTTCAACACAATATCCACAGTAATGCCGGGGCGAATATCGCTCCGATTCTGTCCGTTTTTCAATGAGGTTCCCTCCAGCATCTAACCCAAGCAGGTTCAAGTCAACCTATTCGGTCGTCTCACCTATTTTACCCCGGCCAATGTCAGGATTCGATGAACGTAAGCACGGGAGTGGTTATAGTCATAGATTGCTCCCGCGGGATTTTTCGAAAATCCATCCCGTGCCAACATGTGCGCTGCAGTTGCAGCCGCGTCAGCCACGTTTTGAATGCTGGGAATTCCATGACGTCCCGGGAGGTTTACCGCATACTCTCGAAAAGTAGACGGCATGAACTGGAATGGCCCCTTCGCGCCATCACGACTCGTTGGGCAGTTTGCAGTTGCGAAGTCAGTTTCTGTTTTGTGGATTGCCGCGAGGACTGTCCAAGGTACGTGATAGGGCCGGGCTGCCGCTTTGTACACGGGGATCAACTGAGATGGCAGCCCTGAAATGTGTGGGGTAAGCCTTGAGGGTACCGAGACTACCCTCGCACGCAACCTTCGGATCCGCTCCCGTAATTTCAGATGTTCATCCACGGAGATGGTGTTCGACTGAAAACCGTTCAGCGCTCTAACGGCACCGTTTGTCGTTTTGTAAAATCGTGAAATTCCCCACAGCTTATTTGAAGGTTGGACAGTGTACAACTTTGCGGGCAAAGGCGCCGCATCAACTCTATGGCCAAAGCCCGAAGTGCCCCAAGGGATTAAGCAAACAACGCCCATCCCAGTCAGAAGAGCTCTGAAAATACTATTCACCTAAGAATCTCCTTTTCTACGCCTACGAGGTTAGTTGACGGGTTCGGACAGAAAGGTATTGCCCGGGACGCACGGTCCTTCACCCCAAAAAGTGAATCTCCCCCGTCTCATCGAACGATGGCTCGGCGTTACACTATGAAACATATCCTCTTGTTAACGGTTCGAACTCAAAACCGGATATCTGTCCGTTGAAGGATTGGTAATGTTACGAAAACATTGCATTGAAGTTGATGCGACCTGCCCATCCAACCGAATATCCATTCGCTTTCCTTTATCCCGATACTGCATTGTACCTAGTCTTTCCTGAGAGCCATTCCTGCCGCATGAAAGTCCGGAAACGCTTGCGATCCGACGCCAGCACAAAGGGCGGCACCGACCGCAGCTTCTTCCCCATAATCGGACAAGTTCAAGGGCATGCCGAAGTGCCACTCAATAGCCCGGCGGAGCGCCGCGTTTCTCTGTATCCCGTTCCCGGATCCGACAAACCGGATGATTCCCGCACGGGCCTCGGACGGGATGCTTTGATACATGCCCCAGAGTTCGGCGGCCATTCCATTTATCCATGCAGAAAGGAGTCCTTCCGGCGTAAAATTTGATTCGGAGATGTTGGAGATCGTCCCGCGTTTAGCAGCGTCCATGCGAGTCCCAAAAAACTGAGGATCCACGACGAGCGGATGGTCTGTTTCTCCGGCGTCCTGCGCGAGTTCCTCCATGAGCTCATACAAGTTCTCCGTCTCCACTCCCGTAAAAACCCGACAGACGTCACGAAAAAATCGCTCCAGCAGAGCATACGATTTGCCGCCGCCAAGGGATGCTCCCACATGGAGCGAACCATTCCCGAGAAAAGGGCGCTCCTCAAAGCCGGGTGCCATCCATGACTCTTGGGACCAAACGGACAGTTGGGCTCCGGTGCCAATGTTCACAAGCAGAGTCCCTCGTAGAGACGGAACGGCTCCTAGGAAACTAGCCTGGTTGTCTCCTATAGCGGTGAAGACAGGTATGCCGGAAGGGGTCATCGCGGCGCGTGTTGCTCGTGTTGCGCCCGGGATAACGCAGGTTCCAGCCCGTGTCGCTGACGCAACGATAGGCGGTAGCATCTCTTCCTGAAGCCCTGCCGCACGCAAAGCGTCCACGTCGAACCCACCCCTTTGAAAGAGCCCGATGCCTGCGGCATTCGTCGCATCCATGAGAGGGCTGGTACACCCCGTCATTTTCATTACGACAAAGTCCCCGATGGTGCAAAGCCTGACGGCTTCTGCGGGAACCGTTTGGTTGACCACGTGGTAATAGTGCGTGACCAGGCCGTAACCCGAGGCGACTGGATGGCCGGTTAGTTGTTGCAACGATGTTGCGTAAGTGCCGCCACTTTGCATTGTCAGGTTGCCGCGACCATCCTGCCATGTATAGAGGGGACTCACGGCGTTCCCCTCTCTATCCACGTAGAGTATGCCGTGCATCTGCCCAGACACACCGATGCCCAGGACGTCCTGATGACGAATTAGAATGCCGTTCAACAGCTCTTCTACCTTTGACCAAATACGATTCGGATCCTGAAGGACTGCGTACGGCTCGGAGGACGGGATTTTGCTTCTGTTGGGCTCCGTGACGCAGTGCACCATCTTGTTGGACTCGGTATCCAACACCACGGCGCAAATCGAAGTCGTGCCAATGTCGATGCCCGCCAATTTCATAAGATCCCTCCAGCAACCAAGAGCCAATTTTGCCAACACTAACGTAGCCGAGCCGATAGGTCGTAAGATTACCGTGCCGCCAATGCGTGCTCTGCGACGGAAAGGCTGGCGAAGTCCCCGACATGCTCTCCTAATCCCGCCGGCACGATGGTGCAGACGGAGAGCGACAAAGAAAGGCTCTCCCGCTTCAGGACATCCAAAACAGGTTGTTCTAGGAGGTTTCGCTGTCTGGCATAAATGCTGCCGATGACAATCCGCTGCGGATTTAGGATATCGATGAGCACGGCCAACCCGCGACCGAGCATGTGTCCGACTTCTGCATAGATGGCTCGCGCAGCGGGATCGCCCGACGATGCCGCGATTGCAACCGTCTCTGCGGTCACCGATGCGATGGCCTCTTCGTTCGGGCAAAAACCGGGGGCGTTACCTTGCAGAAGAAGCTCCCGAGCTCGTTCTCTAGCAAGCCGCCCAATCCCTCCGCCGCTGCAGAATCCCTCGAAAGAGCCAGCTTTCCCGTACCCGCTTGGCCCGTCCTCGGCCAGGCGCACGTGCCCAACTTCTCCAGCCATGTCGTTTGTCCCCGTGAAGAGCCGACCGTCGAGGATCAGGCCTGCACCCATGCCCGTTCCAAACGTCAGGAACACCATGTTTTCGTACCCGCGACCAGCCCCCCACTTCCATTCGGCCAACGCGCAGGCATTCGCGTCATTCTGCAGAGCAACTGGGACAGAAAACGCCTTCTGAAATGAAGTAACGATGTCGACGCATTCCCACCCCGGCAAATTGGGCGGAGATAGAATCAGCCCTCGTTTGCTGTCGAGAGGACCTCCGCAGCTGATACCGATGGCACTGAGCCCCGCGTCGGGGTTATTTCGAAGAAACCCCGTCAGCTCCTGGGACAGCCGGGCGAGGGTCAAGTCGCTTGTTGATGGGGTTGGAAACTTCACCTTGTGTATGATCTCCACGCTGTCGTCGGTCCTTCGGGCGAGGACAACCGCACATTTGGTGCCACCTATGTCAAACCCGCAAAGGAGAGTCATGATCCGAAAAAAACCTCCTCAAGCTCGATGCATAGCGCATGATAAACGGGCAAATGACGTTCCTGAATCTCAAATGTCTGATGGTACGGCACCCTGATGCACACATCACAAAGCTTTGCCAGTTGGCCGCCGCTTGCGCCGGTAAGTCCGATGGTTTTCAACCCTTGAACGCCTGCCACCTTCACGGCGTTCACCACATTTTTTGAATTGCCAGAGGTGCTGATGGCAAGAAGCACATCTCCTGCCCGCCCGTATCCGTAAACTTGTTGAGCATAGGCAAGCGCGGCATCCGTATCATTAGCGATGGCGGTGACGAGCGCAGCGTGCGAGACGAGCGAGATGGCGGGAAGGGCACCTTGCAACTTGGACGCCAACGCCTCCCCTTCCCTCCCATAGGCCTCCCTAAAGCGCGTAATTATGGGTTCAGGCAACTTTCGCGGCAACATGAATCCCTTCATGAGCTCACCTACGATGTGTTCACTGTCGGAGGCACTGCCTCCGTTGCCGCAGATGAGCAGCTTTCCGCCGCTTCGGAAACACTGCTCGAGTATTCCGTAGGCGTTTTGAATGTCCTCTTCACACGGTGCCAGATCCGGATACTTCGTC
>JAJZAV010000329.1 GCA_021799255.1 Bacillota bacterium
CTTAATAAGTTGGGCTAGTTCTCCCATGGTACACCCGTGACGATTCGGCACGGGCAGCATTCCAACAAACGACGAGAATTCCGGCTTACGGACGAAGCCTTCGCGCCGAGATCCACCGATGGGATTCGGTCTGTCCAGGACAATGCACGGAACGTGCGCCTCGCTGCAGGACTCCATGCACAAAAAGAGGGTGCTCGCGTTGGTGTAGTACCGGGCACCAATGTCCTGCAGGTCAACGACGAGCACGTCGATGCCTTCCATCATTTCAGCCGATGGTCTCCTCGTCTCGCCGTACAGGCTGTACGCTCTTATACCCGAATGAGGATCCACTTCGAAATCGACGTGTTCTCCTTCTTTAGCGCTGTTCTTCACTCCGTGTTCAGGGCCAAACAACTTCACGAGCTCAAACTCGGTATCTTCTCTAAAGCAATCAATGACGGGAACGAGGCTGGAATTTGTCATGGAATAGTTGGTGACGAGTCCGACGCGGTGATGAAGCAACAGCGATTTTCTCGACTCAAATAACACGTCCACTCCGAGTTTCATCGTCGTGTAAGCCTCCCACCTTCAATCTTGTCTCTGCAGGGTAAGGGTCATAGGTATTGAACGCGTCTTTGTAAGGCGCCTCGAGGTACCGCAAACGCCTGAGCCCGTTTGAACCCGGCTGGTGCGCCCCGCACGATGGTGAGAGCCTTGTAGTATTCAATGAACGGGAACCCTGACGTTTCCCCGCGTGCATAAGCATACACGTTCATCGCTTTCACCCAAGTTTCGTAAGCTTCTTCGGGAATGTCCACGAATACCTCGGGGCGAAAGTCGTAGGGATCTTCCCAATTGTCCGCGAAGTACATTGGACCCGCAAAATGCGCTGGCAGTGCGCGCTCAATCGTTTTCAGCGCGGCGTAGAAATAGGCGTCCTGGACGATGAGATGGGTGTTCTCGTGGTCCTTGTGAATGCTGCCCTTCCAATGCGTGATGATGAGGGTGGGCTTGACTTCCCGAATGACGTCCGCAACCTCGTACTTCACCTCTTCGTTCACAGGAAGTTCGGCGTCTTTGTAAGCCAGAAACCTAACGTCGGCTCCGACGATGTCGGCAAATTTGCGCGCCTCCTCGATTTTCTGCTTCGCATAATCTTGTGGAGACAGCTTCGGGTGCCCCTTCTCCCCTGGCGTCAAGTGCAGAAACGTAGCCTTATGCCCCGCCTGTGTGTACTTGGCGATGACGGCCCCGGCGGTAAGGTCCATATCCCCTGCGTGGCCCCCGATGGCCAAGATGTGCTCTTGTTTATGCTCTACCATTGGTCTTTCCTCCTCATTCGTTCCTACAGATCTTTCACCATAATCTCGAAACGTCGGGTCACCGAGAATCCCGCCCGGATATACAGTCGTCCTGCGGCGGACGTCTCTCCGGTCCAGAGAAACCAAGCATTATGGAGCCCGTTCGCCCGCATCACGTGAAGGCATTTGTACAGAAGAATCTTGCCGATGCCAAGTCCGCGCAGGTCCGGATGCACCCCGAAGGGTCCAAACCGCTCTCCCACGCCGTCATAGGCTCCGTACATACAAAACCCGACCACTTCCTCCCCTTTCCTTGCAATGAGGACTTGCTCCATGGGGACATCGTGGGCGACGGCCTCGCGTATCGCCCTGGCCCAATCGGGATTGAAGACCTCATCATTCATGCGAATCACGTCGGTCAGGTACGAATAGGTCAACGGCTCGAAGGCATATCCTTCTTCCATCCGCTGCGTTTCCAGTTGGCGCACGTCGTCTGGGTATGCGTACCCAACCAAGTTCTTGTCCATGGCCACGGCGGGATACAGAACTCGAAACCCTTGTTTCAAAAGCCATGCCTTCCCCGCAGGATAGGTTGCCTCGTCCATGCCCGGCACGAAATAGTTAGGCGCATAGGAGGAAAAGTAGACTCGTTTGCGGCCTTCGCTCAACAAGAAAGCGTTGGCCTCTTCCATCATGTGGGTCGCAACGCCTTGACGGCGGACTGACGGAGCCACAAAAAACGCCGTGATCCAACCGTTCTCCGGTTCCAAGTTGCTTCCCGACAGCGGCAGTTTACGCACGATGGCTAGCAGAAAACCGAGCACTCGGTCGTCTCGCTCGTAGATGATAAATCCTTCTGGATTGAAATTCGGATCCACTAAGACCCTCTTTGCGAAGACTTCCAGCGACATCGGATCCTGTGGGCAAGCCTCATTCCACAAGTTCACGATGGCTGCTTCGTCCCCGCTTCGATAATTTCGAAGCACCTCATCATCCCCCTTCAGGCGTGATGGCACGCCACTTCGTGCCCCGGGTCCAGGGCGACAAGCGGCGGCCTCTCTTTGCGGCAAACCGAACTCACCAATGGGCACCGGTTCGCGAACGGGCACCCTATCCTCCCCTCAAACAAGTCAGGTGGTTCGATGCTCGTTTCACCCAGTTTTTGTCCGCTGCCCGCGCTAGACGCCAGGAGCAACTGCGTATACGGGTGGCGAGGAGTTTCAATGATTTGCGCGGATCCCGCACGTTCCATAATTTGGCCGCCGTAGAGGACCATGATCCGGTCGCCGAAGTACTTAGCGGAAGCGAGATCGTGCGTGATATACAGATATCCGAGACCCAGCTCACCCTTGAGCTGGTTCAAAAGCTTCAGAATGTCCGCTCGGATGGAGACGTCCAGCATGGAGATGGGTTCGTCGGCAACGATGAAGCGCGGATTCACGGCTAAGGCTCGCGCGATGGCAACGCGTTGGCGCTGTCCGCCCGACATCTCGTGGGGATACTTCACCATCATCTCAGCTCCCGGGTTCAGCCCCACGGTCTCCAGCAACTGAATGCATCGCTCCTCGAGCAAGTGGCCAGTCAAGTGTTGATGCTTCCTGACGAGTGCCCGCAAATGTTGCCCGACGCTTTTCACGGGATTTAACGATCCGAAGGGGTCCTGGAACACCATTTGAACCTGTCGACGAAGTTCCCGCAGTTCGCGGTTGCTACTCAGGTGGGTGATATCTTTCCCGGCAACTTGTAGCGTCCCGCCGGCTGGTTCGTTGAATCGAACCAAGGTTCTTCCGAGCGTGGACTTGCCGCTGCCAGACTCCCCCACCAAGGACAGCACCTCG
>JAJZAV010000050.1 GCA_021799255.1 Bacillota bacterium
CCACTCGCCGCCGATTTCTGAAATACGTTGGCGTCGGGGTCGTTGGCGCTGCGATACTTGCCGTGTTTCAGCCCTTCGCATCGCTAGCCAGATGGTGGGCCGGGCTCGGCACAAAAGGGGCAAACCCGCCTCCCATCTCCTCCTCGAGTCAATTTGCCGCTTTTTATACCGTTACAGGCACGTACCCAAGCATGCCCCTTGACGAGTACCAACTCACCGTCAACGGCTTGGTCAGCGCTCCGATAACGCTCGATTGGGAGAGTATACGCAAACTCCCGGCGACGACGGAGACGGTCAATTTCCAATGTGTCACGGGTTGGAGCGTGCCGAATGTGAAGTGGGAAGGAGTGCATATTGCCGACTTAGTTCGGCTCGTAAGGCCCCTCGCCACGGCAAAATACGTTCACTTTTACTCTTTTGACGGGGTGTACACGGAGTCCTTGAGCCTGAAGGAGGCCTTGGCGAAGAACGTGCTCCTTGCGTACCGCTTGAACGACAAGCCGCTACCCGTCCCCCAAGGGGCCCCAGTTCGAATGGTGGTGCCCGACATGTACGGATACAAGTCTATCAAATGGGTGAACCGCGTGGAATTTGCCCATGCGCCGCTGACGGGATACTGGGAAGCCCGCGGCTATCCGAATGAAGCGTACATCGGAAGCGCGGGCTTTTTCTAAGCTCTTTTCGTGCTCCACTTGCTCTCCGTCAGCGCACAATCGTCTGCTTTCTGTCGGGGCCAACCGACACGTAGCGGATGGGGACGCCCACTTTGCTCTCGATAAACGCGACGAAATTTTGCGCTCTGGCGGGCAGTTCCTCAAACGAGCGGCAATCCGAAAGATCCTCGCTCCAGCCGGGGAGGTACTCGTATACGGGTGTGACTCTCTCCAGCAAGTAGGCGGGCGGGGGCGAATCAAATCGCTCTCCGTCGAGTTCGTAAGCGACGCAGATCCCGATTTGATCCAATTGACTCAGAACGTCCATCTTCATGAGAGCGAGTTCCGTGTAGCCGTTCAACCAGGCGCCGTAACGAAGCGTGGGGAGATCCAGCCATCCGCACGTGCGCCGACGTCCCGTGGTCGCACCGAACTCCTGGCCCTTTTCTTGCAGGAAGATTCCGTTCGCATCTTCCAACATGGTTGGAAACGGACCAGAGCCAACGGCGGTGGTGTACGCCTTCGTGATTCCTGTCACGCGCGTGATTGCTGTCGGAGGAATTCCCGCGCCCGTCGAGGTGGCTCCGGCCACCGGGTTGGACGACGTGACAAACGGATAGATTCCCCAATCTACGTCACGCATGAGCCCGAGTTGTCCCTCCAGCAACACGTACTGGTTGGACTCTACGGCCTCCCTTACCAAGGGAATCGTGTCCTTGATGTGGGGCAAAAGGACCTTGCGCGCCGCCATGAGTTCTTCCACCATCGCATCCAGCGTACCGTAACTCGCGAGAGCCGGCTCGCGACGCAACTTGGCCTCGAAGGCACTCTCTATTCTCGCGCGAAAGCGGGCCTCGTCCCTCATCTCCCCAACCTGCACGCCGAAACGCCCGATTTTGTCCTGATAGGCCGGCCCGATGCCTTGTTTTGTCGTTCCAACCTGCTCGCTGCGCAGGCTCTCTTCGTACTCGTCCTGCCAAATGTGATAGGGCATCACCAAGTGCGCCCGTTCCGAGATGACCAGTTTATCCGTCCGAATTCCACCCTGTTGGAGCGCGTGCAGTTCTTTCACTAGGTTCCCGGGATGCACGACGACGCCCGCACCGAGTACACAGACGGTGTCCGGGTTGAAGATGCCTGATGGGACTAAATGAAGGGCGAATTTTCCATAGTCGTTCACGATGGTGTGCCCGGCGTTCCCGCCACCTTGATAGCGGATGACCATTTGGGCCTGTACGGCAAAGTAATCGACCATTTTCCCCTTGCCTTCGTCTCCATACTGAGCTCCTACCACTGCGTGAACCATGAAAAGACCTCCATTTCGTGAAACTCTCGATTTCCAGTGTACTCGGATGGACCTATATGTGTAAAATGAATTTGTTGAATCAAGTTCATGCTAACATTGCATAAGCGTTGGGTGATGAATATGGATCCGTTGTACAAGTCTTTCGTCGCCGTCGTCGAGGGCAAAACAATGATGCGAGCCGCACAGCGGCTTCACGTCGCTCAGCCCACGTTATCTCGTCAGATTGCTCAATTAGAAGAGCAAATGGGCATCCCGTTGTTTGACCGGGTTGGGAAACGGCTTGTGTTGAACCATGCTGGAACCTTGGTTTACGAAGTCGCGAAGCGTTCCCTCGCTATGGAAGACCGCTTGAAGGCACATCTGGACTCCATCGCGGACCCCGAAGTTGGCACGATTCATATCGGGGCAGGGCTCACACCTGCAATTCATCTCTTGCCTCCCATGATTGCCACCTATCGCTTGCAGCATCCGGGTGTGCAATTCTCGGTGCGCATCGGATCGTCCAGGGAGATGCTGACGGCCTTGCGCTCAAGGGAGGTTGATATGGCCATCGTCACGACGGTCGGGCGAGATGAGACAGGGTTTTGGACACTTCCTCTCATGAAAGATCCGCTGCTTCTGGTGGCATCCGTTTCCATGGCCGCGGCCGTCGGAGACGAGCCAATTTCCATTTCCCAACTGGCAGAATATCCGATGGTTTTGCTGCGAGAGGGCTCTGGTTTACGCGAGTTAATCCTCGACTTGGCCATGCAACACGACACGTCGCTCCACGTCGCCGCCGAGACGGACAGCCTCGAAAGTATCAGCAGCATGGTTCAGCACGGCGTTGGCCTGTCGATTTTGCCAACGTCGGCCGTGCACGATGACATACAACAAGAACGCATCAGCGCCCTCTCTGTGAAAGAGGACTTGCCCGCCCGTGAAATCCTCCTCGTACGCGAAGAACAGCGGTCTCAGTCCGCGGTGTCAGCGAAGTTTGTCGACGCGGTCATCACGAGACCCAGTGCGAGGCAGGATTCCACCCCTCTCGAAACGTAGTGTTTGTCATTCCGGTATAATGAACCTAAGAGCGGTCCGGTTTCCAAGCACGAGGGTTTTGGAACTGGACCAATTCGACGCGGTTTGCGAGTGATCCTATGGCACGAATTCTTTTGGTGGAAGACGAGCCCGGTCTCGTCGAGTTTTTGCGCATGGAACTTTCCTTATCTGGCGACGAGGTTGTGGTGGCTCAAACCGGAACCGCCGCGCTGTCTCGGCAGCAGGAAGAGCAATTTGATGCTGTTTTGCTGGACATATCCTTGCCCGACATCGACGGGTTCGCTGTTTGCAAGACCATCCGATCCCGCAAGGATGATGTGCCGATTCTCATGCTCACGGCGCGGGGAGCCACATCGGACAAGGTCACTGGGCTTGATTCTGGGGCCGACGATTACCTCGTGAAGCCATTCACCATCGAGGAACTCGGCGCGCGCATGCGGGCCGTGTGGCGCCGGAAGCAACCTCGGGACATGGGCCCAGACTCCACCGCCTTACGAGTGGGGGACCTGTCCGTGCAACTGGATCAACACCGAGTGTACGTGGGCGGCGAGCGCGTCGACGTGACCCTGCGAGAATTTGAATTGCTGGTCTATCTCATGCGTCACCCAGAACAGGTGTTTTCGCGCGAGGAGCTGCTTCAACAGGTATGGGGTTACGAATCGGCGGTTGCGACCAATGTCGTCGATGTCTATATCGGTTACCTCCGACAGAAACTTGACAAGGAGAAGCGGTACATTCACACGGTGCGCGGATCCGGATATTCGTTCTACGAGGGACAGCCATGACGTTGACAAGGCGATTGACGATGTTGGGAGTCGGGTGGATGATTATCGTGCTCGCCCTGTTCAACGTCGTTTTCTTATCGCGCGTTCGGACCGAGGCGTACAACGCGCAATTGACGGCCCTGCAGTTAGAGCTCTCCGACGTGTGGCACCTCAATGAACATTTGCCTCATTTAAACTTCGCGTCATCGGATTGGCAGGATGCCACGCTCCTGTATCCTTCCGCCATCCTTTTTTACGATTCCCTCGGAAATGTGACGTCGTACGGAGCCACGCAAGGGTTTCCGACCGACTCATTCACACGAGCCAGAGCGAAGTGGAAGCAAGCCATCCTATCGGACGTGCGGGGGTACGTAAACGCGAATAAGGGTCAATGGGCTAATCCGTCGGGAGCGGTTACGTCTCCGGCCTCCGAGTGGGTGCTTCAATTGCCGAGGGTACAAGGCAGTGCACCGAATGGACCAACCGAGGAGTTTGTCGGCATGGTGGAGCCCTTCTCCCACGTGACTGGGACGATTGGAGCCGTCGTTGTCGCGGCGTCCATGCAATCCGTGACCGCCGCCGTGACCGCGGCGACGCGAGGACTGCTCTGGACGGACGTTCCCATTCTCGTGCTGGCCGGGATAGGGACGTACTGGGTGACCCACAGAGGGCTAGGGCCCATCCAGTCCCTAATTGACAGCGTGCGGGGAGTGGAATGGTCGCTCATGTCCCGGGTCCACGTCGACGAGGGCGCTCCACGGGAAATTCGCTCGCTGGCGAGTACGCTGAATCAACTGCTCGACGAGGTGGACAACAGCCTCCACGAACAGCGCCGATTCATCGCGGACGCATCGCACGAACTCAGGACGCCGCTTTCTATTATCAGCGGACATGCTAACGTACTTCGCCGCTGGGGACGAACCCGCGAGGAAGTGTGGGAACCGGCCGTGCGTCACATCGTGAATGAAGCGGCACGGATGCAGGCTTTGGTGGATAATCTTCTGCTCCTGGCTCAGCTCGACGCAGGGGAGCAACAAGAGTTCTCGGCAACGTCGGCCGAAGAACTCCAGTCTATCGTGTCCGAAATCCGCGAAGATGGGGAATTGCTGCGTCCGGACCTCGAGTGGGAAGCAAAGGTGTTGGTTTATCCCCTGGCTTCCATACATATTCCGCCCAATTCGCTGCACCAGGTTCTGATGTCGCTGGTGGAGAATTCGATGAAGCACACCGAGGCGGGGGGGCGCGTGCGGATTGCGGCGACGGTAAGCGAAGAAGCCCACTTGTCGGTTAGTGACACGGGAGCGGGTATCGCTCCGGAAGATTTGCCGCACGTTTTCGATCGCTTTCGTCGAGGAAAACTCTCGACCGCAAACCGAGTCCCTGGGGCTGGCCTTGGACTCGCCATCAGTAAGGAAATCGTCGAGGCATACGGAGGGCGAATCGAGATTTCGAGCGAATTGGGACACGGAACTCGAGTCCACATGGTTATACCGCTCGCCGGCGCAGGGGAGGACGAAGATTCGTGAATCGAAGGGACTTCGAAGAAGCATACCTTGTCGCGGATGGGGTCGAGGTGCTTTGGATGGACAATCCAAATGATGCGCAAGAGAACACGGACATGGACGAGCAGTATGGGAAGGCAGTGGCCAGTGGCCGCCCACCGGTGGTGCGCTTGTGGAGGAGTGGGTTTGCCGACGGTCTCAGCCTGAGCAGGAGGGATGTAGCGGGAGAGCGCGGAATGGCAGCCCTAGAGCAGACTCGAAACGAGGGACTTGAGGTCGTCATTCGCCAGACTGGTGGGACCGCGGTTCCGCAGGGGGAAGGGGTTTTTCACGTTTCCTGGATCCTGCCCAGAACCAGTCAGACGGTCACCACCGATGCGTACTTTCGGCTGTTGGTGAAACCCATCATCGCGTGGCTTAGAGAACTCGGACTCGAGGCGGCAACAGGGGCACTGCCAGGAAGCTACTGCGACGGAACCTATAACATCCTGGTGGAAAACCGCAAATTGGTCGGCACGGCCCAGGCATGGCGCGGCGGGTTGGCCGGCACGGGCTCGAGGCACCCCGGCTACATATTGGCCCATGCGTCCATCACAACGGAAGTCGACTTTGAGGCTGCGAGACTGTGGATCAACCGTTTTTACGAACGGGCAGGTAAGGATTACAGGATGGAAGCGGACACGTCCATCTCGTTAGTTCAAACGCTGCCAAGCATCTTCGCTGGGGTTGGAAAGAAGGGGCGAAACGAAGCCGCTCTCAGTTCTCTTAAAGACTTTCTGTGCGCGTGGTTACCTCAACGTGGGGTGAAGGTTCTGGGAGATTCAGTCTGACCATCCAATCCGAACAATAAGGCGGACCGCAGAAGGAATCGGCCCGCCTTAAGAACTTTGCTTAGAAAGTATCTTGGTTTTATCTCACCTTACAGCGTCTGAGAGGGCCTGTGCGGTGATGTCGTAATGCGATGCGTTCCAAACGGGGTGGCCATCCAACAGAACGACGGCCTGTGGCGACGCGTGCCGTACGTTCACGCTATCCGCGAATGACAGCGACAGAGGACGTTCCTCAATCACACGAATCATTCCGACCGGGACCCCGGGATTCTCGGATTCAAACGTCTCAACTTGGTGATAGGCGGCTCTGCTAATGGGGCACTGGGTGCTGTGCTTGAAGATAAGCACACGCTCACCGAGATGCCCCTCTAAGAAATCCTTCAGGTCATCCTCGTTTAGAAGCTGTCGCATATCCAAAATCCCCTTTACTTTCCCGGAAACATCAACTACATGGAATCACCGGACCCCAAGGAAATGCGCGGATCAATGATGCTGTACAGAATATCCGCGATGAGGTTACCGACGATGGTGAGAGTTCCCAAAAACATCGTGACTCCTAAGATAATCGGATAGTCAAGGTTACTGATGGCGTTCCAGTACAGGATGCCCATTCCCGGATAATTGAAGATTTGCTCGAGGAACAGGGCGCCAGCGAAGAGTGAAGGGAACGACAGGCCGAAAAGGGTAATCTGCGGGATAAGGGATGCTCTCAAAACGTGACGGAACAAAACCTGGCTTTCTCGCAATCCCTTTGCGCGCGCGGTCCGGATGTAATCCAACAAGAGATTGTCCCGGACGGACGAACGCATGTAGCGCGACCAACCGGCGAGTGTAATCAATGTTAGCGTAACTGCGGGTAAGACCAGGTGATGCAACCAATCGAAGAAGCCAGGATTCGGATCCTGCGGGTTGATCACACCGCCTGAAGGAAACCAGTGCAGGTCAATGGAGAAGAAAATAACCATCAAGATTGCCAGCCAAAAAGAAGGCATGGAGTAGAAGAAGTAATTGAGAATCGTCACAATGTGATCGAACGGTGAGTTTTCAAAATACGCCTGGATTGTGCCCAGAATAATCGCGATGAACTGGGCCAACAGGGACGCAATGAGCACTAGAGCCAAGGTATTTGGCAGCGCATGAAGGATGGCAGTAGTGACAGGTAGGTTGTACGAGTACGAGAAGCCCAGGTTTCCTTCACACATGTGCACAAGCCAAATGAGATACTGAACAACCAGTGGCTTGTTGAGACCAAGCTGGTTGGATAACGCGGCAGCACGGGCCGCCGTGTAATGCTGCCCGAGCATCAGGCGCACGGGGTTCCCCGGCACAATGTGCAAGAGAATGAACGATACCACACTCACGCCGAGCAGGGCGGGAATCGCCTGCACGATGCGTCTAGCAATGTAGCTCAGCAAAGCGTTTCACCCCAGTTCCATACTGAATCCGTTTGTGCAACACACCCACCGTGGCACCATCAGTTTGCTCGCGTCTCGAGCGCATGACGCAGGCCATCGCCGATGAAGTTGACCGACAACTGAGACAGAAGAATCAGTATGCCTGGAGGATAATCGAGCCACCACGTGTTCTGGAAAATGTAGTTCATTGAAACCGACAAATCAGCGCCCCAGTTTGGAGCCGGGGGCGGAAGCCCGAGGCCAAGAAACGACAGACCGGCGATGGTCAGAATAGAACCTGCCACCGAAAACGTCGTGGTGACGAGAACCGTACCGATAAAGTTTGGCACGAGGTACTTCCACATAAGACGTCCCGTGCGTACACCTGCCAACCGTGCAGCCTCGACGTACGGCTCGGTCTTGATCTTTAGAACCTCGCCGCGCACGATACGGCTAACACCCATCCACCCGAGCGATGCGATGACAAAGACCATCAAAAAGACGCTCGGCTTGAAGGCCGCATCGAGGAACATCAAGATAAACAGAGACGGTATCGAGAGAAGAACGTCCACGATACGCATGAGCAAGACGTCGACCCATCCTCCGACCAAAGCGCTAAACATGCCGTACACGGTGCCGAACGCCATGGCTACGATGGCCGACAGGAAACCGACCTCAAGAGAAGCCTGGCCGCCTACCATCATTCGGGCAAGAACATCGTGGCCCGCGTCGTCCGTACCGAGTAGGTGATGAACGCTCGGTGCTTGAAGGATTGCAGAGAAATCGACGGCTAATGGGCTAACGTGGTAAAACAGGGGGCCAATGAACGAAAAGGCGAACAGAAACACGACCCCAAAGACTCCGACGCCACTTAACGGGTAGCGCCAGAAGCGTTTCCACGTCCGCCAGCGGTCCGAAGTATCTGCGGCCGACGAATTCTGTTCTGGCATTTCAACCGAACTAACCATGGTTGCCCTCGTTTCCAGTAGGGGGCCCGCAACAGAAGGCCCCCCACATGATTCGTTTACATTGGAGTCTAGAGATTACTTAGACATCCAAATGTAGTTGAGCAGCGGATCCGACCCAACCGTTGGGTTGAGGTACTTGCTCGTGGCGTTGTGTACGTTCGGTGCGGACACGCCCAAGCCTGCAACGGTGTTGACCCACAGCACCGGCAACAGCTTCGCAGTCATCTCTTCGTAGGCGAAGAAATTCTTCTTCGTCTGCGCCGCGGAAGGAGACGGCAGATTCGTCTTCTTGATCAGAGCATCGAGTGCCGGATTGTTGAATCCGAAGTTGTCCAACCCGCCTGGCTCGAACAGTTGCTCCCCGGAAGGATAGGATCCACCGTAGGTAATTCCGGTGCCGGAAGCAGCAGCCCACTTATTCGGCTCCTTCGCGTTGCTCATGATGCCAATCTCGTTTGCGAATGGCAGGGGCTTCAACGTCACGTCGACACCCATCTTCTGCCAATCGCTTTGGATGAGCTCATTCATCAGCATCTGAGACTCATCTCCGCTGGCGTACAGCATGGTGAACTTGAGCTGCTGATTGCCCTTCGTCATGACGCCGTTCTTCATGGTCCAACCGTCCGACTCAAGCAGCTTCTTCGCGTTCGCGATGTTGAACGGGAAGAGCGGCTTGTTGAGCGTCGGATCGAAGAAAATCGTGTGCGGCGTCTTTGGAATCGGGCCATACTGCGGCGGCGCGAACCCGTGGTAGATGGAGTTGTTGATGGTGTTCTGATCGATGCCTTCTTCAAGGGCTGTGCGGACCTTCACGTCATTAAACGCGGAGTACAGCGGGGAACCCTTGAGCAGATTCAGCTCGATGAAGTAGTAGCCGAAGTTGTATCCGACATTGATCTTATCGCCCATGGACGTGAGCTGGCTCTTGGAGCCGTACTGAGCCATCGGAAGGTAGCCGAGGTTCACGTTGCCGGTCTTCAGGTCCGCGAACTCGGAGTCCGAAGAGCCCTCATACTTGAACACAACTTTGTCGAGGGTGCTCTTGTGCCCGCCGAACGTCGGATTTGGAACGAGCGTCCACGACTGGTTGGAAACCGCGCTCTGCAGCTTGAAGGGGCCATCCACAACCTTGAAGAAGTTTGGATTCGTCGCGTTTTTGCCGAGATATTTGAGTTCCTCGGTCATGTTCGTCGGATACTTGTTCCAAGCGTGTTCCGGCAAGGGGATCAATTGTCCTATACCATTGTAGATGAACCACTCTTGGTTGACTGGCTTCTTGAGCGTGATGCGCACGGAATATTTACCGGTTGCCTGGACGCTCTTTACGTTGGTAGGCACACCACCGGAACCCGCGTTGTAGTTCGGGAACGGTGCGGGTGCGTTGGGGCTATCAGTGGCCTGGATGAGCTGGTAGTCCCACACCACGTCTTTCGACGTCACTGGTTGACCGTCGGACCATTTCCAGTTGTGCTTCAACGTGATGTTGAAGACTGTGCCTGCCTTGTTGTACGTTATGTTGTTCGCAAAGGAGTCCTTGTAGTCAATTTTGTACTGGTCGTTGATGTAGATGAGCAGAGGATACATCTGATCTTGCAACTGTGAATTGTACTCACTTGCGTTCGCAGAGTTGGAGATTGGAAAATACCAAGTAATGTTGGTCTGTGGAGGTAGCGCAAGAACGAGCGTGCCTCCCTTTTGCGGTGTGCTCGTGCTAGCCAGCGCGGTGGTCGCTGGAGCCGAGAACACGAGTGCGGCACCGACGGCAGCCGCGGACAGGCCGGAAAGTACGGCCAATGGGCGTTTCTTCACGGATGATTTCCCCCTTTAATTCGTGTAGGTACAAATGCGAAGCCGCTGGGCTTCAGTGATACTGCTGCTAGCCTCATAGTTGTTGTCGCGCCTTTCGTGAGCGCGGCGCCTCACCCCTTTCGTAACCTCTTTCGTCTTTCCCTTCGGTGCTAGTGAAGGTGACAAGCGGCAAAGTGTCCCGGAAGGAGTTCCCTCATCTTAGGTTCTTGCTCGCGACAGACATCCATCACCATTGGACAGCGGGTGTGGAACGGGCAACCTTTCGGGGGATTGGCCGGACTAGGGACATCCCCTTGCAAAACGGTCCGTTCCCGCCGCTTGACGCGCCGTGGTTCCGGCGCAGCCGACAGGAGAGCTTGCGTATATGGATGGAGCGGGTGATTGTATAAGGATATTTTGGGTCCGATTTCGACCATGTGACCCAGGTACATCACGCCCACTCTGTCGCTGATGTGCCGAACGACCGCCAAGTTATGCGAGATGAAGAGGTAAGAAAGGTTGAACCGACCCCGCAGGTCTGCAAGAAGGTTCAGAATCTGGGACTGAATCGACACGTCCAACGCGGAAACCGCCTCGTCAGCGACAATCAGTTTGGGGTTTAGAGCCAGCGCCCTGGCGATTCCGACCCGTTGGCGTTGTCCGCCGGAAAACTCGTGCGGATGGCGGGAGAGATCCCGCGCCCGGAGGCCGACGGTCTCCAGAAGTTGCGCTGCTCTGTCAAATGCCTGTTTTTTGGACAACATGTGGTTCACAATAAGCGGTTCGGCGACGGCCTCCCCAATGGACATTTGCGGGTTCAAGGACGCGTAGGGATCTTGGAAGACCATTTGAATCTTGCGGCGACTCTCACGTAGAGAACGCCCCGAATGTGTACTGATATCTTTTCCGTCGAAGATGATCTTGCCGCTGGTGGGGGTGGTTAGGTTGACCACCATGCGGCCCGTCGTAGACTTGCCGCATCCGGATTCGCCAACGATGCCGAGCGTTTCGCCAGCTTTCATCGTAAAGGAAACTCCGTCCACGGCCTTCACGTGGCCAACCGTACGACGGAAAAAGCCCGCAGTTATAGGAAAGTATTTCTTCAAGTCTTGGACTTCCAGCAGATTATTGCTCGAACTCAGTTGTTCCGCGTTGATGCTCACGGGACGGACCTCCAATCTACACTCTATCGCAACGCACCAAGTGACCTGGTGCCAGTTCACGCAATTCAGGCATCTCCTCGAAACAGGATTCCACGGCCAGAGGACAGCGTTCAGCAAACCGACAACCCTTTGGGAAGTGCGCAGCACTCGGCACCGTTCCCGGAATGGAATACAGAACGTCCTTTTCCTCATCAATCGAGGGGATGGAGTCCATCAGAGCCCTAGTATACGGATGCATTGGGTTTTCGAAAATGGTATCGGCATCGACGCTTTCCACGACTTGACCCGCGTACATGACCACTACGTGATCGGCCATGTCGGCAACGACACCGAGATCGTGCGTGATGAGAATAATGGAAGTTCCCGTCTCCTCGCGCATCTTCTTCATCAGTTCAAGAACCTGAGCCTGAATGGTCACGTCCAGAGCCGTCGTGGGCTCGTCCGCGATGAGGAGCTTAGGGTTGCACACCATAGCCATTGCAATCATCACGCGCTGGCGCAGGCCGCCGGACAATTGGTGAGGGTATTCGTAGACAATCTCGTTGGCCCGTGGAACGCCAACGAAGCGCAACATCTCGACGGCTTTCTCCAAGGCCTGTTTCTTGGTCATGCCCCGATGCCGGACTAACACTTCCGAGATCTGCCTGCCAATTTGCATGACTGGATTCAAGGCCGTCATGGGCTCCTGAAAGATCATCGAGATCTCGTTACCGCGGATGTCGGCCATTTGGGACTCGCTGAGCTTGAGCAGGTCCGTTCCATTGAAAATGACTTCGCCTGCGACAATTTTACCATGCGGGCGGGGAACCAGGCGGACGATGGAAAGAGAGGTCATGCTCTTCCCGCATCCGGATTCGCCGACGATGCAGACGACCTGGCCTTGCGCGACATCGATGTCGATGCCGTCTACGGCGCGGACTTCGGCCTCGCGGCTGATGAAGTATGTTTTAAGGTCGCGAATTGCTAATAACGGTTCGGCCATTCGTGCCGTCTCCAATCCTTAGGCTATCGAAATTGCGAATGTTGTACAAAAATTCACGATTACACGGCGCAACAATTCGTTGCAGAACGACTTTGCGGAGTGCCTTGCGGTGAACCCTTCGGGATAATATGATAACCGCGCACGCCCTAAGGGCGCGCGGAGCTAGCTTCCCATACAATCTTCGGATCGAGTAACAGACAAGGCAGACGGGGAGACTTCCACTCGGTCTCTTTGTCAGCGTCTCTTACACGGGATGGAAAACAACGTGAATTTCTAAGCAACATCGTAGTCTTATCGGCATTTTAGTCTCGTGTGAAAGGCTTGTAAAGAGTAAGGGGCCTGCTCTTCATAGGACATCGCAGTGCATGCAATACGTCAAAAATCGCGCCGCGACGCGGATTTTTGTCTTTTTTCCCCGAATCTAATAGTTTTCTTATTTTTAAATTCCTGATAGAAACATGCACGTTAACTAGAACAATTAGGAAGGCGAGCGTGATTAATGGTTCGATTGCGGCAAATTTCATGACGTGCTCTTGTGCTTGGACGACGGGGAACGAACCACGGACCTTCATGCACGAGACTCACGGAACGAAGGGAACCCGCGGGTCAAGAAAACTCACAAGTTAGATTCTACCACTGTCGGCAGGCCGTTAGGTGAAAGGATTACCTTATCATAAGTGAAGGACCATTTCAAACGACGAGGTGGTTTCCAGTGGGAGGTGCCCCATTGCGCTTCGAGATTGTCCCGCTCGGCTGGGGAATCAGTATAATGGGAACGTGTCAGCGTGCTTTTCGAACACACCTTTGGATTAAATTAGGTAAGGAGCGCCGTACGAATGCAAGGTTTTGATGTGATTTTCTTCGATTTGGATCATACGTTGGTGGATACCAGAGGGCAATACGCGAAGGGATTGGCCATTGCGTTGGGAGAAACGTATCCGGACGGATATCCCCCGGACTTTCAAAAGAGGTTTCTTTACCATCATGAGCGCCTGTGGCGCGAATACGACGCACGCCGATTGCCCATGCAGGAGGTGCGCCGACAACGGTTCATCTTGGCTTGGAGAGACTTCGGAGTCGAGAGATCCGTGGCGCAAGCCGACGCTTTTTACGAAACCTATTCGGCCACATTGCCGGATACCTTGTTTCCTTTCCCTGGCGTGCGCGAATTGTTGGAGAAACTTAGCCATCGATATCGGCTTGGCATTATTACGAACGGCTCTCCTGACTTGCAGTGGAAAAAGCTGTGTATCACCGAGCTCGAGGGTTTCTTCCCGGAGGAATCTCTCATTATTTCCGAAAAAATTGGGAAAGCGAAACCGGACAAAACCGTGTTCCAGTACGCGTGCGATGCGCTCTCGGTGTCGCCGAGCAGGGCGGTTATGGTGGGTGACAATTACGACAAGGACGTTCTCGGTGCGAGACTCTTTGGTATGGAAGCTTTATGGTTGGTGCCAGATCCCGAGATGGCCAAGGAAGCCAGGGCGATGGGGGTGGGAGAGACTCCGACTGAAAACCCGCTTCATCTCTTGGACCGATTGCAGGATTTGGAGAGACAACGGTTTCGCTGAACCGAACGCACGATGAAGCCGTCAGCGATGAGGCGGCGCTGACAGGGTTAGGCGTGCCTAGCCCTGCGGAACAAGCGTCGCGAGCGAATGAAAACCTGTGCGAGAAGAGATGTTATGGGACATGATATGACTCACTCGCGCAGGAGGACCGTGCATGCATGGGAGCGTTTGGTCGTTGCTGCCGTTCGTCATTGTGATTCCGGTGGCCATGTGGACTCGTCAGGTCATACCGGGCCTCGCTGTTGGTCTTTTGGCTGGGGCGTTCATGTTACACCCGAGCCCCGTGGGCGGCCTGATGGGGACCCTCGATTACTTGGTCCGTGAACTGGCGGTCCCTGGCAATCTCCGTCTCATCCTATTTCTGTATGGCTTTGGGGCGTTGGTCGGCTTAGTGCGAACGTCCGGAGGAGTCGCTGGGTTCGCGATGTGGCTGGAGAAACGAATCCGTTCTACTCGCGGCGCGTTTGTGGTCACGTGGCTGTCGGGACTCGCAACCTTCATGGCCCCCGACTTCCGGATCATCACGGTAGCCCCCATCATGAAGTCCGTCTTTACTCGGTTAAAGGTGCCCACGAAGCGGGTGGCCGTTGTCATCGACATCACCGCGACGCCGCTTTCCGCGGTCGTCCCCATCGGGACGGCATTCGTGGGGTATATGGTTGGACTTTTGGCCGTCGCAAACAAGCAGCATGCGCTTGGAACCACGCCCTTTCGGCTATTTCTCGAATCCATCCCATGGAACCTATTCGCTTGGGCGGCGATGCTCGCTGGCCTCTGGTACACCTTTTGGCACCGAGCGTCCGCGCAGCGCGTAGAAAGAGTCTCAAGGCGCCAAACGCAAAAGGCCAGCCGAGTCGACGGTGATGATTCCGATGCACAATCGCGATCACGTGCGCGAGGGGACATCGCCACAGGGGCATCCACCGGAAGTCCTGCCTCTGCGATTGCCGCTCGAAGGTTGGCGACGGAATACGGTGAAGAGTTGGGAAGTTCAGAAGACGGATTGGGCGGTTTGGACGCAGGGAAAGTGGCGGCGAAAGCGAATGATGACGAAGATTTCCCGGATCCGGTTGAACTGGTTGCCGAGAAATCGGCGCCGCGGGCGTCCAATCTGCTGATCCCGCTCGCTCTTCTGCTCTGCTTGACGTTGTTTTTCACCTGGTGGAGCGGTCACGCGAAGGCGCCGGGGATATTCGGCGCGCTTGCGCAGGCGGATGCATCCACGGCCATGTTGGAGGCGCTCATCGTCACCCTTGTAGTCACCGTTCTGCTTTACTCAGTGAGGAGGCAGCCCATCGCCCGGACGATGTTTGGATTTATGTCCGGTGGGAATGAGATGATGGGTGTGATTGTTCTGCTGAGCTTAGTTTGGGCGGTCACCGCAGTCTCGGCGGATTTGGGTTTCGTCCCCTTCACGGAGCGGGAGGTTTCCCGCATCGTTCCTCCGGCTTTCATCGCCCCCGCGCTGTTTGCCTGCGGGTGCATTATCTCGTACGTCATTGGATCGTCGTTCGGCACGTGGGCAATGCTGTTGCCGCTCGGCTTCTCGCTCGCGGCGAGCACGCATGCGTCGATCCCGCTGGTTGTGGGGGCCGTATTTGCAAGCGGGACATTCGGTGGGTTCGCGTCTCCTCTGAGCGACAACACGGTGGCCATGGCAACGGTCATGAAACTCCCAATCATGTCTTACGCCAAGACAAAGCTGATGATTGCGTTACCCGTGGCGGGTGCCTGCACGGTCCTCTACGCGGTTGCCGGACTGACGGTAGCTTAGGAGAGACGGGTATGTTGGCCGTCGAAGCGCAACTGAGCCGCGGGGGAACAGTCTCCCGCGGCTCAGTTCATCGACTTTCCCGTCAAAGGCAACCAAAGTGGCGCGCGAGCAGGAACTTACGCTTGTCGTTGAGGGCCGAGAGCGACTCTGTGCCAGACTAGATAGACCCCCATCGAAACGAGGAAGCCGACGTAAAAGGCCAAGTCGGCCCCGCCCATCGCTTTGGAAATGAAGCCCTCCACATTGAAGGTGGCGTCCATAAACGGAATGGACGCGGCTATCCCCACCAGGAAACTGACCATCGCCGCCGTACCAAACGGTCGCAGGTTCCGCGTGTCTGCACTCGGTGTAGGGCGGCGCTTGCGAAGGTAAAAGTCGGAGAACAGGACTCCCATCCAGGGCGTCATCCAATACCCGACTAAGAGCAGAAAGTCGGAATAGTTTTGCTGGAACTTGCCTTCACCGATGAGGCTGAGCGTAAGTCCGACAAGCGTTGCGATGAGCGCAAACGTCCACCTGGGCAAACGGATTCCGGTTGCCGCGGCGGACAGCGAGTTCGAGTAGAGATTCAGCGCGTCGGCCGCGGTCCCGCCGAGGATGATGGCGACGACGGCCACATCGCCAAATCCACCGAGCACGTGATGGAGGGCCGCGATGGGGTCCGCGCTGCCGGACCCGGCCAGAATGGCCACGGCCACCCCTACCAACTCCAGCCAAACGGAAGCGATGAACGACCCAGCGAACGTATACCAGAACACTTTCGCCTTGCTGGTGTCCGCAGGCAAATAGCGGCTGTAATCCGAGGCGTAGGCACCCCAACTCCCGATATACGAAAATGCGAATGCGGTCATGAGAATGCACATGGGCCAGAAGTTCGATCCGCTAGGGTGATACGCGACGAGGGCCCCTCGATGTTGAAACGCGAGCACCGTCGTGATGAGAAACAGGATGCCGAGCACGACGGACATCACTCTCTCGTAGGTGTGAATGAGATTGTGTCCATAGATGGCAAGAAGTCCTTGAACGATGACAAGCATGATGGCCGCTGCCCAAAAAGGCAGATGTGGAAACAACACGCGAAGTCCGAAGGAACCCAGGATGTTGTTGACCGTGAACCAACCGATGGTACTGATGTAGTTGAGGACCGCAGGGATCAATCCGCCAATCCGCCCAAACGTGTAGCGTCCAATCATGAGTTGCGGTTGCCCGTACGTCGGACCCATCGCAGCGCAGCCGGCAAGAACGGCGGCTCCCAAGAGATTCCCGAGAACGATGGCCAGGACTCCGTAAAACCAGGGAAGACCCAAAGAGACGACCGAGAAACCTAGAGCGAAATCGGCGATGGTAAGATTGCTTCCCAGCCAGAGCGTGAACTGTTGCCTCGGTTTGCCGTGGCGTTCTTCGGGTCCGAGGACGTCAATCCCATGGGGTTCTACGCGCAGGACGCTTTCTCCGTAAACCGTATTCCCATGTGGCTGTTGTACGGCTACACCCATAAAAGACAAGACCTCCATTCCTGTGATGAATTTCACATGAGCTTGCAACGCGAAAACATCGACTCGCAAAGCGACCCATCCCGCTTCTTCGAACCCACTCAAGCTTATTAATTGTGTATATAGGTGTATATACACGAATTGTGGATGTCGGTCAGTATAGCACAGCGGGCTTCCTGCAACAACGAGAAATCCTCATATTGCTTGGTATTTTCGATTGTCTC
>JAJZAV010000330.1 GCA_021799255.1 Bacillota bacterium
CAAACTGGCAAGTAGAGCGTTTCACCCGCAAGACACACGAGTTCAAGTTGGACCCGTGACCGTTGGTGGAGAAGTTCCGGTCATTATCGCCGGACCGTGTTCCGTCGAGAATCGCGAGCAGACCATCGAGATAGCCAAGTTCGTAAAGTCGGTGGGTGGTCACATGCTTCGCGGCGGTGCGTACAAACCTCGTTCGTCCCCGTACTCGTTCCAGGGACACGGCGAAGCCGGTCTCAAGTGGATGGCCGAAGCGCGCGAACTAACCGGCCTGCCCGTGGTGTCAGAAATCATGGAAACGGAAACCCTGCCCCTGATGCTCGAATACGTCGATGTTCTCCAAATCGGCGCCAGGAACATGCAGAACTTTCCGCTCCTGAAGGCCGTGGGAAAAACGACTCGACCCGTATTGCTGAAGCGCGGATTGTCTGCCACCATCGAAGAGTGGCTCATGTCCGCCGAGTACATTCTGTCCGAAGGAAATCCAAACGTGATTCTCTGCGAACGGGGAATCCGCACGTTTGAAACCTACACCCGCAACACGTTGGATCTCAATGCGGTGCCGGTGGTACAACACTTGTCACACCTGCCGGTCATCGTGGATCCATCTCATGGTATCGGCAATTCCTTGTATGTCGTTCCAATGGCCCGTGCGGGTATCGCCGCCGGCGGCCAAGGATTGATTGTGGAGATCCATCCGAATCCGAAGGAAGCCCTCTCCGACGGGGCACAGTCCTTGACTTACCCCCAATTCTCCGAAATGGTGGAGTCGGTCAATCGAATCCACTCGGTCTTGAGTGAAGATGCAATCAAAGTCGCCGCAACCCGCTAAGTCGCAGGACAGAGTACTGCCCGCCTCCGCGTGCATCGTCGGATGCGGGCTGATTGGCGTTTCGTTTGCGATGTCCCTGAAAAGGGCCTTCCCGGAAATGCGGCTTGTGGGCGTCGACGTCAATGCGATGCACCGAACCCTCGCGCAAGAGAAGGGCGTGTTTGACCATCTTGCTCCGCAGTTCCCCGAAGAGGAAGAGACGTTTCACTTGGGGATTCTCGCCGTGCCGCCCTCCGTGGCGGAGGAGCTTCTCCTTGACCTTGCTCAGCGCTGCGACGTCGTGATGGATGTGTGCAGCATCAAGGGCCCGCTATGTCAAAGGGCAGAGGACCTGGGCCTTGGCGAACGTTTTGCTCCGTCGCACCCGATGGCGGGCATTGCGTCGGAGGGTCCAAAGAATGCGGACGGTGAACTTTTTCGAGGCAACCCATGGATCTTGCTGAAGAACTGGCCGGCGTGCAAGCGAGTGGAAGGTATCGTGGCCGCCACAGGGGCTTCTCTTGTATGGTTGGAGGACGCAAAAGTGCACGACGCCGCCATGGCGGCCGTCAGCCATGGTATCCACGTGACGTCGCTATCCGCGATGCTCGCCTACGACGAAGCTCGCGAATCGCTCGCTGGGCCGGCTCCGAACGTCGCCATGGCAAAGGTGACCGGGCCGGGATTTCGCGACATCACCAGACTGGCCGATTCCCCGTCGGGGTTCTGGGTGGACACGCTGTTGGCAAACCGGGTAGCGGTGATGGAACAGATTCAACGAACGCAGGATTCTCTGCAGGCGTTTAAAGATGCGCTTTTGCGAGAGGACGAGGAAACGCTTCGCGGGCTCCTCAATGCGGCTAGAGCGGCTCGTGAGCGGTGGCGCGAGGAACACTAAAAGATTCCAACTTTTCTGAACGCATGACGGTTCTCTATACATGTATTGACACCGCTTTCATTGCGATGTATTCTTATTTCGAAGGGTGTAATGTTCTGATTTCTCTCCACTCCTAGCAATTACTTCTGGAGATGCGTGACGACGCATCTCTCTTTTTTTTTTTGCCAAGTTGCGTCGTCCTCGAAAGATCGCTTCTCTCACATCCACAATTTACCGTATACCCACCTGCTTTCGAAGTCATACTAAGAAAAGACTTCCAGTCGTGTCTCTCACGCAATCCGACGTGCGACAGCACCGCATCCCGGGAGGGTTTGCATTGAGTTCACTACTTTACGTCCTGGGTGATGGAACCGTGTTGGTCGAATCCCAGCATGCTGATTATGAAGTGGCACGACCAACGCTCGCTCAATTCGCGCAATTGGTTCAGCGCATGGACCCCATCCACGTGTATCGAATCTTGCCGCTCAGCATCTGGCAGGCCGCGTCCATCGCGCTTTCTGCCCGGGATATCCTTACGTTTTTGCGCCGGTATTCGAGTCAACCACTGCCGTTGTCCGTGCAGCAGATGATTGTGAAGGAAGCTGGAAAATGGGGACTCGTTTCCCTAGACAGGGACGCGTTGGGTCGAGTGGTGCTACAGGGAGATCCAAAGGTGATTCAAGAACTCGCCGCGGATGCGGAAGTACAGCGGATGGGAGCCAAGTACCTTCACCGTGCTATCTCGGTTCCCATCACCCGGCGCGGTGACGTGAAAAAAAGAGTCAGTTTATTGGGATACCCGGTTGTGGACCGGGCGGGATATCAGTTGGCGCAGACCGCATCGTTCTCGCTAAAGGAGGACGTCAAACTGCGTGAGTACCAGGTCGATGCGGTCAATCGATTTCTCGATGCGTCAAGGGACCAAAGCGGAGTCATCGTCCTGCCTTGCGGGGCGGGGAAAACCCTGGTTGGTATCGCCATCTCCGCCAAAGTTGGATTCCACACTTTGATACTCGCTCCTGGCGAATCCGCCGCGTTGCAGTGGGAAGACGAATGTAAGCGATTCACTACCCTTCGTGACGATGAAGTCAAGCGCTATCGAATCACTGATCCCCTTGCTCCCGTCACCATCACGACGTACCAACGGGTCACCGCCAAAACCAGAGATGGACAGATGCGCCACCTCGACAAGCTGACCACCCATCCGTGGGGACTCGTGATCTACGACGAAGTTCATATGCTTCCTGCGCCGTTGTTTCGTTTGGCTGCGGAGCTTCAGTCCGTTCGACGTTTGGGCCTCACCGCCACGCTCGTCAGGGAAGACGGGGCCGACGTGGATGTGTTCAGCCTTATCGGCCCTAAGCGCTATGAAGTTGCCTGGAAATCGTTAGAACACGAGGGCTATCTCGCTGCG
>JAJZAV010000051.1 GCA_021799255.1 Bacillota bacterium
TGTTGAACTCATCCGCGGCAGCAGCAAAACCAGTTACGATGTGGTGGTAGGCGACGCGTCCGTGCTGCCCGAGGTCCGCTACGTCATCACGCTCGATACCGACACCCAACTGCCGCTCGGTGCCGCCAGACGAATGATTGCGACGATGCATTTGCCATACAATCGCCCGCGGCTAAACGAGAGTAGGACTCGCGTCGTATCGGGGTACGGCATCTTGCAACCGCGGGTCGGCGTAAAATTCGACGCCGTGTACAAGTCCAACCTCGCGCGGCTCTGGTCTGGAAATCCGGGCATCGACCCGTACTCCTTCGCCTTGTCGGACCCGTACCAGGACATGTTTGGGCAAGGGATCTTCACGGGCAAAGGGATTTTCGACGTAGACACCTTTCACAGCCTGCTTTGCAATCGTATTCCGGAAAACCTCGTCTTGAGCCACGATCTCCTGGAAGGCGGGTTTCTTCGCACTGGTCTTTTGTCGGACATCGAGGTCATCGACGAATTCCCGTCCAACTTCGGAAGCTACCTGCTCCGCCTGCACCGTTGGGTGAGAGGAGACTGGCAGTTGTTGCCTTGGTTGCTCCTGCAAACCAGAAACCGGATGGGAGAACTGGAACGGGTGGATCTATCGCCGCTCACACGATGGCAAATCGTGGACAACCTGCGGCGAAGCCTGATGACCCCGGGAATCCTGGTCACCATCGCGTGCGGACTGACGGTACTTCCGGGCCATCCCGTCGGCTGGGCCGCCTTAGGCTTAATCACGCTCGCCATACCGGTGATTAAATCGCTGTTGTCACCCTGGTGGGCGAAATCGCACGTCGGCCAAGTTCTTCAGGTCCTTGTGCAAACGGTTGCGACCCTGCTCTTGTTGCCTCTGTTCGCCGTCGTTTTTACCGACGCCATTTTGCGTACGCTGTACAGGCTCACCATTTCGAAACGCAACCTGCTCGAGTGGGTAAGCTCCGCCGAGGTGGAGCGTCAGTCGAGAGCGAAAGGGCAGACGGGGAGCGGATGGTCCTGGAGCGCGCCCTACGTGGTCATCGTGGCGTTTGGCATCGTCATCTGGCTGGGAGCCAGAGCGTGGAAAGCGGAGGCACTCGTCCTCGCCTGTTTGTGGTGTCTCTCTCCCATTTACACGAGTTGGCTGAATCGGCCGGTAAAGGCACGAAAAGAGAACTTGACTAGAGATGAAGCGTCGAAGTTGTACAGCTTGGCAAGCGACATTTGGGGATACTACCGAGACTTGGCGAACGAGGAAAACAACTTTCTGCCACCAGACAACCTACAGGTACATCCTCCGGTTGGAGTGGCGCATCGAACGTCTCCTACCAATATCGGAATGCTGCTTTGCGCCATCGTAATAGCGCAAGACCTGGGGTTCATCGGGTGGGAAGAGATGCTGCAAAAGCTTTCTGCTACCATCGGTACTATCGAAAAAATGGACAAGTGGCACGGCCACTTGCTTAACTGGTACGACACGAAGTCGCTTCACGCGCTCCCCCCCGAATACGTGTCGACCGTCGACTCGGGAAATCTCGTGGCATGTCTAATCGCAGCACGCCAAGCGGTGTTGGAGGGAGTTGACTCCCAAAGTCCAGACGACGAAGAAAAGATCAGGGCCGTGGATCTGGCTCAAAGGATGGAAGATCTCATCGTCTCCACAGACTTCGCTCCGTTGTTCGACGGCAAAGCGGGGTTGTTCACACTCGGATACCACGTGCAAAGTCGCACTCGAGAGACGATATTGTACGACCTGATGGCCTCGGAGGCCAGACAAGCCAGCTTTGTCGCCATCGCCCTCGGTCAGGCGCCCGTGAATCATTGGTTCAAACTGAGCCGAACGATGACGATGATTGGACGTCATCCGACCTTGATGTCGTGGTCCGGAACGATGTTTGAGTATCTAATGCCCGCTTTGTTGATGCGCACGTATAAATCGACGCTGTGGGACCGAACGTTTCGCGGTGTGTTTTTGAGACAGCTTGCCTACGCGAGGGAACGCGACATTCCGTTTGGAATCTCGGAGTCAGGCTACTACGCTTACGACTTTCAGATGAACTACCAGTACCGCGCGTTCGGCGTCCCAGGACTCGGCTTCAAGCGGGGCCTCGAGCGGGACGTCGTGGTGGCTCCCTACGCGACGGTCCTTGCGCTGTCCATCTCTCCCCGAACATGCCTCAACAACCTGCGCCGACTCGAGGAACTGGGCGCCCGCGGGGAGTACGGATTTTACGAAGCCATTGACTTCACGAGCGATAGATTGCCGCCGAACCACGAACACGTCGTCATTTCCAGCTACATGGCCCACCACCAAGGGATGATGTTGCTCTCCCTCGCGAACGTTCTCCTGGACGGACGGATGATATCGCGGTTCCACCACGACGTTCGAGTGGAGGCTGCCGAACTCCTCCTTCAGGAAAAGGTGCCGGCAAAGCCTCACATCATCCCGAATCCAGCCAAGGCGGTGGTCCGCCTTCCCAAGATGGAAACGACCCTGCCCATGCCAACCCGGGAGTTTTCCAAAGTATCGGTTCAGAACAGGGAAGTTTGCGTGCTTTCAAACGGGAACATCACGTCGGTCGTCGATACCGCTGGCGAGGGATTCATGAAGTACGGGGATATCCTGGTGAACCGTTGGCGTGCGGATCCGCTCCTTGGCAGCTACGGCAACTTCGTATACTTGCGCGACGTGGCAACCGAGGAAGTCTGGTCCCCAACGATGCGACCGATGGTGATGGACGAGTCGGTTCACCACGCTTCTTTCATGCTGCACAAAGCGTGCTTCTTCTCTTCACAAGGCGACATCGAGTCGAAGATGGAGATTTACGTGTCTCCGGAGGTGGGCGCGGAGGTTCGACGCCTCCAGTTGATCAATCACGGAAACGAGAGTCGGGTTCTTGAGATCACGAGCTTCGTGGAGCTGGCTCTGACGGAACGAGCCGCGGACAGGGCCCATCCTGCCTTTTCAAAACTGTTCGTCGAAACGAGTTTCGACGAACAAGAGGAATGTCTCGTCGCCAGGCGACGCCCGCGAACCCCGAAGGACCCTCGAGTCTTCGCGGCTTACAAGCTCAGCCTGGATGCGCCAACGCTCGGACCGGCCGAATACGAGACGAACCGATCCGCCTTCATCGGACGCGGACATGACCTTCGAACTGCCCTTGGGATTCACGAGAAACTGCAGGGGACCGTGGGCGCTGTGGCGGATCCATCCTTCGCGATGCGAAGGAAGGTGGAGGTAAAAGCGGGATCGACGGTCGTGGCATTCGTCGTGACCGCCGTGGGAGACAGCAGAGAAGCCGTTGTGGACGCCATCCGGCGGACGATTGGGCCGCAGATGGCAAACCGGGCCCTTCAGTTGGCGTGGAACCGCAGCCAGATTGAGTTGACTCATCTTGCCCTCGGTCAGGAACTGGCAATGAGCGCACAGATGCTTGCCGCCCGAGCCCTCTTTCGCCTTAAGATATCGGACGAGGCGCAGAAGGCCATCGTGAACAATACGCTTGGTCAGAGCAGTTTGTGGGCCCTCGGCATTTCCGGGGATCTGCCCATCGTTCTCCTTACCATTGAGGACAGCGTGGACACTGCGTTTGTGGTTTCCGTAGCCCGTTGCCAAGATTTTCTGAGACGTCGTGGCCTGCGGCTGGATCTTGTCATTTTGGTTGAAAGCGACGATGGGTACTATCAGGGACTAAAGGAAGAGGTGAACCGTTCGCTCGAGCGTCACGTTCACCGCGCCGAGGCATCCCAGAGCGGGGTCTATGTCGTGACGGCCGACACGCTGGATGGAGAAGCGAAAAACCTCCTTCTCGCAGCCGCGAACGTCGTTTTACACGCTTCCGGCGGGAGCCTCAACGCACAGTTGGCAAACTACCTCGCGCCCGTGCAGTCGTCTCGCGGAAAGTTGCCCGAAGAGGCCGTGGAGACGAGCCATCCGGGGCCATCGGTCAAAATCGAAGGGACGTTGCCCTCGAGGCGCAAGTACGTTGCCGAATCTCATACCCTCGGGGGCTTCGTCGACGGAGGCAGCGAATACGAGATCCATCTGCCCCCGGGGAAGGACCTGTTCCTACCCTGGTCCAACGTGATGGCCAACGAGATGTTCGGATCTCTTGTCACGGAGCTCGGTACGGGATACACGTGGTGGAAGAACAGTCGAGAATTCAAATTGACGCCCTGGAGAAACGATCCGATTGTCGACGTACCCTCCGAGATTTGCTATCTGCGCGACGACGACAGCGGCCATTTCTGGTCGGCCACGCCTGCGCCCATACGAAAGGACAGCGAGTATATCGCAACGCACGGGCGGGGCTATTCGAAGTTTTGGCACCGGGAAGCGAACGTCGAGCACGAACTGGTCGTGTATGTCGCGGGAGAGGATTCCGTAAAACTGGTGACCTTATCTCTGCACAACGCTTCCGACGCGGTGCGGCACCTGTCTGTGACGTACTACGCCGAGTGGGTTCTGGGCGTAAGCCCCGAAGAAAATCGTTCCTTCATCGTATCGGATTATCTCGCCGACGAAGGTTGCCTCGTGGCTTCGAATCGATACCAGGAGTCCTTCGGCGGGGCGACCGTCGCTCTTGGCATCTACGGGGAAGACGAAGGAGCGCAGGTTTCGTGGACGTGTGATAGGTCCGGGTTCCTCGGTGCGAGCGGCCACTATGAAGCACCGGAGGCGCTCATGACGGGGAGGCTCGACAACCAGGTGGGCGTTGTACCAGACGCCTGCGGAGCCGTGCGAACGTGTGTCACGCTCCCCCCGGGGGCGAGAGAGTCGGTCATTATGATCCTCGCCTGCGCGAAGGACAGACGTAGCGCCATCGACCTCGTGAAGAAATACCGCAACAGGCGAGCCGCAGAGGACGAGCTGGATTTGGTCAAGCAGAAATGGCACGCCCTAACTTCCCAGATCACCGTGGAGACGCCGAGCACGCCCATGAACGTGCTTTTGAACGGTTGGCTCCTGTACCAAACGATATCGTGTCGCATGTGGGCGAGAACCGGATTCTACCAAGCAGGGGGAGCCTTCGGATTTCGAGACCAACTGCAGGACTCGCTCGCCGTGCTTCACGCCCAACCTGAATTGACTCGCCGGCAGATCCTGTTGCACGCCAAGCACCAATTCCTCGAAGGAGACGTGCAACACTGGTGGCATGAGGAAACAAGAATGGGGATCCGAACACGGTTTTCGGACGACCTGTTGTGGTTGCCGTACGCAGTTGGGCGGTACGTCGAACACACCGGAGATGCCGCCATCCTAAGGCACGTGATCCCGTTTCTTGAGGGAGACGTGCTGAAGGAGGGGGAAGACGAAAAGTATGGGCCCACCGTGGTATCCTCCTTCGCGGACACCTTGTACCAACACTGCGTAAGAGCGGTGGAGAGGGCACTTCGCTTCGGTGTCCACGGCATCCCCCTCATCGGGTCGGGAGACTGGAACGACGGCATGAACGCCGTTGGTCCCCAAGGACGTGGCGAAAGCGTCTGGCTGGGATGGTTCCTTTGCGATGTGCTTCAGAAAATGGAGTTTATGGCAGAAAAGATGGAGGACACGAAGTCGCTTGCACGGTTTCGAGCAGTCAAGGACGGATTGGCTTCATCCATGAGCGACGAAGCTTGGGACGGAGAATGGTACCGCAGGGCGTTCACGGACGCGGGCAAGTGGCTTGGCTCCATCCATGACCAGGAGTGTAGAATTGATGCCATTGCGCAGTCTTGGTCTGTTATATCGAGATCGTCGGATCCGGACAAAGCCGACAGGGCGATGCGGTCCTTCGATCGGGAACTCGTAGATAAGTCGCTCAACATTGCACGGCTGTTAACTCCGCCGTTTGACACGTCGGAACCGTCTCCGGGCTATATCCAGGGGTATCCGCCCGGAATACGAGAGAACGGTGGGCAGTACACGCACGGCGTGGTTTGGGCCGTCATCGCCTGGGCCATGATGGGCAAAGGGAACAAAGCGTACTCGCTATTTGAACAGCTGCTGCCGACGACGCACACGGAGACGTCTGCGCAAATTGCCAGATACCAAGGGGAGCCGTACGTGATGGCTGCCGACGTATACGGCGCGGGCCCGCTGGCGGGAAGAGCCGGTTGGACCTGGTACACGGGTGCTGCCGGATGGATGTACCAGGCCGGAATCGAATGGATCCTAGGGATACGCCGACGCGACAACAGGCTCATCCTGGATCCGCAGATTCCGGACGAGTGGCCTGGGTTCACCGTCGCGTACCGCTTTGGTAGAGCGGTCTACAGAATCGGCGTAGAGCGGGCCCACGGTGCGGGGAAGAGCCTCACGGCGGACGGCGTCGAGGTGTGGAATCCATCCTCGCGAAGCGAAGGTGGGCACCAACCGACGTCCGGCGCGCATGGGAGACGCGATGCGGAGGGTTCCCTGTCGACGGTTCCCGAAACGGAAGAGAAGGAACCGTCGCTCCTGGTTCTGGAAGAGGACGAGACGCACGGACTTTCCGTTGATGCGGATCTCCCTTCCATTGCGCTCGTTGACGACGGCAAGACCCATACCGTTCAACTGCGGTGGTGAATACCACCGCGTTGACTGCCTCAAACTGGACATGCTACACTACGGGTGTCGCATGTCGCCGAGGTGTCCAAAGTGGAATCGAATTTCTCAGACAATGTCATCGAAATCGAACGCCATCTTCGCCGAATCGCGGTGACCGTGCGCCGCCGCGGGAGGATGTCGTTAGAAGAATACTCGATTACTCCACCCCAGTTTGATGCGCTGATTATTCTCAACCAGTCTGGTGACCTGACCATCGGGGATTTGAGCAATCGGCTCTATTTAGCTTACAGCACCACGACCGACTTGGTGGATAGGCTTGAACGCGCCTCTTTTGTCGTCCGGCAAAGAGATCCGGATGATAGGCGCGTTGTTCGCGTTCGCGTGCAACCGTTGGGTCAGCAGGTCTACGAAGAGGTTCTGAACGCCCGCAGGGCTTATCTGGCGAGCGTCCTAGAATCACTGGACGAGCCGGTTTGCAACAACATTCTTCAAGTGCTTCAACTTTTGAACGCTCGGATGACCGACAGATGACGCGCACTCTGCATGAGAGCTTCTTATAGCAAGCACGTTCTTGGCATCCATGGAGTTAGTCACATACGATGTTCCCAGGAGGGAGAGAACGTGCAAAACCACTTGCCGATAGGGGTCTTTGACTCCGGTATTGGCGGCCTTACGGTGGCCGCAGAAATACAGCGATTGTTACCCGGTGAGGAGATTCTCTACTTTGGAGACACGGCTCGCTGTCCGTACGGAGACCGAGAACCGCGCGAAGTGGTGCAGTTTGCCACGCAAATTGTAGACTTCTTGGTTCAAGAAGGGGTCAAGTTGGTCGTGGTTGCGTGCAACACGGCGACCGCCGTTGCGTTGCCCATTCTCGTTGATAGATACCCGATTCCTGTAATCGGGGTCATCGAGCCAGGAGCCAGGGCTGCAGTGTCGGATGAACGAGGCGATAAAATTGGCGTCATTGGTACGGCAGTGACCATTTCAACGGGCGCCTACGAACGTGCCATTCGCAAACTCTCGCCCGTTCAACAGGTGTTTAGCCTCGCGTGCCCGAAACTCGTCCCGCTCGTGGAAAGCGGGGATACGGACGGGCCCCATGTCGATGAAGTCGTCGAGTCCTGCCTTTTGCCGCTCTTGGCTTGCGATCTCGATTCACTCATCCTAGGTTGCACCCACTATCCACTCCTTCACAACTCCATTGCCCGAGCGATGGGGCCTAACGTGCGCTTGATCTCTTCCGCTGAGGAAACCGCGCGCGAAGTAAAGCGCGTGATTCAGATGGAAGACGGGTGGCGTCGAGGAGGCCCGCCGAACCATCGCTATTTCACGACGGGGGACCCGGCCCACATGGCAACCGTTGCGGGGCGTTGGGGAATCGGGGTCGCGAACGACGTGCAATCCATCTCGCAGATCACCCTTTTGGCTCCGCCGAGAGTCGTTTGAAAGGATGTCGTCGTTCGTGAAAGTTGATTCCGTGTATTTGGCCACTCAGAACGAGCACAAGATCGTGGAGTTTGACGGATTTTTGAGACCCTTTGGTCTGAACGTGCTCCCTCTCCCCGCTGGTATTGCTAAGTGCCCAGAAAACGGCGTGACCTTCGAGGCCAACGTCATGGAAAAAGCCTCGTACTACGCGCAGTATTGTGATGGCTTCGTGCTCGCCGACGATTCGGGGATCTGCGTTGACGCGCTTGGCGGCAAACCAGGTGTCCATTCGGCCCGATTCGCAGGGCCCGATGGGACGGACGAGGACATGCGCAGCGAACTGCTGCGACAACTTGAGAGCATCGAAGCGCGAATGCGCAGCGCACAGATGGTCAGCGTAGTGAGCCTGTGGAGTCGGAGTTTTCCTGTTGGAATCGTAGCGCGAGGGGAAATCGAAGGGATGATTCTAGATCATCCACGAGGAGCTCACGGTTTCGGGTATGATCCTCTGTTCTTTGTTCCTTCGCTGGGGAAGACCTTGTCAGAAATCCCCACGCACGAAAAAAACCGAATTTCGCACCGAGCCAAGGCACTATCCTCCCTGGTCAACACGCTTGAGAAACTTGGTATGATTTAAGCGCTATGACTTAAGCGCTGTGCGATGCAAAACCGCTTGCTATGGCTGCCGATGTTTGCTATACTATCTGAGCTTTCGGTGAGATATGCGGGTGTAGTTCAATGGTAGAACTCCAGCCTTCCAAGCTGGTCGCGTGGGTTCGATTCCCATCACCCGCTCCAAAGCTTCGCAATCGGTTGAGTCAACGCATTTCGCTCATCTTAAGGATTTCTCCTCCGAGTGCGGCGGCGGTGAGTGCACATGTCTCAGTAGCTCAGTAGGATAGAGCAACAGCCTTCTAAGCTGTGGGTCGGGGGTTCGAATCCCTCCTGAGACGCCACAAAGCAGCGCTCGAAAACCCCTGGTTTGAAGAGGGGTTTTCTTATTGGATCATTGCGTCGTTTCGTGGTCTAGCCATTGATGAGATGAGGCGCTTGCTCAGGTGTTGCGTCTCTTTTTGATGGCATCCTGATTCATCGATGAAGCGCTTCGGATCTCTTCGTTTGTCAGCCTTAGGTCTTTGATTGTTGTACGCGGGTCCAAACATGGTATAATGCTGAAAGTCTGTGGTTGTCCGAACAACGAGGATTGGCGCAGGAAGGGTTCAAAAGGCAATGGGATCCTTTTGGATCATGTCGGGGAGGAAGTAGAGTATGACCGTCAAGTGGGAAAAGACAGAGCCAAATGTGGGCGTTCTCGAGGTCGAAGTCGATAGCGAGCGATTCTCGGAAGCGCTCGAGTGGGCTTATCGCAAAGTCGTGAAGCGAGTCTCCGTGCCAGGATTTCGAAAGGGTAAAGTTCCACGCCGAATGTTCGAACAGCGCTTTGGTGTGGAATCTCTATATGAAGAAGCGGTGGACTACGTGCTTCCAAGCGCGTACGACGAGGCCGTGCGCGAGTCGGGCATCGTGCCTGTGGATAGACCCGAGGTCAGCGTCGTGCAAATCGAAAAGGGGAAACCCTTCGTGTTCAAGGCCACGGTGACCGTGATGCCTGAGGTCGAGCTCGGAGAGTACAAGGGACTTGAATTAGAGGACAAGGAGTTCTCTCTCGAAGAGAACGCCGTGGACGAAGAAGTGGAACGCATCCGTCGTACCTACGCCGAGATTGAGGTGCTCGACGAAGGAGAAGTCGAGACCGGTGACACGGTGAACATCGACTTCACGGGCACGGTCGACGGCGAAGAGTTCGAGGGTGGACAGGCCGAAAATTACCAGTTGGAGATTGGGTCCGGGTTGTTTGTCAAAGGATTCGAAGAACAGCTCGTCGGCATGAAGCCCGACGAAGAACGCGAGATCACCGTAACTTTTCCGGAGGACTACCACGTAAAGGGCCTTGCGAACAAAGAAGCCGTTTTTCAGGTAAAGTTGCACGACATTAAGCGCAAAGTGCTGCGTGAATTGAACGATGAGTTCGTTCAAGAGATCAGTGAATTCGAAACGGTGGACGCATTTCTTGAGGACGTAAAGAAGCAACTCGAGGCGCGCACCGAAGCGGATCACAAGGCTTATCTCGAACAGCAAGCTGTGGAGAAGGCCGTAGCGAACGCGAAAGTGGACATCCCGCACGTGATGATTCACAACGAGATTGATCGCCAAATCGCAACCTTCAGCCAACAGCTGCGCATGCAACAAATCGACTTTGATGAATACCTGGAGTTCACGGGTACCACGAAGGAAGAGTTGTCCGAACAGTTCCACGCGCCTGCGGAAAAGACCGTTCTTACGGGACTCGTGTTGGAGGCTATCGCGAAAGCAGAAGACCTGACCGTCTCTGACGAGGATCTGAACCAAGAGCTGGATAAGGTAGCTCAGCAATCCAATCTTGAAGTGGAACGGGTACGCCAGCTTATGCAGATGCGTGATCCTGGATTGGAGTCCATGAGACACGATATCCTAATCCGAAAGACCGTCGAGTTCCTGGTGGAGAATAGCAAAATCGCGTGACTTGATGTACAATGAGTTTGTGAATCGCCATCAGTAACAATTATCGACAAGGAACAAGGCACGACCATCGTGCCTTGTTTTCTCAAACAGAGCTTTGTTTTTGATGAGGAGGGATATCGTTGAGCCTGACACCCATAGTCATCGAGCAAACGAGTCGGGGCGAACGCAGCTACGATATATATTCCAGGCTTTTGCGGGACAGAATTATCCTGCTGGGCACACCCATCGACGACTACGTAGCCAATTCAGTCGTGGCACAATTGTTGTTTTTGGCTGCTGATGACCCTGATAAAGACATACAGTTGTATATAAACAGCCCAGGGGGTTCCGTCACGGCTGGAATGGCTATTTATGATACAATGCAACACATCAAGCCGGCCGTATCGACCATGTGCGTGGGGTTGGCCGCAAGCATGGGTTCGTTGCTTTTGGCGGCTGGCGAGAAGGGCAAACGATACGCGTTGCCAAACAGTGAGATCATGATTCACCAGCCGCTCGGCGGGGTCCAAGGGCAGGCGTCGGACATCAAGATCCACGCCGACTGGATCCTGAAGACGAAGGATAAACTGAATCGCATTCTCGCGGAAAGGACAGGGCAACCGTTGGAGAAAGTGGAACGCGACACCGACAGAGACAACTTCCTGTCGGCGGCAGATGCTAAGGCATACGGATTGATTGATGAGGTGATTGTGCACCAACCCAGTCAGTCGTAGGATGTATGCGCACTTCTCATGGTGAGAACTGTCTTCGTGCCGGGGACCTGACTCGAAGTGGAAGAAATCCTCTTCTCTTGCACTGAAAAGGGTCCACTTGACGCACACCATGCGTCCTCGACAAGGAGGGAATTGCTCATGTTTAAGTTTAACGAAGAGAAAGGTCAGCTCAAGTGCTCCTTTTGCGGAAAGACTCAAGAACAGGTTCGTAAATTAGTCGCCGGGCCGGGCGTGTACATTTGTGATGAGTGCATCGAGCTGTGCAACGAGATCGTCGAAGAGCAGCTCGGGGAAGACGAAGAGTTTGAACTGAAGGACGTACCGAAGCCGACGGACATTAAGGCCATACTGGATCAGTACGTGATTGGGCAGGACCACGCGAAGAAATCGTTGTCTGTAGCCGTTTACAACCACTACAAGAGAATTAACGCGGGATCCTCGAAGAACGAAGACGTCGAACTGTCGAAGAGCAACATCTTGCTCATCGGCCCAACGGGTAGCGGCAAGACGCTTTTGGCACAGACGCTCGCGAGAATCCTGAACGTACCGTTTGCCATTGCGGATGCTACGTCGCTGACCGAAGCGGGATACGTCGGCGAGGACGTTGAAAACATTCTGCTCAAGTTGATTCAGGCTGCTGACTACGATGTGGAGAAGGCCGAACGAGGAATTATCTACATCGATGAAATCGATAAAATCGCACGAAAGTCGGAAAACCCTTCGATCACCCGAGACGTCTCCGGAGAAGGCGTGCAACAGGCGCTTTTGAAGATTTTGGAGGGTACCGTAGCGAGTGTGCCTCCTCAGGGTGGCCGCAAACACCCGCATCAAGAATTCATCCAAATCGACACGACGAACATCCTGTTCATCTGCGGCGGTGCCTTTGATGGAATTGAAGCCATCATTAAGCGGCGCTTGGGAAGAAAGGTCATCGGATTTGGATCTGTCGCACAGGCCGCCGACAATGCAACGAGCGGAGAAGTCATCAGTAAGGCATTGCCCGAAGACTTGCTCAAATTTGGGCTCATCCCGGAGTTCATTGGGCGTCTTCCCGTCGTGACGACGCTTGAGGCACTGGACGAAACGGCGCTGAAACGGATCCTCACGGAACCAAAGAACGCGCTCGTGAAACAATTCCAGAAGCTTCTCGAAATGGACAGCGTTACACTCGAGTTTCACGACGATGCGCTGGCAGTCATCGCCAAGGAAGCCATTAAGAGAGGCACTGGCGCTAGGGGCTTGCGTGCTATCATTGAAGCCATCATGGTGGACGTGATGTACGATCTCCCCGCCCGCGACGACGTGAAGAAATGCATCATCACGAAAGAGGCGGCGCTGCACGATCAAGGCCCATTGTTATTGGGTAAAGATGGAAAAACAACTAAAATTCTTAGGAAATCCGAAGAGACCGCGTAATTCGGTTTCTTTCCACAAATGTCGGATTCAAAAGGCCGTTCCCAAGGGGACGGCCTTTTTATTGAGAGAGTCTCGAACCGACCCTTTGCGGACGATTCCGCCGTATGATTCTCGAATCGGATCTTCATAGAGTCGCCATGGTTTACGAGCTTTTCGGGGTGGGCATAATGTGCCTAGGCTTTTCGTGACCGATTCGACAAAACACCGAAAACGGGCCACAACTGACCACCATCGTATACCATGGGAGGGGTTCACTCTGAGCGCCACAATACTCGCTGTGATACAAGTCTTTTTCGCCGTTGTCATTGGGTTGTACTTTTGGAATCTGCTGAAGCAACAAAACCACAGCAGACACGCCATAGAGAAAGAATCAAAAAAGGAACTCGACAAGCTCCGCAGACTGCGGTCCATTTCTCTGACCGAGCCCCTTTCCGAACGCACGCGCCCCGCATCCTTAGAGGACATCGTGGGACAACGCGACGGATTGAAGGCCCTGCGAGCCGCGCTTTGCGGACCCAATCCACAGCATGTTCTGATTTACGGACCTCCTGGGGTTGGCAAGACCGCAGCCGCTCGAGTGGTTCTGCAGTACGCGAAGGAGTCCGGAGGTTCTCCATTTCTGAAGGACGCCAAGTTCATAGAGATTGATGCCACCACGGCTAGATTTGATGAGCGGGGTATCGCGGATCCTCTCATCGGATCGGTTCACGATCCGATATACCAAGGCGCAGGTGCCATGGGCATGGCGGGCATTCCCCAGCCGAAACCGGGCGCAGTCACGAAGGCACACGGGGGAATTTTGTTCATCGACGAGATTGGTGAATTGCACCCGGTTCAGATGAACAAGCTGTTGAAGGTACTCGAAGACCGAAAGGTGTTTCTGGAGAGTGCGTACTACAGTTCGGAAGATTCGATGATCCCGCCGCACGTGCACGACATTTTCCAGCACGGGCTTCCCGCGGATTTTCGTCTCGTAGGCGCGACGACGAGGTCTCCTGAAGAGATTCCTCCAGCGATACGATCCCGCTGCATGGAAGTGTACTTCAAGCCTTTGACCAAGCCGGAGATCTCGGAGATCACGAAAGGCGCCGCCGCGAAACTCAGCATGGGAATGTCCGTGGACGCCGTGGACGAAGTGACCAAGTATGCGACGAACGGCCGCGAAGCGGTGAACATCGTGCAGATCTCAGGGGGTCTCGCGCTTTCCGAGAACCGAAAGGACATTGCACTTCAAGATGTGCAGTGGGTGGTTCAATTCAGCCACATCAACCCGCGGCCCGACAGGTTCGTGCCTGACGCGCCACAGGTGGGCGTGGTCAACGGACTCGCCGTTTACGGCACTGGCACTGGCATTCTGCTCGACATCGAGGCGACGGCCACTCCAGTGCCGAAAGAAGAAGGCGGCATCACCTATACAGGGCTCATCGAGGAGGAAACGTTCAACGGCCGGGAAAAGTCGATGAGACGCAAGTCTATGGCCATCGGTTCCTTGGACAATGTGCTCACGTCGTTGCGCCGGGTCGCGATGTTGAATCTTTCTGAGTACCGAATCCACATCAACTTCCCGGGTGGTGTGCCTGTGGACGGCCCGAGCGCCGGCATCGCGATTGCCACCGCGATTTACTCGGCCATTCGCGGTATACCCGTCAGCAACACCGTGGCGATGACGGGCGAGATTTCGATTCGCGGATTGGTGCGTCCCGTCGGCGGCGTGGCCGCAAAAATCGAAGCCGCTCGGGAAGCGGGGGCTAAGCTCGTCATCATTCCGAAGGAGAATTGGCAAGAGACGTTTTCCCAACTGGACGGCGTGAAGGTCGTACCCGTCGAGCGATTCGAAGACGTGCTGCGCCTCTCCCTGGTAGGAGGGATGGACGAGGTCTTTCGACCCTTCGATGCAACCGTGCCCGTCGCAACGTCGAATCTGCAGCAGGCGGCGCCAGGCATGAACTAACTCTCGTCCCATTAGACATTGCGGGAAGGTTTCTGTACAATATAGGCCAAATCAAGGCCTGGCATCGAGATGGGGTGGAGAGATGGCGGAGAAAACTGCGAAAAAGGAAATCTTTCCGCTTTTGCCGTTGCGGGGGCTGTTGGTCTACCCGTCGCTGGTACTGCCGTTTGACGTAGGCCGAGATAGGTCCATCAAGGCCTTGGAAAAGGCGATGGTTGGCGACAGCCTGATTCTGTTGGTCTCGCAGGAAGATGGTCAAGTGGATGAGCCGGGGGAAGACGACCTTTATGGCGTCGGAACCATCACTCGGATTAAGCAGATGATGAAGTTGCCAAACGGGACCATACGGGTACTGGTAGAAGGTGTTCATCGCGCCGTCGTGGAGCAGTTTGTTCGAACCGAAGGATGGTTTGAGGCGAGCGTCAGCGCCCGTCCCGACCCGGATGAGATTCCGGAATCCAACGAACTTTTGGCGTTGTCCCGTTCGGTGTTACAGCAGTTTGAGCAGTACGTCAAGCTATCAAAGAAGATTGATCACGATAAATTGGCGGCGGTATCCGACATTTCTCATCCTGGCCGTTTGGCCGATGCGATAGCGGATCATTTGCCTCTCAAGATCAAGGAGAAGCAGGAACTCCTCGAGGCCTTTGATATTTCTTCCAGGCTCGAAAAACTGCTTAACTTTTTGTCTGACGAGCGCGAAGTACTGGAGTTGGAGCGCAAGATTCATCAGCGCGTTCGCAAGCAGATGGAGAAAACCCAGCGCGAGTACTACTTGCGCGAGCAGATGAAGGCCATACAGAAAGAACTTGGCGATAGGGAGGGGCGCCAAGCTGAAGTCGAAGAACTCCGGGAACAATTGCTGAAGAAGTCCGTTCCGGAAAAGGTTCGCGAACGCATTGATAAGGAGATTGACAGACTCGAACGAATCCCCGTTGCGTCCGCCGAAGGGACGGTAGTGCGCACGTACGTCGATTGGCTCCTAGCTTTGCCTTGGGCACAAGAGGCTCCGACGAAAGTCGACCTAGGCCGAGCCGAGAAGCTTCTCAATGACGAACACTACGGCCTCGATAAGGTGAAGGAACGGATTCTCGAGTTTTTGGCGGTGCAGAAACTTACGGACAAACAATCGGGCCCCATCATCTGCTTGGCAGGCCCTCCCGGAGTCGGCAAGACTTCGCTCGCGACGTCGATTGCGAAGAGCCTGGGTCGTCCGTTTGTTCGCGTGTCATTGGGTGGAGTCCGTGATGAGGCCGAGATTCGCGGTCACCGCCGGACATACATCGGAGCCATGCCGGGACGTGTTATTCAAGGAATGAAGCAGGCCGGAGTGCGAAACCCGATTTTCCTGTTGGACGAGATTGACAAAATGGCCAGTGATTTTCGGGGAGATCCGGCGTCGGCCATGTTAGAAGTGTTGGATCCGGAACAAAACCGTACGTTTTCGGACCACTACGTTGAGATCCCGTATGACTTATCGGATGTCATGTTCATTACCACCGCCAACAACGTGTACGAGATTCCTGCACCGCTACGGGACAGGATGGAGATCATCCACATCAGCGGTTACACCGAGTTGGAGAAGCTGGATATTGCGAAGCGGCATCTTCTTCCAAAACAGAAGGATAAACACGCACTTCCCGGCGCGAAGATTCGCGTCTCGGACGAGGTGCTTCTCGAACTCATACGGCACTATACGCGCGAAGCTGGAGTGCGTCAGCTCGACCGCCTATTGGCATCCATGTGCAGAAAGGTCGCTCGCATCGTGGCCAGCGGCGACAAGCAGCGGGTGACGGTGAACTCCTCGCTTCTTCATGAGTTCTTCGGCCCTCCGATTTTCCATCACGGCCGCGTGGAAGAGATGGATCAAGTGGGCGTCGTAACCGGACTTTCCTGGACGGAGGTTGGTGGAGACACGCTCATGATTGAAGTGTCAGTCGTTTCCGGAAAAGGCAAGGTCGTCATTACGGGACATTTGGGAGACGTCATGAAGGAGAGCGCACAGGCGGCCTTGAGTTACATCCGCTCGCGTGCTCACACCCTTGATATCCCGTCCAACTTTGCGGATCTGGTGGACATTCACATTCACGTTCCCGAAGGAGCCATCCCGAAAGACGGGCCATCGGCGGGAATCACCATGGCAACGGCCATCGCGAGCGCCTTGACGAATCGTCCGGTTTCGCACGTGGTGGCGATGACTGGAGAGATTACCCTGCGGGGAAGGGTGCTGCCAATCGGGGGCCTCAAGGAGAAGCTTCTCGCGGCTCATCGCGCCGGGGTGACCAAAGTACTCATCCCGCATGAGAACGAGAAAGACTTGCGGGACGTGCCAGACAGCGTCAGACAGGATCTCAGCGTAGTATTGGTAAAGCACATGGATGAGGTTCTCGACGAGGCGTTGCTCGACACGTCAATTAACTACCCGAACCCCCTTTTTGACGCGGACTCCACGGCGATTCACAATATACCGACCACCGATTACCTTGAGGAGGGCGCACACCAGTGAAAATTCGGTCGGCCGTGTTCGAACTCGGGGCCGTAAAGCCGGCCCAATGGCCGGCCGACGGACTCCCCGAGATTGCCTTCATCGGTCGTAGCAACGTTGGTAAATCTTCCCTTATCAACAAGCTTCTTGGACGTAAATCGCTTGCCCGCGTCTCGGGGACTCCCGGAAAGACGCGGGAAACAAACTTCTACCGAATCAACGAGAAGTTTCGCTTGGTGGAC
>JAJZAV010000052.1 GCA_021799255.1 Bacillota bacterium
TTTAACGCGATTTGCTCCGCCCCAGCCGCAGAGGGATGAACCAAGTCTGCTGTCAGTCCGCCTGCCGACGTGAGTAACTGTTGTCCAGAAATGTAGCGGAGCTTGGACAGGTTTAATCGTTCTACTTGAGTTCTCACGACGCGCCGAAACTCTTCCACCTTGGGATCTTTCACAAAATCCATAGAGCATGTAAAAATATCCGTACAAAACACCCATTTATCAGGGTTCGTTCGCGCAATTCGCGTGACAAAGTAGTCGACTTTCTCCGCAAATTGCTCGACGCTCCACGAACCAATGACGTTGATTCCGAGTTCAAGCGTGGCAAATTCCCAATCCCCTCTTGCCGCGATGTAGTCTGCCATTTCCGGTTCCAAATGCGCACTTCCGGCGAAACCCAAATTGATGACGTCCCCATCCAAGTGCTGTGCCGTGCGCATAATATAACTACCCGACGGCCGGACGGCATCGCCGCCGTGCGTGATGGACGATCCGTACGCAAGAAACCGTCTCGTCGGCACCTGCGACGGAAGGGGCGGAGTCACATCGCCTTCGATGCTCCAAAGCCGATTCTGATAATCGTAAGGGAGTCTGATGCGGACCAGGGATGGATGAAACGGTAGATTGTTTTCATTCGCAATTTCAATCAATCGCTCCAAATTCCCGGGCTTGGTAATCGTGATGGTGGTAGGGTTATCGTGTATGAGAACCGGCGTTTCCCCGTACGGCGCTGGGAAATCCCCATACCACACCTCGCCGATTCCGACACTGGGAATCCCTTCATCAGGCGCTCTGCGCAAGGTAAGGCACGCGGAGTCGCCGGCTAAATTGAACCGGATTTCTACCCCGGAGCCATTGAGCGCGGTCTTTTGGGCGGCGGGGTTCAGCTTGAGTCGTACCGCGTCAGGAACGCGGCTCATAGCGAATTCAGACAATCCGTCGCAAGGTATCAGTTCTTCGACATTGTGTAGTTCAACACCGCGATCAATCATCAAACCACATCCCAAACTCAGTTGTCAGTGCAGGTTCTTAATTGGCCGTTTCTCAAAATCGATGATGGTCAAAGAAACCGGCGGCAAAGTGACCTTAACGGTTGTATCGCTTCCAACCGTCACCATCCCTCCCTCACGAATTTCCGGAGTCTCATCGTCGGGTCCCTTGCCCTGCCAAATCACCACTTTCCCTGTCGCGCCTTCAAAGAGTGGGGCGTTCGTCTGCACTACACACTCGGTAGTCTCGAGAGATTTGTTAAGCAGAAAAAGGCTGTGAGCCTTCGATTCCGGAGAGTAACTCGCAAAGCCCTGAAAAGAAAGCGAGGTTTCCGACGGCTTGGCGCTCACCAGTTGATCCTTCAAGTATCGCGTCCACAGTGCCAACGCTTGCCCAGTCGGCAGCAACTGGTTCCTTTCATCGAGAGCATCCCAAATCTCCGGTCCGTGTTCCTTCAACCACCGTGTGTTCCATACCATCATGTTCTTGACTTTCGGGACGCAGAGGAATTGACCAAGGATATCAAATAAGACCAAGCCATGACCCAGGCTGCTGCGATGTGACCAACCGAGTTGCTTTGGGTGACCCCACCAGTCGGCGGAATTCACTTCCGTAACAGACAACCAAATTGAGTCAGCGCGGTTGGGGCACCAGGTTCTTAGGGCTCGCAAGGCTTCGTCCGCTGCATACGTGAGCGCAAGTTCACCCTTGATTTCTTCGGTGTAGTAAAAGTCGTAAGTCATCCACTTCCAGCACGGATACGGGTGGATGGCCAGGAAGTCAATCGCATGCCCTGCGGTTTTCAGGACTTCCTCCCACCACACCACCCCCGTCTCCTCGTCCCTGTCTCTATCGCCAATGGCGTACATCCCGTTTGGACCGTTCGCCCCCACTTGAATCGTGTTATCTGCCGCTTTCATCGCGGTGGCGAAATCAATGAAGTCTCTCGCATAGTCCTTGGCGCACACACCGAGGCGATTGTTTCTTCCCTTGATGTACGACTCATTCCCTATTTCCCAATTCTTTACCTGATAGCCTTTCACGACGTTCGCATAATGAACCCACGCGACGGCCGCTTCTAGAAGTTCGGCGCGCGTCGGCTTCGTGTGTCCCTCCATCACCGGTCCGTACATGGCGTCGTAACACACCACCAACGTCGGTTGTGCTCCGACCTTATGGCACACAGTCATAAACTCATCAAAATCCATCGGGGGATATGCCCACTCACTCAGATTACGAACCAACCGCTCGTCGTTAGATGGCCACTCCGTCGGACCCGTAACCGCCAATACCGGATTGGGCTCATCAAAGGGAGGAATGGACCACAAATTGCCGTCTGACTTGTCTCCACCGGGATAGCGAAGGTGATTCACTCCCATGTCCTGCAATGCTACTGCGAGCGATCTCGCTCCCGACTGACGCCGTTCATCCTTATCCAACCAGTAGTTGATGTTGATACCGAGCAGGCTTCTGGGATCTTCCCTGACCCTTTGTGCCACATCGACCGTGAACGTCACGGCATGCGTTGGATTCCCCACAGCAATGAACCTCCCTTGATTGCCCTAACGCGCGACTCTTTGCCCCCAAACATCCATCATCCTGCGTTCCTGCTTCACGGAATCAAACTGGCTGAATCAGGAATCCGAATTGGTAAAACCCCGGTTTTACCTGATACTCGTCGTGTATCGTTAGCCTCCAACCGTTATCTCCACCGAGGCCGGAATGGGCACAATCAATGTTTACATAAACCTCGTCGCGAGGAATCAAATCCACCGTGTGTCTGGCCGCGGCGTAATCGGCGACGCTGTTGAAATGCGCATCGAAATGGACAACATCTTCAGCGAAGATGCGCAGGCCCTTTCCTTGCCAATTCCGCAACTCAAGCCAACGCACGTCCTCTTTCCCACCGCACTCCACTGGGAGGATGTAGTCAAAGTGCTGATCCCTCACCGTGCTGTGGTATAACCCAACGTGCGCGCTCTGCTTTCTATCCACATAGTTCTCGTGGGGTCCGCGTCCGTACCAAGTCAATCGGTCCAAGGATTTCTCGGCGACCAACGTGATTCCTACTCTCGGTAGAACGGGAAACTGTGGATCTACCCAAATTTTCTGATGAAACTGCACCTTGCCATCTCCTCGGATGGCGTAGCTACTCTCGGTCCGGATGGTATCGTCGAAAGCGTCTGCCTGCATGCGTGCGAGAACCCGGATGTGAACCTCATACGGTCCAGCCTGGTGCACCGAAAAGTCCTCAACCTGGCGCACTAGCCTATCCAATCCGTGGTCCAACCACTGCCTGGAGTAGGAGGCGCCTTCAACCACGACCCCAGCCAAACCGTCGTCGATTCCCGTGGGAGCACGGAAATAGTTCTCTGTGGGCCCGGATTTTAGCAGGGACACTCCGTCATGGATGAGGGAGTTCATCGTACCCGTCGCCTTATTGAACGCGATGGAAAAATCAAATCCTGCAACTTCGACCGTACCATCCAATTCAGAAAATGTAACGTTCTTAACCGGATTCAAGCTGCGATCTTGTCGCTGGTTCACGGCCGCCGCCAACAGGAATTGCTCACTCACCACCTCATGTCCCTTCGGGGCAAACGGTTCGTCTTCCTTACATTGCAGAGACACATTTAAAAATGTCTCTGCAATGTTGTCCCGTGAGATAGAACGGTATGGGATGAACACCCTAACATCCTCACCGGAAGGCACAGCAGGCAAATCGAACACCCCAGACTCCTCCACGAGCCCGTTTTCGAGGATGACCCAATTCAGTTTCAAATGCCCAAGGTCACGGCCAAGATAATCGTTTTGGATCCTCAAGGTTTGATCTTCCTTGTTGAAATCCCGAATCAATACTGGAGACTGCAGTTTCTTTATTTCAAAGGCGCCCGGATGGGGTGTGAGATCCGGCTGCACCACGCCATTCAGGCACATGTCACGCACGTCATCCACCACAGGTTCGTCAAAATCTCCCCCGTAGGCCCAATACCTTCGTCCATCAGCAGTGACCTTGGTCAGCGCCTTATCAGCCCAGTCCCAGACGAATCCACCCTGGAAACGTGGATACTTATGAACGGCGTCCCAATACTTATGGACGTTCCCGTTGCTGTTGCTCTTGGCATAGGCGTATTCGCACATGATCATCGGTCGTTTGTCCGACGTGTCCGCCATTACATCGGCTACCCAGTCGAGGGATGGATACATCGGAACTCGAAGATCCGATACCTCTTTCGGTGGATTTGCTCCTTCGTATTGGACGAGTCGAGTGGGATCAAAATAGCGAATCCACCCGGCCATCGCCGCGTGATTGGGTCCGACACCAGACTCGTTCCCAAGGGACCAGAACACAATCGATGGATGATTCTTATCGCGCATCACCATCCGAACCGCCCTGTCCAGATACGCGGCTGCCCAATCTGGATTTTTCGATAAAAGCGCCTCAATGCCGTGCGTTTCCAGGTTCGTCTCGTCCACAAGATAGATTCCGTATTGGTCACACAGATCGTACCAGTCCGGATGGTTCGGATAATGACTCGTCCGAACGGCGTTGAAATTCAGCCGTTTCATCGCGAAGATCTCCTCGCGCATCCTTTCCACCGTGATGGCTCTCCCCATCTCGGGGTGATGCTCATGCCGGTCCACACCGCGAATCACCAAACGTCGACCGTTGAGCAACACGACACCGTCGTCAGAGAGTTCAATCCGACGAAAACCGACCCGACAGCTTTCAAAATCGACCTCGTGGCCATCCGCATCAATCAGCGTAAAGACAACGGTGTAAAGGTTCGGTGCATCCGCCGTCCATTTCTTAGGGGCTTTCACGTGCATGACCAACTGAGCACTACCCGCTTCTCGAGGGAAGCGCTCAGGATACATAGGACTCTTCGTATCTACTGCCGCCGTCTGGGGCTTGCCAACCACTTGTCCCGCTTCGTCGAGCAGGGTTGCTCGTACCTTATAATCCGCGAATCCGTCCTCAAGGTTCACGTAACAGTACGCAACTAAATCGGCGTCCTGATATTGGTCATCCAGGAATGGGCTCACCTTGAAGTCGCGAATGTGGATGCGTGGTTTGCTGTAGACGGAAACGGATCGATAAATCCCGGAAAGGTGCCAATAGTCCTGATCTTCCAAGTAGGAACCATCACACCAGCGCATCACCTGCACGGCTAGCGTGTTTTCTCCGAATCTCACATTCGCACTGATATTAAACTCGGCGCAGAGTTTACTGTCCTGCGAATAACCGACCTCGTGACCGTTGACCCAAACGTAGAAGGCGGACTCTACCCCATCAAAGTTCAGGAAGACATCCCGCCCCTGCCACCCGTCCGGGATTGTGAACGTATGCACGTAGCACCCGGTTGGATTATCGGTGGGTACGTAGGGAGGTTTGAGCGCAACATCCTTGGCTCTACCTGGCTTCAACAGATGTGGTCCATCAGGATCCGTCATGTTGAACGGCATCAACGTGTTGGTGTAAATGGGATCACCGTGCCCCTGCAATTCCCAGTTTCCTGGGACGGTGATGTTTTCCCAGTCAGTGCATGGATAATCTGGTTCCTGAAACCCCATGGGAACGTCGGACGGTCCGGACGCCAAGCAAAATTTCCATTGACCGTCCAACACGCGCACATACTCCGATGCACGACGATTAAGGGTTGCCGCCTGCAATTCGGTTTGATAGGCACCTAACGGGGAGTGCATCGGTTCGCGATTCTGAGACAAAACGTGATTGTTTTGCCAAATTATTGAATTCAAATATCATCCATCCTCACTCGGCCCACGGCTGTTTGGTCGTTTCCACAACCTCTCCCGACGCGACTGCCGCATGAATCTGAAGCCCAAGATAATGGTCCTGCGATGCCTCGGCAACGCCGTAGAAGGCAGGTCCGCCCTTCGTGTATTCGTGCATTTTATAGAGACACGTCGCAACGGCGATTTCGTCATCGGTTAAACGCCCGGGAATGAACGGGTTGCGATAGACGTACTCGTCGCCGAGCAGAATGTCCTTCAAGTAAAAGCCCTCGAGGTTCCCGTCGTGACCGGCATACGTCCGTCTGAGTGTTGCTTCCACCGGTCTTTGAAAATCGTGAAGATATTTCACCTCAAAATTGTTAATCTCACCTTTGTCTCCACGCACTAGGGTTCGGGGTGAACGAATCCAGGAGAAATACTGATCATCCGTGAAATCGTAGACGGCCAATTTATCTCCGAATCGTAGATTCGCGATGACCTGCCTGGACGTGGTGATTCCGTCTTCCCTCGGCGCCCCCTGGAAATTAGGGCCTTTCGTAATAGGTGACTCAAAAGCGTAGGCCTGGATCACGGCATTTTCAAAGCGAAGCCCAAGATAGTGACGAATCAGGCTGATCCCGTGATAATCATGAGCGACAGAGATCTGCGCCTGGCTAATGGAACCGAGACGCCCGGACCTGGCCAATTGGATCCGCGCGGCATGATTGGGTTGGAACGCATACTGCTCCGCTATCTGAACCTTCGCCTTTTCTCCTAATCTTTTGAGCTCCGCGTGAAGCGAGATCAGCCCTTCGAGGTCTTTCGCCGGGGGCGTCTCACACAACACCGGGATGCCCATGTGAGCGAGTTGCAGCGTAATACGGGGCGCTACCGCTCTAGGCACGCTCACAATCGCAAAGGAAGAATCGACCTTCGGGGCCATGTCTTCCACTGTTCGAAAAGACTGGATTCCCCACTCCTGTTCCAATTCCCGTCCCTTGTCAGCATCCCGAATCACCATACCCGTCACCTGAAATTGTTCGGGCAGATGTCTCGCGATTCTCAGAAAGAACAAAGAACGCCATCCCGCCCCAACGATGGAGAACCGGATCATACACGTCACTCCTTCAGAATCCAGATAGCGAAACCAACTATCGCTGGCCTTGATAACATGACGTCTCCTTGAGAATCTTCACGCCATACCGTGGCAGAACGACTCGGTCACGCACTTGCATGTTGGTCAATAAATCGGCGTAACTTCCGCTCACTGCAATCTCCTGTTCCAACTCCGAGTAGTTTAAAAGGAACCAGAAGGACTCCCCCGTGTCGGGTTGTCTGCGAATTGCTAATTCGACGTCCTTGGGTAAAGAGAGTTTCCCACAAGCCGGCGAATGAACTCCCGTCAATTCGAGGAGACGCTCCACGATGCCTTCGTTGAAAGCCGCACCATAGTAATACACGCTTCCATTTCCCCGCCGATTCCGAACTAGAGCCGGTCTATCTTCGTAATACACCTCGGCGAATGTAGCCAATACGTCGACGCCGGGCGAGTTCACGTGCAGAATGTCATTGAATCCCTCTGCCAATATGGGCACACCAGAGAACTGGGATTGCCACTTCAACGACGGAGCCCTTTGCTCTTTACCAATGAGCGTGAAATCCTCGACCAGAATGCCACACAAGTCCGCCACTGGTCCTGGGAGGGGATGCATGGGGCAATGGCCTGCCTGGTCCTTCAATCCGGTTCGACACCCGAAAATGAGTTGGCCCCCCTGTTCCACATATCTCGTCAATAGTGACGCGGTTTCATCAGTCATAATAGCGGGATGAGGATAGACGAGCAGTCGATATTTCAATAGTTCCTCGATGGTAACCCCCTTCTCCAAGCGTTTCACGTCAACCGGAATGTGCCGATGCTGCATCACCTTAAACCAAGCCATCTCGCTGCGTCGCGACAGTGGCCCCACCCAGCTATCGAACTCTCCGTCCCAATCGTTGTCATAGTCCTTCATAATGGCAACAGAGGCCTCATATTCGCTCCCTGCAATTTTCTCTCCAATCATGGCAAACTCGTCTCCCACGGTAGCCGCTTCTTGAATTCTTCGATTCGGCTGGTTATGGAAGTCATTGAGCCCGTGCCAATAGATCTCAGTCCCAAAGGGAGCCGTGCGCCAGCGGAAGTACAGCACAGCATCAGCTCCATGAGCTACCGACTGATATGTCCAGAGACGCATTTGCCCAGGTCTTGGAGAGGGGGCCTCCATCCTGTTGACCCATCCACCCGGACCCGCTTGTTGTTCCATCACCCAGAACCGGCGCGAGATATCCCGGACGAGGCTCAGATTCCAACTCCACTTCCGGTCCAAAAGCGAATTCTCGTCACGGTCAGGATAGACCGTTGAAAAGTTGGGGTATGAATCGTACGACAAAAAGTCTAACGCATCTTGAGTCATTCGATGGCTGTTAAGATGACCGAACAACCCGTTGGTGGTAACAAACTGATGTGGAGCAATTTTACGGATGATGTCGGACTGCATCTTCACGAACGAGATGGCGCTATCGGAAATAAACCGTTTCTCGTCTAGCAGTTGATGGGGATTCGGAGAATTGCTAGGCGTCGTCCGGGTCAAAAATACCTGTTCCCAATCGGTGTAGGTTTGGTTCCAAAATACGGTGCCCCAGGCTTGGTTCAGCGCCTCCAAACTACCATACTTGGTCTGTAACCAACGCCGAAATGCAATGTGGTCTGCATCGGAATAAAAGACATTGACTTCGCAGTTAATTTCATTGTCAATCTGCCAGCCTACGATGCCTGGGTGTTGTCGATAGTGTCGGACAAGCTTTTCAACAATTCGCGCAGATAACTCTCGATATATCGGAGCGTTGTAATTATAGTGTCGGCGTTGACCATGGTGGTACGGCACGCCCTCGCGGTTTACGTTCAAAGTTTCGGGATACTTGTGGGTAAGCCAGGCGGGCGGCGTGGCGGTGGGAGTCCCAAACACCACAGATAGGCCATGTGCGTGAGCAAGATCCAAAGCCTTGTCGAACAATCCGAATGAAAAATCCCCTTCGGTCGGTTCAAAGATTGACCACGCAAATTCACCCATGCGAATCACGGAAAACCCGAGTTCTCTCATGCGACGATAATCGTCTTCCCACAAGGTCTCTGACCATTGCTCAGGATAGTAACAGGCTCCAAGTTGTAACTGCTGTATGGTTGTCGATTTATCCACCGTACTTCCCCTCTCATAAACCTGTGGCTTCCCTTCGAACTTACAGACCGTCCGAAACCTCACAGATCCCTAGGCTGAATTCGGTTGACGGCAACGGCATCCCGAAAAAGTCGGTATTGCCAGGATCAATCGCAAACAGAGTCTTCAAGTCGAGCCCCACCCTCGCCAAGGGGGAATCGTCGGACAAACGGAACCATTGCATTGTTCGTAGTTCCCGTGGATCTGTGGGCCTAACAGCATCCGCTGGTGGAAGACATATTTGTGGATCCATCTGGAGCCCCGTCTTCCTTTCTCCCAACAACTCGAAACCAGTCGCCTGTCTCCATTCGTCAATGGAAGAATACGCATTCATTCCTAAGTCTCCGTTGAGTCGCCAGTAGCAGTTCCCATGAAACCAACTTCCGGTATCTTGCTCAACTTGATGCAGAAATTCTCCTTCTCCGCCAAGCAAAAAGACGTTGTTGTGCCAGTGAGAGCCAATGGGTGCACCATGGATACAATGACGCGCGGCTTCGTTGTAGATCACGTTGTTATACACGAAGCAGTCGTAGAGGATTTCCCCCATATATGTAAAGATTCCAGCTCGATGGTCTGTCAAACCGTCATTTTCGCTGATGCAATATCGGATCGTATTGTTTTTCCAAAGTGCGCCTCCCGGGTACTGACACAGCAGATATCCACATCCGCCATTTTGATAGGAGTAGTTATACTGCATCAGACAATTCGTGGTGCCCCCGTCAAAGTCGAAACCACCTCCGTCGCCTTTTGGAGACTTGTTGTGGTGAGAGATGCAGTACTGGATGACGACACTATCTGCACCAGCAGCGGTCCAGATTCCTACGGGGCCGTTCCAGTTCTCCTGCTGCATATCCCACCCGTTTTCCGCCGCTTCAGAGTACTCAACGAGGGCCCCTTGAACGGAATAGAGGCAAATTCCGTTGCCGCTGTGATTATCCGTGATGCTCGGATCCCCCGGATTATTGATAGCTCGTGAATAGCCAATATAGACGTCTTTGTTTACGTCTCCTCGTGTGGTGATACCGGCAAATCCATTGTCCCTAGCGTAAACATGAGTAATCGAGACATGCTCGGATCCTTCCACAGCAATCCCGGCAAACTGAAAGCCCGCTGCTTCTACGCCATCTATGGTTACATGTGCACAATGGTCGACTAAGACCCCGACGCCATGAACATTTCCAGACCGTCTTCCCATCCCTTGAAGCGACAAGTTGGTCACACTGACCCCTTTTGAGTCCTTCAGCACGATGGCAGAGCCTGAACCCCCATCCAGCACCGCGCGTTCAGTCCCGAATGAGGACATCATGAATCCGATTCTATCCGCGTGAAGATCCGTGATACGCAGCGTTCCTTCAAACACATGCCCGCCTTCGAAAAACAGGCTGTCTCCATCCTCGAAATGATGGCTGGTTGCCCTCGCGACTGATTTCCATGCAGATGCGACCGTTAGACCGTCAAAATCGTCGTTTCCTGAATGACTTACAAAATAGTCCCGTCCCAATCTCCTCGCCCCTTGCCGCTACGATGGTATCCTTACGGTGTTGATGGGACCTCCATCCGTGGAGGCCCCATCCCAGAGTCAAAGAATCCCTTCCCTACGGGTTGCTTAGTTATTGGCCTTCGCGTACTTCTTGGACACGATATTGATCTGCTGAGAACCTCCGCCTGTCATCCAAGTAGTCACAGCCTTGCGCCACACTTGTTCGGGGTTATTGGAAGCGACAGCCTGCGAGAACCAATCTCCCGTGTTGGCCGTGACAGCAGGTAAGGTATACGTAAACGAATTGACAGCCCAATTGATGGGTGTGGAAACCTCGTGCTTGTAGGCCCAGTTGTAATAGCTTCCAATCATCTTCCAGGTCGCCGGGTCTGAGCCCCCACCGTTTTCAACCGGGCCAACGGTCGGGAATTCATTTTGCCCAGGCTTTGTAAGACCCCAATCAGCCAAGAATTGCCATGTGTAAATAGATGGGTACTCCTTCGTCGGATCCCAACCTGCTGGATGCAGGGATTTAATCTTGCCCTTGGCCATCGTCCAATCTTTTCCTTCGAATCCGTACTGCGTCAGCTTCTGCCCACTCGGTGACAGCAAGTAGTTAAAGATGGCTAGTATTCGTTGCATCTTCGTAGAGTCCGCAGAGGCATTAATGAATTCTCCGCCGTAGTAGTCGTAGAACTCAGGGATGTACCGTTTTCCGTTAGGACCGGGAGGCATGATCAACGGCTCCACATACTTTGTGAAAGGTTCCTTCGGATGGGCCTGATTCCAGGCGGTCTCGACCTGATTGATATTCTTGGGTTGAAATACAATGGCGCCAGCCTGACCATTCACGAACTTGGTGATGTAGGGGTTATTACCATTGGAAAAATCCTTATCAAGTAGTCCTTGGGAATACAGTTGGTGGATGTCATTGACGATGTTCATCATCTTCGGGTCAGTCCACCCTGGTATCCAACGGCTTCCTTCTTTCTCCCAATACCCATGGGTGGGAAATACGTTCCACAGCATATCTTGAAGAAATCCCTCGTTGTTCGCAGTTAGACCAACCACATTGGTTTCGTGACCAGGGTTCTTATTGACGAAGTCCTTGAGCATGGTCACAAAGTCGTTCCACGTCGCGGGCTCATTCGTCAGCCCGAGCTTTTGCAGCCAGTCCTTTCGCACAAACACTCCCCTGTCCCCAGGGAATAGGTTGTTTGCACCAAGTGACAAGGGCCATAAGTAAAACTTCCCGTTCAGTTTGAGGGCCTGAACATCGGGACGTTTCAGGATTTTAGCAAGGTAAGGATAGCTGGTTACGTTCCCCGGCAAAGCTTGAATGACACCACTTTTAATCCATTGGTTGTAGGTCGTTGCGTTGTAGTAGTTGTCGCTAAAGAAGATGTCGGGCAACTGACCTGACGCCGCCCACAAGGACGGCTGAGAATCAAAGTTCGACCACGTTTCGGTAACGAACTTAAACGTCACGTTAAACTTCTTCTGAAGGAATTGAATCATCGGATCGTTGGAGCTATACTCGTAACCCGCGCTCCCGTTGCCTGGAAAGGCAATCGAGATGGTCTCAGGTTGAGAATACGAGTTGGTACTTGCAGCGGAAACTGTTGGTGCTAGGGTCAGCGACAGTCCACTGACGACCGCCGCTGCGGTCCCAATGGTCATCCATTTCGTCTTCATCCGTTCTTCCCCCTCAGCTTGTGATGGTTCATTGCCTCTATCCTTTGATTGATCCGAGCATCACTCCCTTCGCGAAGTATTTCTGCAGAAACGGGTAGACGCACATGATGGGAATCATCCCAACGATGATCACGGCCATTTTTAATCCATCAGGCAATATCTGGATATGCGACTGAGCAACCGATGCCGCTGCCGAAGCTTGAGCATTCGATGTAAATTGGTTCACGTTTTGCATTAGGTTATAAGTAAATGCCTGAAGAGACCATTTCGAAGTATCATTGATAGTGAGGATAGGTGTGAACCAATCGTTCCATCGGTCTACGGAGTAAAACAAACTAATCGTGGCAATAACGGGCATAGATGTGGGCAACACAATCCGAGTCAAGATGGTCCAGTCGCTCGCACCATCGATGAGCGCGGACTCCTCGAGACTGTCTGGGAACTCCCGAAAGAACGTCATCATCAGAATCACATAAAACGTATTGATGGCGCTCGGAATGATATACACCCCGTACGAGTTAATGAGGTGCAACTGCTTTAGAACCAGGTACCAGGGAACGAGCCCACCTCCAAAAAACATCGTAAACAGTATGATCCCCGTTAAAATGCCGCGCCCCGGGAGATGCTTTTTCGACAGCGGATAGGCGGTCAAAATGGTTAAAAGCAAGCTGAAGGGCGTTCCCACTAGTACAATGCCCACGGATGTCAAGAAGGCTCGAAGCGCTCCGGACTGAACAATAATGTACCTGTAATTGGCGATGTCGAAGATGTGTGGTATAAGATTGCCTGGATTGTTGCCAAAAGACACGATAACAACCTCGTAAAATGGGAAGAGCACAAGCAGTGTAATAACCATAACCACTAGGTTGATAACAATGGTGGTCGTTCGGCTTTTCCCCCGATTGGCCTCCCGATCCTCGTCTACAGTTGCTGGACCTCGCTGTAAATTGGTTGCCATTTTTAGAAGAGTCCCTCCTGTCCCATTCTCTTGATCACCCAATTCGCCCCAAGGAGGAGCAGTCCGCCAATGACGGAACTGAACAGGCCCGCAGCCGTGGGAATATCAAATCCATTGCCGCTGACAAACGCCAAGCGGAAAACATAGGTTTGGAGAATATCGGATACGGGCTGTACGGGCCCGCTGTACATGTTGAATATCTGATCGAACCCCGCATTCATCAGGCCACCAACTGCAAAAATCAGGAGTATAGAGATAGTTCCTCGAATTCCAGGCAGAGTAACATGCCACATCTGTCTTAAGCGACCCGCACCATCCACGTATGCGGCTTCATACAGTTCGGGGTTCACGCCGGCGATGGCGGCTAAATAGATGATGGTGCCCCATCCAACTTCTTTCAGATTATCTGTGATGAACAACAAAGGACGGAACACCGATGGGGTCACGAGAGGATCAAATCCATGGATCCCAAACTGACTCAGGATCCCATCAACAATTCCCGTGTCTCCAAGGATTTCTATCATAATCCCACTGAATACGACCCAGGATAGAAAGTGAGGAAAGGTAAGAACGGTTTGATAGACCCGTTTCATTTTGCTGTGACCGAGTTCGTTCAATAACAACGCCAGGATAATAGCGACGGGAAACTCAAACGCTAAGCGCCCTAAGCTGATTTCAATGGTGTTGCGAAAAGCGTTCCAAAACTGTGGATCCTGAAACATCAACTGAAAGTTTGCCAAACCAACCCAGGGACTTCGCAGAACACCCAAGTTAAACATGTATTGTTTGAATGCGAGGGTGATGCCGTACATCGGGTAATACGAAAACGTTGCGTAGAATGCCAAGGCAGGGAGAAGCATCAAGTACATGATTCGGTACCGCTTCAAATAATAGGAGCGTTTACTTTTTGTTTGCTGCACACGCCTTGTCGATAGTTCCTTCGCGTTGTTTACACTCACTGCGACATCCCCCATCTGTTGCATTTGTTGCGATTACGATGACCTCCTAAGTCCCCACTATGGGTTCAACCTCAGGCCCGCAGAGAAACTTCGATGTTTCTTACGGAAAGAAAACGTATTCTTGTAATAAAAATTATTATATGTTTTGTCTACGATATGTCAAATTATTTTCTGTTATATTCTCTAAGATCATTGCAGAAACAAGCGGGAATTATATGAAGAACCTTCCTATGAACTCATAATATAGTCCAATTTTCAACAATTCGTCTAGAGAATAAGTTTAAGATGAGTTCTTTGCAGAAAAAATATTGATATTTTTCTATTAGTACATGTATAATAAACGCGTGGAAAGTCCTAGATATTTCATCGAAGCATCATGAAGGCATAGGGATATAGAGGTGAGTTGACATGGCAACTTTAAGCGACATTGCTCGGAAAACGGGCGTGTCCATCTCCACCGTCTCCAGAGTATTGAATAATCATCCCGGCCTTTCCATCCCAGATGAGACAAAGTCACTCATCATGGAAACGGCTGAAAGACTCCATTACCGCGTCAAAGTGGGAAAGCGGACCGCGGGTAAGCACAAAATCAAAAGGGTCGCGGTCATTGGTTTTATGAGTGAAAGTTACAATATGAACGTCCCGTATTATTCCAATATACGACACGGGATTGAGATGGAATGTAGAGCCCAAGGTCTGGACGGTGCGTCTCTTCATTTCGAATGGTCGGATTCCGTTCGCTCTTACGCCACCTTTATCGATTACGATGGAATTATCGTGATTGGGAACAACGAAGAAGCCGCTGAGTATTTTGATAAAACCGATAGACGAGTAGTGTTCGTCGACACTGCCCTCCATCCAGAGCGATACAGTTCGGTCGTCCCCGACTTTGCCGGTGGTACGAGACAGGCTGTCACCCATCTGTTGAGTCTTGGGTATGAGTCCATTGGTTATTTGGGCGGAGCCAATGAGCCGAACATACATTATCCTCGCTTCATCACGTTTAAGTCCTTTCTGGAAGACAAGGAACTTTACAATCCAAGTTTGGTTGAATTGAAAGGGGAATGGACGGCGAAGTCGGGATATGACATGGCGAGTGAATGTTTGAGCCAAGGACGTGTGGCCCGCGCCTATTTCGTCGCGAATGATCCGATGGCGATTGGGGCAATGAGAGCTTTCGCAGAAGCTGGATTGCGCATTCCCGAAGAAGTCGCTTTTATAGGGTTTGACGACATTACTGACTTAGCTGCCTACGTAAGACCGCCGCTCACCAGCGTACATGTGCCGGTGGAAACCTTGGGGCGTTTCGGAGTGCATCTACTCCTCAACGGTTTTGCGGACGACTCCGAACCTGTGAAAATCACCGTCCCGACCAAACTCATTGTTCGCGAGAGTTGTGGAAGTAGAAACCAAGACGAGATTGGAGACGGACGGTAGCCGTTCCCCGTCCGAAACTCCAATCTCAGGATGTACCCCAATGTCTTTCAAGAGCCCCAGCAACCGCTCCACGGGCGCCGCTTGGGTCGCCGCATCAGCGGCGACCCAAGAGCTCAATCCTGTCGCGAAGCTCATCGTCCGAGTTCGTGCCGTGTTCGAGACCCATCTGATAAATCTGTCGGGCCTTGTCCGCATTCGCGTACTGTGGGTTCGATGTCAGTCTCGGATGATACTCATCCGCCCAGGCCATGTAGGCCGAGGCGTCATCCGGGAACCTGTCTATGATGAGGGAGTAGGATGCGTCGGCGGTGAGCGGATTTTCCAGGCGAAGAATGCACTCAGCCTCCACGCAACTCCAGAATACCAACGACTCGGCATCCGACTCTGCAAATTGAGACAGCACCGCACGGGAAAGTTCCAATCGTCTATGCAGATACTCAGGCTGCTCCAAGCCTGCGTTATGCAAGACTTCACTCAGATCATCCAGCCAACCGGATACCGTGAATTTCATTTGCTCGGACTGCAGACGCTCGTCCAGATCCGCGAGGGAATGAATCGCGTTCTCCTCAGCGAATTGCCGCACCACCACCCACGTCCGCCACCACACGTCGCAAGCTTCTGTGTCATCCACTTGCTGATATCCGTTCTCCATCCAACTACCCAGATCCTCGATGGAGGGCTCCGACCCCAATCGATTCAATCCGCTCGTCATCTGTTCCTTTTGCCTTTGAAATGGCATCGCTTGCGGCGGCTCCCACTTGTATTCCGGTTTGTCTATACAACAATGCTTGAATTTCTTGCCGCTGCCGCAAGGACAGGGATCGTTACGACCGATTTTCATGAGATAAATCCCTCACTTGAGTGAATTTCGCCTCGCCGACTATGGGGCTTTTGCTCGCAGGAGACCCGTCCTGAGACAAACTTGCATAAATCCATGGTAGTGGTTGATTTAAAAAACTTCAAATGCGAGGGAGCCTTGCCGAGGAATTAGAGTGGAAAAGGGAGGTTAAATAAAACACTTCATCTAGACAAATAGACAAAAAGCGAGGGGATGCTTCCTCGCCCTACGCACCTGTGTGTACGAAGTCACATTTGAGACCGATTAATAGCCGGAACTCTTGCTGCTTCCTCCGGACGAAGAACCAGACCCTGAAGACTTCATGGACATCGTCGAGCTGTTGGCTAGTCCATAATCAAACAAGAAGTTGGAACTCGCGAACCATGCCTTCAAGCCTTTACTTGTCCCCGGCCCAATGAGGACGACGGGTTGGGCGGCGCCCTTCGGCAGCGTCACAGCCGCGTTAATCGTAAAGTCGCCATTCTTGCTTAAGGTGACCGGTGCCGTGATGACGGGTTTTGCGTTGGCAAACGTGATCTCGGCTTCAATCGAAGTCACGCCCACCGTGGTATCCTGGATGACCTTTGGTACCGGTTGTCCCGTGGCCATGTAGCCAACTTTGGGAACCAAGAGCCATTTTCCGGTCGCCCACAGGTGATTTTGGGTCAATTTCACGTGACCTTTAACGATCCACGGTGCCGCCCCAGCCTGCACCCCCCGAACGGTAATGTTGGGGATGTTTCCGAAAAGCGCCCCACTCACCATGGGCTTCGAACTGGTCGTCGCGTAAGCGACAATCCCCAAAGACGCAACTGCAACCGTGGCTAGCGCCGCAACACCAATCTTAAAATCCCGAGTCTTCAGACTCATCTTATATCGCCTCCCGACTAGAACATATCAATCAGGAGGTTGAAAAT
>JAJZAV010000053.1 GCA_021799255.1 Bacillota bacterium
ATCGTCCACTCGCGGGTTGTCTCTCGCATCCGCCGACAGCCTCCTGAGATCTCTTCACGTTCGACCCCTCTGGAACGGTTCCGCGCAGGAGCCATACTATACCTACTACAATAACAACGGCCTGCACACCGTGTACTATGAAGATACGGCCAGCTTGAAAGCGAAACTGCTCGTCGCGACGCGGCATCACTTTGCTGGGATTGCCTTTTGGAGAGTCGGGTTGGAAACCCCAGCCTTCTGGAGGCTTCTATCTTCCTACAGAGCGGACAACCTTTCCTGATTTGAGGGGGGAGGATTCACGCGATCCGGTTTATCTTGATTCTCGTCCGAAATCCTCCGCTTTCCCAATTGACGCGAAAAAAATTGTTTTATACCATATCAACATGAATGAATCGTGGTCATAGGAGGAGATTCCTCATGGCGGAACTACGTTACAATCCGCTGCTGCGGGACTGGACCATGGTGGCGTCCAACCGCCAGCAGCGCCCCAATATGCCCAAGGACTACTGCCCGTTTTGCCCGGGCTCTGGGAAAGTGCCCGACGACTACGAAGTGCTTGTCTACGACAACGATTTTCCTGCCCTGTCGCAAACGCCTCCAGATCCCGATGATGTGGCGACATCGCTCTATCAGGTTGCTCCGGCGTATGGGAAATGCGAAGTCATTCTTTATTCCCCGATGCATACGGCGACGTTACCCACTTTGCCCGTTTCCCACATTCGCAAGGTGGTGGACCTGTGGACGGCGCGATTTCAAGCGCTGTCAGCAAACCCTAAGCACAAGTACGTGTTTATCTTCGAGAACCGGGGCGCGGAAGTCGGGGTAACGATGCCGCACCCACACGGACAGATCTACGCGTATCCGTACGTTCCGCAAAAGCTTCGGGTGGAACTCGAATCGTGTGAAATCCACCACCGCGAGACAGGACATTGCCTTATTTGCGACATGAACCGGGAAGAGACGAGCGACGGGCGGCGCATGATTGATGAGACTTCGCACTTCGTCGCTTATCTGCCGTTTTTTACGGATTATCCGTTTGGGGTGTTCATCGTCTCTAAGGCGCACAAGAGCGCCATCACGGATCTTTCGGATGAGGAAAAGGACGATCTCGCACTTATCCTTAAGCGCGTGACCAGCGCGATGGACGCTTTGTACGATAGAGAGTTTCCCTACATGATGGCGCTGCACCAGCGACCAGTGAATGGTGAGGATGGCGAGAGCGCCAAGGATTACTTTCACTTTCACATCGAGTTCTACCCGCCGCTTCGCGACAAAAACAAGATCAAGTATCTTGCGTCGTCGGAGACGGGAGCCTGGGCTCCTTGCAACCCGACCGCCGTCGAAGAGACAGCCGTGTTGCTTAGGGCTGCACTGGCCATGTCGCTTCAAGACGACACCCGCGAGTAAACGTGCTAGCTTGACAATTGGAGAATTGTAGGGACGTCGATACGCCGAGCGGATGGCGAACTAAGTGGATTTGTTTGGAGGGAATGAGATGAGAGACGAACTCGTCGAGGCGTTTGCGGCCTGGAGGGCATTTTCACCCGGCGGTGACGAAGGGGTCCGCGTCTTTTTTGCGCCCGGGCGCGTGAACTTGATAGGGGAGCACCTAGATTACAATGGGGGTCAGGTCATGCCTGCCGCGCTTGACCTTGGCACATGGGCCATCGTGCGAATGCGAGACGATGGAGTATTGCGGATAGCGTCGACTGCGTTCGGGGAGCGCGTTACGTGTCAAATCGATAAACTACACTACGATGCGGCCGACGACTACGCGAACTATCCCAAAGGCGCCATATGGGCTTTGATGACTCACGGCGTGAAGGCCAAGGGGATGGATTTGCTGTTTCACGGTAACCTTCCAAACCGTGCCGGACTCTCGAGTTCGGCATCCGTAGAGTTGGCGACTCTGGTTGCACAGAATCATCTTTGCCAAGCGAACCTCGGTTTAGCGGATCTGGCCAGGCTTGGGCAACGCACGGAGAACGAATTCGTCGGTGTGAATTCTGGGATTATGGACCAATTTGCGGTGGCTATGGGACGTGAAAACAACGCCATTTTGCTCGACTGCGACACCCTTCAATACGAGCTTGTATCGATGGACATCGGAAATTATCAACTGGTCATTACCAATACCAACAAGTCTCGCGGATTGATGGATTCAAAGTACAACGAGCGTCGAGCCGAATGCGAAGCTGCACTTGCGGACCTCAGGAAAATGCACCCGTCCCTCCGTCACCTCGCGCACGTGCAAGTGGAAGAATGGGAGGACTGGCAGTCAGAAGTGACGAATCCGGTGGCGAAACGGCGCGCCCGCCACGTGGTCACGGAGAACCATCGCGTGACGTTGGCGGCACAGGCGCTGCGGGCGGGGCAGATTGGCTTATTCGGCGAGCTGATGCGACAATCGCACGAGTCGTTACGCGACGATTTTGAGGTTACCGGCCGGGAACTCGATGCGCTAGCGATGGCGGCTTGGAGTGCCCCTGGCTGTGTCGGGAGTCGAATGACGGGAGCAGGGTTCGGTGGATGCACGGTGAGCCTAGTGGAGAATGAGTCGATCCCCGCGTTCCAGGAGGAAGTGTCTCGTTGGTATCACGACGAGATAGGGATTGCTCCTTCATTCTATGTGACCGGGATAGGGAATGGGGCCCGGGAGGTCACGCAAGAGGTTCTGGATTGATCTTCAGGCCACGGGGTTTTGATGAACCGGACGCCCGTCACGGCGAGGTGGGCGTCTCTTTGGTGTTCCTTGATGAGGCTCAGCTGCCAATCCACGAAGACGACTATCGTAAACGCGAGTCCGAGCCGCGTCGCGGTCTCGAGCTCCTGTGAGTTCATTAGCCGCCAAAGTTGCCCCCAGGTCCCCAACGAGGTCCAGAATGACCGGATAGTTGTTGTCGGACTCGGAAGGGATGGCATGGATATGGACGACGCGTCGCACCCCGCCGTCACGATGCCAAAACGACGGCTCGATTTCAACTCTGTCTACGCCTATCGCGATGACGAGATCCGACTCGTTGATGGCTGCCAGGCCGGGTGAATCATCATCCGTTCCGAGGGCGAACCGGTTTAACGGATGATGGAATGCGAGAATCCCTTTCGCCATATAGGTGCAAACGAGCGGGGTGTTGGTCTTCTCCACCAACTGTGCGACGAGTGACCAGACACCGTGGCGGATCACGCCGTTTCCGGGGCCTAGATACCCAGTAGAATGACCCCAAAGCTGACCAGTATGGCGCTCACGTAAGTGATGAGCGACAGACGCTCCATTTTTCGCATAAAGATTCCCGCCAGCAGGGCCACGATGACCGGCTGGCTGCCCATGATGACGGAGACCGTGGACACCGGCACTTCCAAGACTGCGTCAAAGAACAGGAACACGGCCGCGGCCGAAGCAACTCCGGCACCGACGACGTATACGTTTAGGTGATTTTTGTAATAGCGCATGTATGACCGGAATCGGCCAAGAAACGAGAGCACGATGACATAGCCGACCAGAGCAGCCATGGTATCCAAGGTTGCGGCGAAAACCGGATCCATGGGCACCAGAACACCGATTTTTCTAAAGGAATAGCCAATTCCCTGAAACAGGGAGGCCGACAATGCGATAAGAAATCCGAGTTGAACGAGTCGAGGAGAAGCGAATCGGTAGCGCGACGTGCGACCTTCGAGGAAGAGTACGGTGACTCCGGCAAACAAAAGGCCAATGCCTATGATGTCCGTAAGAAGCAGCTGTTCTCCCAGTATCGTAAGCGCGACAATCAGGGTGATGAACGGCGATACCGCGATGAAAATAACTCCTCGGGTCGCTCCAATTCGCGAAATGGCGTTGTACAGGGCCAACCGTCCGAACAACGTTGCAATGATGCCGGATAACATGCAGAAGATTGGCCCCGTTACCCAGTTGTTGCCTTCGACGAGCGGTGCAGGATCCGCAATCACGTCGATGATGAACGCGAACAGCAATATCAGGCCGCCGATGGTCAGGACGGGGAAGAGCCCATTGTCGGAACGATGCGTGTCCTTCTGTCCTTTGCGCAACAGCAAGTTTGAAATCGCGTAACAAGCGGCGGACAATAAGGCGGTAATCTCGCCCTGCACCTTCACCCCTCCATGCAAGGACAAGTTGAAATACATCCACCATCATACGCAACAGTCCAACAAGTATGTCCAACGCCGCAGCCGGAGGGGGACAACTAGCGTGAAATCACTATCGGTTTGTTCAGTTCAATTGGCTGTTTTCCAACTGATTCCTTAGTCTTTCAATCACGGATGACAGCCACTCAAAGTCCGCCTTTAAGTGAACGAGGTGATGCTCCATCGCGAAGTCAACCCCCAACCCAAATCCATGTTCCGGGGCTGATTCGTGGAGTTCAATCTCTAAAGACAACTCCTGCCTTCTTTTGTCTAGCAACGTCAAGGCCTCGTCGTATGGCAGGTGATCCACAAACATCATCCCGATATCGCTACCAAAATTCATCTTGTCGGCCTTTGCGAGGTTCGTTCGAAGCAGTTCAAAAAAATACCTTTGACCCTGCGGTGTAATGCTGTATATCTTGCGGGTGGGACGCTTGCCGGCCTTCTCGGTGTGCACCTCTACGTAGCCCTCGTCGGCAAGCCTGTCCAGCGTCGCGTACGCCGTAGGCTTCTTCATGTCTGTTACACGGCGCAGGTTCATTTCGATAAACTCGTTAATTTGGTAGCCGTGTTGACTGTGTACCATCAGGATTCCAAGGAGCAATAGAGCTCTTTCTTCCACTCTCCATCTCCTCCTTTGTCCCCATGGGTTCTTACAGATTGGGCGCCGGGGTCCTCGGTCCCTACGTACAAATCCATTATAGTCATCGTTGACTATGATGGTCAAAAGGCGTTACAATGCCCTCGTTAGTCACGTATGACTAATTCGTTTTGACTAATTCATTCGTGCGAGAGGGGATAGCAAAGTTGTCCAACACGGCAAGACAGAGGACGGCCTCTGCCCTTCCTATTTTGGCCATTGGAGTATTCATGGGCGGTCTCGACAACGGAATCATGAGTTCCGCTCTGACTACGCTGATTCACTCGTTTCACGTTTCGGTAAGTTGGGGAGCGTGGATCATCACCATCTACACGCTCGGCTTAGCAGTCAGCGTACCCATCATGGCGAAATTGTCCGACAGCTACGGGAGAAAACGAATGTTTCTCATCAGCATCGTGCTGTTTGGGCTTGGATCCATGAGCGTGGCCTTGAGCCACAACTTCACGGTTCTGCTCATCAGCCGCGTGCTGCAGTCCCTCGGTGGAGGCGGCATCTTTCCCATCGCCAATGGCTATATTGTCGCAACGGTGCCCGTGGAGCGTCAGGGCAGGGCGCTCGGCATGGTGGGCGGCATGAATGGGATTTCCGCGATTCTGGGGCCGAACATCGGATCGTTCATACTCGGCTTGACCGGAGATTGGCACTGGTTGTTCTGGATCAACGTGCCCATCGCGGCGCTGCTCGTCTTCTTGGGCATGCGTCGAATCGAGGAGAACAGGGCATCGGTGCGCGGACGGATTGATACCGTGGGCATCGTGCTCCTGTCGACGGGAGTGCTCGGCCTCATGTACGGGTTGACGAATCTGAAGGGGGCGGACCTCTTCAGGAGTGTGGAATTGCCCAGTGTTTATGGCTTCGTCGCGGCCGGAGTGGTCCTCCTTGTGGTTTTCCTTTGGCACGAAACACGGTTGGATAGAAACGACGGCAATCCGCTCCTTCCCATGTCCGTTCTTCGTCGTCCGGCTCTTCGCTGGACCTTGGCCGTCGGGTTCACATCGGGGTTGATCCTCTCGTCCGTGATTTTTCTACCGGCCTTCGTGCAGTCGGTCTTGGGCTGGCCAGCGAGCCAAGCCGGGTATTGGTACACGCCGATGGCCCTGTTCTCTGGCGTTGGGGCTATGGGCGGCGGTGCGTTCATGGATAAGCGAGGCCCCATTGCCACGCTCTCGTTCGGGTTCATTGCTGCGGCGGTTGGATCCGTGCTGTTCCCGCTGTGGGTGACCACCACATGGCAGATGGTGGTGGCCAGCAGCCTCGTTGGCCTGGGAGTCGGCACGACGCTGGGAGCTCCCCTCAACTTCATGATCACGGAGCACGAACCGGATAACAAGTCGACGGCGCTCGGGATTCTCTCGCTGGTCCGCGAAGTCGGATTGACCCTCGGGCCGACGCTGTTTTCGGGCTTCCTGACGAGGTCCATGTCGCGGCTTCCGGCGCAGATCATGACGAACCTGCAGAGCATTGGATTTTCCAAGGCGCAGATTCCCGCATCGGAAATGGCCCGCGTCAAGGGGATGGAGAGTTTCGGGAATTTCAGCACCCTGATTCACAAGATTCCGAGCGTCCCGGTTCAGAAGGCGATACTCAAGGCATTGCACGACGTTTCGTCGGTTGGCTTTGGTCACCTGTATTGGTCCGCCTTCGTCATCTCGGCGGTGAGCATCCTCTTCGTCGTGTTGGCGGGGGTGTACCGCGGGAAGCAACGAGGACTGCCGGAGAACAGGACACGGGCATAGACGAACTCCACTACAGGCAAACGCATCGAGTTTGCACCCAAACGTCCGTGGGGCCGGCAATGGTACCCTTGCCATTGAGCCGCCCCGCCTGATGATGGCGCGAGAGACTCCGCACGGCGACAAAGGTACCACGTTCCCTTGTGACGCTACGAAGTGGTGAGAATCCCCCCCTGGGGCACCCGATGGACCGTATTCCGCGCTTGGGTTGTTTGGTCTACACCCAAAAATCCACGAATACTTTGACTGGTGATGGGTGTGCAAACGGGAAGCGACTGGCACTCAATGGCGGTGGATACAATGAATATTGCCTTATTCCACGACGGTTCCGAATTGGGCAAACAAGTCATCGACGCTTGGCCCACAAAGCTCAGTCGAACGACTGAATTCGAGTTGGTGTACGATGGTTCGCTGGATGAGGTGGAGAAACTTCGCCCGAGACTCGTCCTTTTGGCATCGGATAGGGCCTCTGAGTTCGAGCAGTTGGTGTTACAGAAATGTAGGGATCTCAACCTTGGCGTGTTGTGTGTGCTCGGTAGGGGATCGACCGTTTTGGTAGGTCCGCTCGAGACTCCGGGCGTCCCTGGCTGTGTGACCTGTTTGCAATTGCGCTTCGAAAATACCTTTGAGCGCAGCCTAATGAATGCTTTCCTTGCGCCACAAGACGACGGCGTTGGCGAACCGCTTGAGATGTTGGCATCGGATCTCGTCAAGCTGGGAGATATCCTCCTGGAAGAGATAGAGTCCATCCTTTCCGGAGCCCCGGATTTTCCGAAATCAAGGGGGCAGATTGGTGTTTACGAGCAGGGGGAAGGCATCGAGTGGGTGCCGCTCGTCCCAAGTCACGACTGTCCTCGTTGCAACCTGATGCCGGACGACAGCCCCGCTCTCGCCGAGCTACCGATGGCCTCTCATAACATTCGCGAGGTGGAAACCCTCCGGGTTGGAACCGTTGAATTCAAACGTTTAGAGCGGTTGTTCGTGCATGCGAAGGTGGGCTATATTTCGGCAGTCAATCACCGATCCGCTGGAGACCGATACGTTCAAGCCGACGCTTCCATCTATACTCCTGCAGGGGCGGATATCGTTGGGTACGGATCCGGGATGTCCGTCACCTCTGCGCAGCAATCCGCCGTGCTCGAAGTGTTGGAACGCAGTTGCGGATTCCAGGCTGCAAATCGACGCCCTGTCGTTTGGGGGAAGGTTTCCGACTTTGAGAATGTCGCAGTACACCCGACGCAGTTTGGGTTACACCGCGATGAGCTGTTCTCTTCGTCTCACCCGAATCTTGAACCTTTTGATGAAGGAAAGAGATACTCTTGGGTGTGGGCGCATTCTACGAAGAACCACAAAGCCGTGCTGATTCCGGAGCAGATTGCCTATTATGGGCCCACGGCTGACGAAAAGCGGTTCATCACGGAAACGTCGAATGGATGCGCGCTTGGAGGAACCGTCGAAGAAGCCGTCCTGCATGGCATTTTTGAAGTTCTTGAGCGAGACGGACTCCTGAACATGTGGTACGGAAGGATACCAGTGCCCGAGTTCAGGTTAGATAGCCGCTGCCCATCAAAGGTCTCTAAAGCGTTGCAGTACTTGACGCAAAGGGGATTCGAAGTGCGCCTGTTCACCATCTCCCATGACCTCGGCATCCCCGCAATCTTTGCGGTGGCGATTCGCGGCGAGAACTGCTATCCGAAGGTGGTGAGTGGATCCGCGTGTCATTTGAATCCCAGCGAGGCGGTCTATGGAGCGCTCCGCGAGTTAACGGTTCAAGTCGTGAACCTCCAGCAGGCGGCGGAAGAGAGGCGTGAAGAGGCACTTTCCATGTTTCTGGACCCGACAAGGATTAGGAATATTCTTGATCACGTTGCCGTCTCCAGTCTGCCCGAAGCCTACCCGCGTTGGGGTTTTCTTCTGCAACAAGAGAGTCGAGGCCGGGTTCAAACGGTCGAGGAGGCCTACCCGGGTGTGAACGAACGGTATCAAATCGACACGCGGGACATTCGAGCGATTCTCTGCTCGGTGTTGGACGACTTGCACGACCGGGGATTTGACGTCATTGTGGTGGACCAAACCAGCGCCGAAGTGGCGTGCGGTGGACTGCATGCGGTGAAAGTTCTGATCCCTGGAATGACTCCCGTTACTTTTGGTTATGGATTTCAAAGGGTTCGGGGACTTCAAAGATTGTTCGAATTGCCCTATCGATTGGGATCTTGCCCGCGAGTGCTGACGGAAAGAGAACTAAATCCGAATTGCCATCCGCTGTCGTAGCCCATCGCCGTAGATGGCGGTTGTGAGACGTTGGGGCGATGGGACGACGATAAACCGCAAACGGCGGTTGGGATGCTTCCCAGCCGCCTTTGCGGTACGAAATATTAGTACCCGGCGCCACCAGCGCAGGAGCCACCGCCGCCCCAATAGGGAACCAGCAGGATGAACAGGACAAAGATAATCAGGAATACTACGGCCCAGCGGGTATACCCGCCGAAGGCTCCACCATCGTACACTTGGCTTCCTCCTTTCATCAATAAGCAGCGCCGCCGCCTGCGCAACTACCACCGCCGTAATAGCCCGGTACGAGCAGGAAGAACAACACGAAGATAATCAGAAACACAACTGCCCAACGGGTGTACCCTCCAAATGTTCCCGCGTACATCGCAATCCCCCCTTTGAAACCGACGTGATGCAACGTATGTCGGTGGACAGGCCAAAAGGCAGGGCGAACACATAGGTGTGCAGCACATTTTTGTTGCGCTCACGGTTGATGAAGCTCTTTATTAACCTAAAGAAAAAATTAGTAAAAATTTTGCTTATTTGCTTATTTGTATGTTTCTATTCATGCCTGATAATTCAGGCGAATTCTGTCACATCAAAGGAGCGTTCAGAATGGCAAAACGTCGTTTCGTATCAAAGGCTGCATTTGTCAGTCTGGCTATGGGAACAAGTCTGTTTGCGCTTGGCGGAACAGAGTTCGCCACTCCGGTAAGCACTCCTTCATTCGATTGCGGCACCGCCCGTATCCGGTGGCGTCGTTCGGGTTTCAACACCCTGGGAGCTCATCTACATCGACCGGAATCAAAACAGTTATCTTGGATTGAACATTGACCTCGCGAACAACATCAGCCTGTTTGGCTATTCGGGTTGGGTTTCATCGGACCATCCTCAAGGCTTTATCCACCTGATTTGGAATTTGTTTTGTTACCAACACTTCCCCCCCTTGGGTTCTCCGCCGTCTTGGTGAGTCGCTTGCCACCGTTTCGTGTGGGTTAATACATATGGTTCACCGATGGTGGAAGAGGCAACGTTCCATGAATTCTGCGGCAAGTTTATCAATACAAAAAAGACCACCTTTCTGATGTGTGGACAATCAGAAACGTGTGGTCTAGGTTTACCGAAAAGGGGTCGCGGCCGGACCACTAGTTTTTTTACCCCGTTAAAAACCCGAAATACCTCGACTTACTTCGTTTGGTCGGAATGACAGGATTCGAACCTGCGACCTCACGGTCCCGAAGCGAAATTAACCCTGTGATTCCTTGTGTGGCGCGGGATTTCGGGCTTTTCAAGAAACGTGCAACACGTTCGGTATTTGCTTAAATCCAGTATAGAGTGGTTGCACATCGAGGGCAAGAGACGATAAAAAAAAGCCCCTCATCAAAGGGGTTTTGTATTTAGAATAATGGGGTCTTCGATTGGCCAGCAAGCCAACCAAAGAAGAAAATGGTTACGATAATCGGGAGTATATAAAAGAAAAATATTCCCCAATAATCGCCAGCATCATTATTCTTCCATCGGTCCATTGTAGTTCTCACTCTGTCATTCATTTCTTTATCTTGAGTCATGATTTTATCTAAATGTTGTGATGGCACTTCTCGACTTTCATCCATCTTCTCTACTTGGGACCATGCCAAATCGACAGCACAGTCGTCACACATCCATTTCACGTATCCATCTGCCAAGTTCCGAATAGCATGGTCATACAGTATGGGGTCCATTTGCTCTTCCCATATTTTGTGACAGGTGGGGCACTGGCACTGAACGCTCATGATGGTTTCGCTCATCACAATCACGCCCTTGTCGTTCGTGAATGAATTGACCGATGAATTTCAGCGTATCACTATGAGATGAAAAAGAACTCCCTCAAATGAAGGAGTCCAAAGTGACTAACATTTTACTTCTGAACCGGTGTTGTATCCTCCGTGGATGCAGGTGCTGGGTCATTTTGCGCAACAGGTGTAGCAGATTGAATTTCCTTCTTGTGATTCGTCATGATTCCGTGGTAGATGACCACGTACAGCGCAAACGCATCGGCTACAAAATCCGTGATTTGCGCCTCAGTGCCATCAGGAAACTTCACGCCAAACAGACTTTGCGCCACGAGCAACAGCACAGCCACAACCGGAGCAATCGCAGTCTTCTTCATTTCACTGTCCCTCCAAGTGTTTAATCTTTTCTTCGAGAATCCCGACCCTGTTATCGATGCGCTGGAGTGTATCGGAAACCTTGGCTAGATTGGCACTCACTTGTTCCAGGTTGGAACCGAATCGGGCTAGGTTCGCGGAAATGTCTTCGAGGATTCGATTGTTGCGATTCACGAAGTACCACAGCAGATAGATGAATGCACCACCGACCACACCCTTATCGACGATTAGATTGAACCAGCTATCATCCAACATTCGCATCCCTTCTTACTGAGGAGTCTTTTGCATTAACTGTTGCGTGTATTGTTTCTTGAGGGTTTGGTAGTCGAACGGGAATAACTTGATACCAGCAAAGTCATTGAAGAGGTTAAACGCGAATTGGTTCGCATCGGTGGTGTTCAACTTCAAAATGTCGTTGAGTCCAGAATTCATCGTGGCCAAGTTACTGGCACGTTGTTGCAACAGAGGGCTACTTATGATGTTCCCTTGCGCATCGGCTCTGACTTGGGCAATGGGCCTTCCCAAGTAGAAACTGTAATTCAACGCCTGTTCGATGGGCATGGTGATGAACGGGGTGAGATTGTTGACTTCTTGTTGCAAGTAGGCAAGAGGTTCGGATGGATTGGGCAAATCGTTGAAGTTATTCAGCGGCAATACTTGAGGACTCCACAGTACCGGACGATTCACGTGGTTAATCATGACGGTGAAGGGAAGTTGTAGGTCATCTCTAGCATACGGTGGCATGATGTTGAAGTCTATTTGGTCGGCTTGGTTATTCATACCGGTGATTTCGTTAAACACCTTGCCTGTGATTTGGTACTTACCTGGTTGTTCAAGGTACTGACTCACCTGAAGCCGTGTGTTCTTCCTGAGCCACGTGTAGAAGGGGATGATACGCTTCATCACGTTCTGTTCAAAGCCTGTCAAATCGCTGTAGTCAAAGAGGAACTTGGTGGCACTTTCGGCTGCTTCTTCAGGCGTGTGTCCTTGGCGAAGCATCGAAGCGAAGTGGATGAGTCGGTCGGTATTCTCCACGATACTACCGGCTTTTGCACCCCATTTGTATGGTGCAAAGTTCTTCGTATCGGTCGGGTCTAGGCTAGGTCGCACAGGAAAGATGCCCATCTTGGCATCCGATGACCCGATGCGCATGTCTTTCATGAACATTCCCGAATCGACTACACGGTAGTTCTGCGCCATCTTATACAAGTCAGACCACGTGAGATTTTCCTGTTTTCCATCCGGTGTTGTAATCGTCCACCAGGCAGTCGGTGATTTGGCGGCATCTCCATCGTGCATGACGGTTCGGGTGGCCAGTAACTTGGTTTTTGGATTCAACGCATCACTACCCACACCAAGCCAGTTGAGAAACCCGTTGCTCATCATGTTTCTCATGTGGAAAGCAGGTGTGATGGTAGTCATGCCAAGTTTGTTGACCGCGGTGAACTTATCGAAGAGTTGAAGGAACCGATTCGTGTCCTTGGCGATTTGCAGTTTTCTTGCTTGATTCGCCTTCTGTACAATCACATCGTTGACTTGCATCATCTGCGGTGTGCCTTTTTTCTGGATGAGGTCCAAATTCCTCAAGGAACGCTGAATCGTACCACTCTCTTGCATAAGGGTCTTGATTTGTTCCGGTGTGGCTTTTGGATACTGGATTTGCAGCCGTTTCCTGAAGCGAGTGTAATTGCCTTTGATGTTCTCCCGCAAATCACTGAGAACCTCTTGATGATAATCGTGGAAGTTCCGTGCTTGCTCAGGTGTGAATTCGACCATCGGTGTGGCTGATTTGTTTAAGAACTGGTCCGTTATCCCTACACGTTCTGCACCTTCTTTGACAAATCCTTGATACAGCTCATTGCGTTTGTCGGCGGGGAATTCTCGGTCAAGGAATCGTTTGACCTCTTCACTGAACGCCTGTGATTCAGGAATATCTCGTGTTACCGCATCGGCTTTAATGGCATCAATGATGTTCGGGTCGCTGAGGTACTCGGAAATCGCTTTGCTTTCCGTGAGAGACAAACGAATGTCGGCCAATGTATGCAACGATTCGCGCATCATGCCGTGATTCATTACCGCTTTGTACCCTTTCTCCGGTGTAAAATCCTTGCCAAGAGGTTTGCTGAAGTGGGTCAACATGTTATGCATGTACGCATCGTCATACATGAGTTCGTTGTGTTTCAACGCACGTGCTACCCAAAGGTCAGAGGTTTTGTCTTGGAAGACCTTGTTGCCGTGCGTGAACTGGCCGAAGTAATCATTCATCTGTTGAACTGTGGGGTTATGAACAGTAGCGCCGTCAATCTCCAAATCATGAACACGACGAGACTGCTGAAATGGATTCCACTTGCGGCCATAACCCAAATCCTGAGTGAGAGGTAAGCCGGCTTTCTGGATGTTGGCATCCTTGCTGAAGAACTTCTCACCATAGGGAGTAAGGATGTGAGCCACGTAATCGGTCGTTAGATTGTCTAGTTGCTCTTGACTGAGTTTGCCAATCTTCACTTCTTCTTGACCCATTTCGATGAAGGACTTGCGAAGTTCTGTCGTGATGCGCCGTACCTTTTCACTGACGTTGAGACTGGGATTGAGGTAGACTTCACCGACATCCTCCGTGTCTTTCGGCGTTTCATCCTTCATGCCCAATTTGTTGCGCAGGTAGGTTTCAAATGCATCATCGGAACCGAGCACATCATCATATTTCTGAATGCGTTTTGCCAAGGATTCCATACCGGCGATATTCGCATCGTACTGTGCTTGGTTGAACTGCATAGTATCCATCTCAAGGTCTTGAATATGCTTCTGAACGCCACTGATACGAGACTGGTATGTTTGTACCAAGGAGTCACGTTGGGCCGCGTGTGAGGCATTTGAAGCGCTCAGACGCGCTTTTGTTGCCTCCAGTTTCTTATTTAATTCATCAAAGGCAGCGGTGGTCTGAACCGTAGCAGGCGATTCGGCCATGAGTTGTTCTGCGGTACGGGTGCGGTTCTGTCGAAGAACACCAGCCACATCCCCAATCGGAACTTCTGTCTGCGTGCCATCCTTCACGTTGTTCACAACATACGCGAGTTTTCCCTGGTCATCATGCTTCATTGCATTGACAACCCCACGAATCGGTCGACCTGAACCACCAGGAATGTAATGAATCTCTGTTCCGATTTGCACGTTCTTTTGGATGGCGTTGATGCGGTCTGCTTCTTGTCGACTCCGTGCCTCCTTAACGAGTGCTTGACGCATCGTGTCATGGTCGCCGAGTCCTTTGACTGCTTGACCTGTAGCCCGTTTATACTCGTTGGAAATGGCGGTATCCACGACCAGTCTCTTTTGAGGTGGGGTCATATCCACAAACCGTCTTCCCATATCGGAGGAAAGTTGATTCGCTTCATCGGCGACCGATTGTACCCACTTGGCCGCAAAGGGTGTATCCATACTCTCTTTGGGGATTCGTGAAGCAATGGCGGTCATTAACGCATCCTGATTGTAGATGTCCGTGTGACCTGCGGTGGAACGAAACAATTGCTCAGGGGTGACGTCTACGGTGCTACGACCTGTGGAATTGGCCTGAATCATGTTTTCGTTCAGCATACGTTGTTCGGACGTGGGAACACTTCTGGCATGAGCCGTGGTGTTGAAGAGGTGTTCCACACCACCCAAGTCATTGAGCATCTTCTGATTGGCGTAGTTGGTGAGATAGGACTTCAATTCACTGTCATCCATCTTCTCCAACTTGGCTTTGAGAACGCTACGCTGAAGACTTTGCTGGCTCCAATCATGCCACGTCTGCAACTCGTGTTGAGTAACAGGTTCTCCGTTCTTGATGGATTCTGCGATGGGCTGAATCTTGTTGTCGTACACCTGTTTCCAATTCGTGAATTGCTTACCTTGCCCATATCCAAAGACTTCACCGAGGTGGCTATATATCATCTGTTTGTTCGGGTCGAGCATAGCAGGGCGCGTTTCGATAAAATCCCGAACTTCATCGGGACTTGCGCCTTTCTTGATGAGTTCCACAGCTCCATCCACATCAGATTGATAGGCGGTATGCAGAATGGCACCTGGCTTCCCGAACACGTACTCGGAAAGTCTGTCGATGGTGTCGACTTTGGCGGACTGATTTGGAGCACCATTAAATTTCGTCAAATCGTCTTGAGCCTTCACCCATTCCTCGGAATTCATCTCCGTGGTCTTCACAGTATTCTGCAAATCATGATAGGCTTTGACCTTCTTCAACTGCTGTTGCCACGTGTTATGGGCTTGAAGCACATCTTGAGCCGTGGTTTTGGTTTCCGGAATCGGGTTCTGTGCTTTTACCCGTTCCATCTCATCATTCAACATCTTCACGTGATTCTCGATGTCCTGTCGATTCGTGAGATGGGTGGAATCGAGTTGTGTGAGTTTCGTGTGCAGTTCGTTCTGCAAGGCATCGATTTGGTCATGCGCATCGAGGAGTCCCTGTTCATGGGCATGGCGCAAGTTATCCAACGCGTTCTTCTCGTTTTGCATCGATGACAATTGTTCATTCAACACTTGCCGTGCGTTGACCAACTTCTGCTTAATCACTTGGGCTTGGGGAGTTTCGGTGATGTTCACGGCGGCTTTCACTTTGCCCCATACGGTTTTATCTTCGAGAAGATTGAGCACTTCTTTCGATTCGGCTGGAGACAGTCCCATCTCCGTTGCCTTATCACGTACCAAACGGTCAGCAGACAATTTATCCACGTTCAACCCATGCACGTAATCTTGGAACTTCAGCACATCGAACAAATTACTTGGGTCTTCGTGAGCCACCCGATATAGTGGGGAAGTCGTGCTGAAGAGTTCACCAATCTTGGAACCATAGATGGTATCGCGGATGCCTGAATACATCTGAGCGATATGCAAGTTGTCACTGAGGTTTTGAAGTGCCTGACCCGTTGCGAGGGTGGTGCTCTTGTCGGAGAGTCCGGTCCAACCAAAGAGTTTTTGACTGAAGGGCAGATTTTTCAAACCCCATGTCAAATCGGTGGGGTTGGTGCGAACCCCGATGACTTTGTTGTACTGCTTGGAAAGAGTTTGACTATCCTTGGCGATTTGCTCGGGAGCCAAGTCGAGATTGGCGTCCTTCGCACGTTTCACCACAATGGCCTCAGCCATATCGGGAGTCATTTGGGTAATGGGTTGATGAATCACTTCTTGGAAGACTTGATTGGCCGCGTTCTCTGCCTGAATTCCATCACCAGTAGCACGGAAGGCGGTCGTGTACGCCTGATTTGCGGCTTTCTGGCCCACGTATTTCATGATTTCCGAATCGTGCCCCAAGGCTTCCAGCGATTTGGCCGCTTTCCCCGCAAGTCCGGTGCCCTTCAGAATGGCCGATGTCCCACCAGAAAGGTACGTGGTGGGGTCGAGAAGGACATCCAACCCCAACCCCGCCACACCTTTGGCAATCTTGCCGTACAAGGTTGTCGGTTGCCATCCAGCCGCTTCAAGCACCTTGCCATACGTGTACCGAGCTTGTGGATTCCCTGGACCGAATGGGTTCCCTGCTTCCAGCCCTTGCACAAATCCTTGGATGGGGGAGATATTGTCCGATGAGTTGTTATCCACCAACCCTTTCACCAAACCTGCCGTAGCGTACAAAGGAGTGCTCAGCAAGTCAAGAGCACGTGTCATCACGGAACGCTGCGTGGGTTCTTGTGCAGAAGGGGAGCCGGTTAAGGATTCGAGATAATCCTGTTGCCAAACGGGGTCTGCGTATCGATTATAGGTGGGTGTGGATGCGGCAGATGGACTTGGCACATCGACGAGGTTGTTGAACTGATTCTCATAGTAACTGTAGGGATGAACTGTAAAGGCCATACTATCACCTATTGTTGTGCCGTATTCAAGTCAGCAACGGACATCGGCTTGCCACTCAACCACTTCTGATAGACCTGCCACTTGGCTAGGTTCGCTTTATACGCGGCGACCTGCTGTGCATACACATCGGTTCCTGGGTTCATCGCATTACCTAATATCTGACCGACCATGTTCGGAGTTGGAGGGGTGGGTTTCGTGGGATGACCTGCGGAGTAGATGGATTTGAACATCGTACCTAAAGCCTGTGACTGATTTGCTTGAGTGGTGGCTTGTAACGCGGCGTTGGCTTTCTTTTGAGCTAATGTATATTCTTTGGTTCCTGGTTGATATTGTGCAAGTGCTCGATTCAGAGATTCTTGATATGCCTGTTCTGATGCGGCTTGTTGCTGGTTATACTCGCTTTGAGCTACCTTCAACTGGTCTTGTGTCTTTTGCGATTCTAACGATGAATCGTATCC
>JAJZAV010000054.1 GCA_021799255.1 Bacillota bacterium
ACCACTCACCGAGATCGCGAAGGGCGCCAATGGTCCCCTTAGGCTCACTCTCCGTGTAGTAATCCAAGTGAACGCCGAGCCTGCCGCCATCCCCGAAGTACGTTTCTATGAGCCAGCCGAGGTAGCCGCAGACGAGAGTGATTTGTTGGAAACCGCTTCTGCGAAGCTGAGTGATGATGGTTTCGAGAATCGGCTTGCCCCCTACCGGAAGAAGTCCCTTCGGCAGAACGTCCGTATAGGGGCGCAAACGTACGCCTCGCCCACCGGTCATGATGATGGCGCGCATGGACATTTTCCCTCCTTCTATCCGGGCCCACGCTTCGGCTTGAACTTGTTGCCTCTAGACGACGTACTCATTGGGGCGGTACAGGCTTCCGTGGCGTGAGATCCAGTCGATGGTTCGGGTGAGTCCGGTGCGAAGGTCGACTTGGGGCGTCCACCCGAGAGTTTGCTTCGCCTTCTCGCTCGAAGACAGGAGTCGGTCTACCTCGCTCTTTGGCGGGCGGGATCTCTGATCGGAAAGAACCACGGGGACGTCTCTCCCCACCAACTCCAAGATTTGGGCAGCCAAATCACCAATCGAGATCTCCCTGCCGGAACCCGCGTTGAAGACCTGCCCAATGCCAGCGTCGGATTCGGCCGCGCGCACAAACGCGCGCGCCGTGTCCTCCACGTACGTGAAGTCGCGCGTCGAAGAGAGATTCCCGAGAACGATGGAATCGCGGTGGAGGGCCTGGCTGATGATGGTGGGAATGACCGCACGCATGGATTGCCTGGGGCCAAAGGCGTTGAACGGGCGAAGTGTGACGACGGGCAAGTTGTAGGCGCAATAAAAGCTGTGCACGATTTGATCCGCTCCAATTTTGCTTGCGGAATACGGGGACTGTCCCCGAAGCGGGTGGTCTTCCGCCATCGGCACGTACGCTGCGCTTCCGTACACCTCGCTCGTCGACGTGTGGACCATTCGTTCGACGGACCATCTTCGCGCCGCCTCGGCTACGTGCAGCGTGCCAAGGACGTTGGTCTGAATCACGTGGGTAGGATTTTGGTAGGAGTAGGGAATCGCGATGGAGGCACCCAGGTGAAACACCACCTGCGTACCCTTTACGGCGTCCATGACGGCCTGTGAGTCCAAAAGGTCCCCTCTAACTATCTCAACATCGTCTGCGCCCGAGAGTGTGTCGAGAAATCCATTGGTGTTGCGGGAGTTGTAGCGGACAAACGCGCGCACTTGACACCCCGTATTCAACAGTCGCTCTACCAGGTGACTGCCGATGAATCCCCCCGCTCCCGTCACCAGCACACGCTTGCCATTCAAATTCACGCACGCTCACTCCTTGCGAACAAGTCCTGTTGTCCATTGGATGCCGCCTCCTGCGGTTCCGTGTAGGCCAACCCCTGACGTCGTTGAAACCGGGCGCGGATCATGTGCGGATTTCCCAAAAATCAAAGGTCCGCCAGAGTTTGGTCAACCCGTAGGCGAACACACTTCCCACCTCGTGCATACGGCGTACGATTTCAGGGAAGCAGTGGACGAGGAGGATGCGTGTGAAAGTTGTCATTCCAGTGGGTGCGTTGCACGTGGGAGGAGGCTGTCGGGTATTGGCGGGGCTAGCCAACACCCTTCATGCGGCGGGCCACGACGTCGACGTCGTGATTCCGGAGGCCGCGCCGCTTGAGTATGCGCTCTCGTGCAACGTCGTGAAGGTGCCGCAATTGTCTGCCGAAACCATTCCGTACGGCGACGTCGTTCTGCCGAATTTCTACTCGACGTTCGCCCCCGCCTACGCGGCGTGGCCGAAACAATGCGTGCGTTTGTCCTTGGGATTTGAGCCGCTCTGGGTCCCGGACCCCGAAGTGGCCCTGTGGACCTACGCAACGGGAGTGCCCGTTATCAGCATTTCGAATTGGCTCGCACAGCAGATCCAAATCGCCGTGAATGTCCCGAGTCGCGTTGTGAACCTTGGCGTGAACCAACGCGTCTTTCATCCGAAGGGGAAGAAGCGCCATCACCACGAGAAGATCATCTTGTACATGGCTCGCGATCCCGATGCCGGGTACGCCCTCAAGGGTTTCGCCGACTTCCAGGAGGCGATGCAAAAGTTCTCCCGCCGATACAAAGGAAAGTACTGTGTCTACATGATCTGCCCAGAACGCGTCCTTACTTTGGACGGGATCCCGCACAAGACGTTCCAACCGAAGTCGGATAGGGAAATCGCGCATCTGTACCGAAGGGCAGACGTGTTCGTTTCGACGTCCTGGTTTGAGGGCTTCGCGCTGCCGCCACTCGAGGCGTTGGCATGCGGCACGCCGGTGGTGACGACGGATTCGGGAGGGCTGCGCGACTTCTGCGTGCATAAAGAGACGGCTTACATGACGAGGCCGCGCGACACGTCTCGGCTGGCGCATGGAATCTACAAGGTGCTTCGCAACCGCGGATTTAGGAAACACATCGCGAGCCGCGGTCTCGCACGTGCCAAACAGCTGAACGAAGAGGCGCAATATCTGCGAATGGTGCAGGCGTTGGAGCAGATCCACTTTGAGCGGATTTCGGCCGAAATTTCGGGGTGAAGTCGGCCGTTGTGCGACGGATTCAGCGCAGTTACGAATCCACTGGGGTCGTGAAGGCAGCGAAGAAGGGCATCGTGTCACGACGGCAATCTCCCGAGTCTTTTTGAAGGAATCATAAAGTATGTTATATTGAGTCCAATATAGCCGAATCGCCAAGTCACGCCCTGCGCCTTCGCCTGGTTCAGGGCGGCCCCGTTGTTGAGGGCGACGTAGGCGTACGGGGGAATTCTGGCCGACGGATGCGTCCAATTTGGCCTTGGGGTGAATCGCCTTTTGCGAGGGGTGCTCTCGACATCCAAACCCGACAACTAACCTCGGAGGCGAAACGAGAGGATGTCCTGATTGGGTAAAGCAACCACCAGGTCCATCGCTTTGGCGGCATGTTTGACTATGTTTGCATCACCGGCCCTCGTTGCGTACGCGTCTACCGTCACGGTGCAACCAGGGCAAACGCTCTGGGGAATCGCGCAGGCTCACCATACGACGGTCGCGCAGATTCACAAGTTGAATCCGAATTTGCACGGAGAGACCATCCAGATTGGGATGAAACTGACGTTGCCCGGAGGAGTTCCTTCCTCTAAATGGTCTGCGAATCGAGTCCGACCCGTGAAGCAAAAGGTCACGGTGCATGCGGGCGACACGCTGTGGTCGCTCGCGACGGCCTACCATACATCGGTGGGGAGATTGCAAGCGCTTAACCCTCAGCTTCGCAACAGCGTTACCATTCGCATCGGAGACAGCTTGTGGGTTCCCACAGGAAACCGGAGTGCATCTTCGGGATCACGGCCGACTCCGGCCCCGGTAACCATGTTGAGCGGCAGGAGCGCCGCCTTCGGCCCTCCGGGAGCGACCCTAGCCGCCGAGAACCTGTACTGGATGGCGCGGGTCATCCATGCGGAAGCGGGATCGCAACCTTTGAAATCGAAGATAGCGGTTGGAGACGTGGTTTGGCACCGCATGCTGGCCCAGCCGGGAAGCACGGTCAAAGACATCGTGTTTGAACAGACCAACGGAAACTACCAGTTCTCCACCGTGCCCGAAGGCGCCATATACGAGTCCCCGGATCCGCTCAGCGTGACCGCCGCCGTCGATGTTCTGGAAAAGCACGAAGACGTTGTGCCAGGAGCATATGTGTTTTACGATACAAGCCAGAGAAACAACCCCTGGGTTTACCAGCAGCCCACGGTGGCCAATTTCAATGGCTTTGTTTTTGCAAAGTAGGCGTCTTAGGAGCGAGTGGACGGGGCGTCCCCGTCCGCTGAGCGTATCCACGGTTTACATACTCGTGCCACCATGAGGAGAAGTTGGTGACATTGATGCAGCAGGAGCCACCAGAGGACGGCAACGTCTTTCGCGTCGGAGGCAGGGTTTTAAACGCGACGCTGGACAATTTTGGCCCAATCGCGCGAGCCCTCTCCTCAACGCTGCGGGTAGACATGATGAAGGCACTTTTGTTGCGGCCGATGAACGTCAACGAAATTGCGGACGAATTCCGGTTACCGCAGTCTACGGCCGCGTCGAACATTAAAAAGCTCGAGGACGCCGGACTCATCGTTACCGAACTCGTACCCGGCTTGCGCGGCACACAAAAGGTGTGCTACGCCAACGTCCATCGCATTGTGGTGGATACCAAGCAGGAAGTTGCGGACGTGAACACCGTCACGATTCCCATGCCCATAGGGGGATTCGTCGATTGCGAAGTGGCACCCCCGTGCGGATTAACCGGGCCGGACGCCATCATCGGCGAGTTTGACGATCCCGCTTCCTTTTACGATCCCGGTCGCGTCTACGCACAACTTCTCTGGTTTAAGAAGGGTTACGTTGAGTATCGGTTCCCGCGGCGGATCCCGAAGGGAGCTAAGGTACGGAACCTTCGGCTGACGATGGAGCTATGTTCCGAGGCGCCCATGCATAACCCGGATTGGCCGTCGGACATCACGGTGTGGGTGAATCAACAGGAAATTGGCACCTGGACGTCGCCAGGTGATTTCGGGGGAGAGCGTGGTTATCTGACGCCGGAGTGGTGGGAGACGTACAACACGCAGTTCGGCGTGTTGAAGGAGTGGCGTGTGTCCGAAAAGGGCAGTTTCGTAGACGGACGACAAGTTTCCGACATGACCATTCGCGCTCTGCGTTTGGACGAGTCCCCGTACATCGCCGTGCGAATTGGCGTTAAGGCCGATGCGACGCACGTCGGTGGCGTCAATCTCTTCGGCCGACGTTTCGGCAACTACGACACGGATCTCACGATGCGCATCGATTTTAGCCCCAAGCCGTCGACGGGTGGGAGTCCCTCGCAAAAGGCCTGATTGGACAAGAAGGGAGCGCCGTGTTCGAGCGCTCCTTGTAAACGGTCGATTTGCCGTGCAAACTAGCGTCTTGCAAAACGCATGGATCACGTCACGACTCGTAACGTCGTGGGAGATGAAGATATCTCAATCCCGGCTCTATTTCCTTGGCAGATCCGCCGGAGGGAACCGGGTTCGTCGACGTTGAACAGGTGCACGGGGATTCCGTGCTTCTGCAGGCTTGCCAAGGCGTCTTTGCTCCAGAGCGAAGTGGAGGCGAACAGGGCGTCATCGTAATGGAGCGTCTCATAGTCTGCGATGATCTGCCCCTTCACGAGGGTGTCGCGCACGCCGCCGGATCCGGATTTACTATTCCAAGCGCTGTCCATGAATCCTATGACGACGCTTTTGGCGCCCATGTCGAGTGCCTTTTCCACGCATCGCATGTCAATCTGCAGTCCACCGTCCACGTCATCTGCGAAGATAAGAATGTTTCCGGTGTCCAGATGGCTTCTGGCCAACAGCCGCGTGTACGGATCCGTCGCGGACCAGACGGGTTGCGAGGTAATGACCCTCACGTTTCTATCGGTGCAGACGGACAGGACGCTGCGCAAAACGAGCGAATGAAACACGCTGGCCAAGTCCAGGATTGCGGGAAAATCGGTTTTTCGGATGCCCCACTGTTGTATGAATCGGGAGGGTTGACCGGAGGATAATGCCACTGCCAGTTGAACTCCAATGTCCGTCGCCGACGCGATTTCTCCGGCGAGATAACGGATGTGGGAAGGGTCCACGGCAGGTCCACGCAGAATGCTTGCTGTTGAGTGTAGCCTTGCTAGGATCCGACTGTATCTTCGCACGTACCCGCCCCCCTTTTAAACCCCAAGTCCTTGCATGTCTCTCTTTTTTGATATAACTATCTCATGATGATACTAGCACAATTATCCAAATTGGTACAGGTCTCACAAAAGTAACGAAGGGAAACGAAAGCACAGTGATACAATAAGTTTGAAATTTGCGGGGGAGCGAAGTGGCTTTGAGAGAGGCGGAACTCTACCAACCGGTAAAGCAGTTTCTCGTGGACAGGGGGTACGTTGTAAGATCCGAAGTCAACGGCTGCGACGTTGTCGCGATGCAAGATGATGAACTTGTGATTGTGGAACTCAAGAAGGGGGTCACCATGAATCTGCTCGTTCAGGCGGTCGACAGACAGCGCCTTGCGGACGCGGTTTACGTGGCCGTACCTCGCCCGAAACAGGGTATGAGATCCGCTCGTTGGCGAGGTGTCCTGCGACTTTTAAAGCGCCTCGACGTTGGTCTCATATTCGTGAGCCCTACCGCGAAGACCGTGGAAGTGGCCTTGCACCCGGGCGCTCCCAATCCAAAGAGGGATAAGCGCGCTCGTCAGGCAGTGATTCGCGAGGCGAAGCGCAGAAGTTCGGACTATAACACTGGCGGAAGTCACGGGACTAAGCTTGTGACCGCGTACCGCGAGAACGCCATTCACGTGGCTTGCTGCCTGGAACGATTTGGTGAAATGTCCCCCAGATCTCTTCGTCGGCTCGGAACGGGGGATAAGACGCTTGCGATTCTGTACGACAACCCTTACGGCTGGTTTGAGCGGGTGAGCCGAGGAGTGTATCGGCTAACGGCATCCGGTCACGAAGCCCTCATGACTTTTTCGCCGCTCGCCGATTTCTATCGCTTGCAACTCCCTCAGCCCGGCGACACCACGGTGACCAAGGTGCCGTAATGGATCCACTGCCAGGCCTTCTTGGCTTCGTGGATAGGCAACTCGACGCAACCGAGGCTTTGGGGATACCCGTAGCTGCTCCGGACAAACCCGTGGATGGCGTCCCCACCGTTGAAATAGTTGACGTAGGGGACACCGGGATCCGTATACGTGGTTCCCCACGGAGTCACTCCGCTCATGGTCTGAGAAAGATAGCGTAAATAGACTGGCCACGTGCCGATGGGCGTTTTTGCGCTCGCCACCCCTGTGTTGCAGAGCGAGGTCAACACGACCTTGCCGTTGTGCCAAATGGTAATAGTCTCCGGACTCTTCTCGGACACCTCCACATACGTGTACCCAAACGGGTTTCTCTTATTCTCTGCCAGATCCACCTTGAGCGCATGAGCGACCTCAGGGCCCGCGATTCCGTCGACGGCGAGGTTGTTGGCTGCCTCAAATGTCATGACGGCCGCTCTCGTGAAGGTGTTGTACGCGCCGGGCTGGTACAAAGAGGCGAGCTGTTTGTCGATGGATGGCAGTTTTCTAGATCCCGAGGACGGCTTAAACCCGCTAGCCACGGCGCCGCCCGTCCGGAGGTTGGCAACGGCGCGCGGGATGTAGCCGAGGGTAATCAACTTCGATTGCAACACGGCGACGGCTTTGGACTGATCCCCTTGCATCAGCAGTGGAACGGGCGGGGCCTGCTTCGACTTGGAGGCCAGTTTCCGGTTTGAAGTGGTCGCAGCGGTCGCAGCGCGAGAATGTGTTGCAACGGCCCCTACCGATTTGGCAAACGATAGCGGCGCACAGACGAGCGAGAGAACGACAGAAATCACGGCAGCGATGGAGGCAATCCACATACGAAGCATGACGGACTGACACCTACCTTCTCTACGACTACCCATAACGATGAAACGATATGGTTATCGAAGGAAGAATATGACGGTGTCAGCCATCATGTGAGGGTAGTCATGGAGGGGATAGGCGCCCCATTTTCCATCGGGGTTCCGTTACCCGCCGGTGAACTCCATCAAAACATGCGCTTCACGGCGGTGATGTGGTTGCCCCAGTAATACCCGGGGCCGAGGCTCATGTAACTGACCTGGCCTGCGCCGCCTCCGGCGTCAATCATCTTCTGGTTACCCATGTAAATTCCTACGTGCTGGCCGTTGTTGAAGATGAGGAGATCCCCAGGCCGCATTTGCGAGATGGGTACGGGGTAACCAACGCTCGTCGCCTGCACGCGAGAGTAGTCGGATAGGATGTAACCGAGGGCATGGTGGTACACGTATGACGTAAAGTTGCTGCAGTCGAACCCGTATTGCCCCCTGTCCTCGTTGTGCCCCCATATGTAAGGCGTGCCGAGCTTGCTCACGGCGATGCTTTTTACCGCGTCGAACTTCTGACTCCACGATGCGTTGATAGTCGCAATCGGGACGATGTTCGGGTCGAGCGTAACTCCCGGTGGAAGGCTCACTGCCCCAGCAAATCCGGCCAATTCGTCGGTCGAGGGACCTGCGGTTGAGGGCTGCGTGCTTTGGTTTTCACGGACGGGAACCATGAACGGTGCCTTGTGGTGGGACTGGGAGCCGTGCACGCTCACCACGCGCACCCATGATACGGGTTTCGTGGGGTAACGCGCCGTCGCGTAGTTCACTATCCCGGATACCGTCGATGCGTCGACGACATTTTCTCCGGTGGGCGGCTGGACTGACGCCGTTGGCAACGTACGTTCTCCGTTTCCTCTCCCCTTGTTTGGACTGCTGCGCCCGCCGTCCGGATGACTCATCGAGGATTTGACGACGGTATCGTTGCGCACGTTTAGCGTGACCATCCGGTTCTTCGCGTCATAGCTTGTACTCATCACCCGCACAATTCGAGTGGCGTCGCCCGTTGCCAGCGTTTTGTCAGCCGCGGCATTCAGGCTCGACGCGGCCCCATCCGTCGGGTTTGCACTCATCGCTGCCTGGTTGCCGATTCCGCTCGGCGCGTTGTTTCCTTGGGATCCGCATCCGGTCAGCATGATGGTTAACGATGCAATGCCAAACAGAGTGGCCACTGTACTTGATACGCGCGGTGATGGCACCAGACACACCTCAACCCATCATTTGGATTTGATGGGCATAGCATGCTCAGACGCCAAGATTCTATGCCGGGATTCATTCCTCATAGATCATCTTGATGGTCATTCCTCCGTCGACGACGAAATTCTGGCCAGTGATGAACCGCGCTTTGGGGGAGGCCAAAAATAGGGCCATCTCTGCGATGTCCAGAGGCGTTCCGACGCGTCCCGCCGGGTGTTGAGCGTTGTCCATATCCGAATGACTCACCGGAATGCGGCTGCCCGATTTCTTCCAGTCCCCGACCTCTATCCACCCGGGGCTGATGGCGTTGACGAGCACTTTTGGGCCAAGGCTAACAGCGAGGGAATGAGTGAGCGCCAAAATCCCGCCCTTCGAGGCGGAGTACGGCTCGGTGTTTGCTTCGGACATCAGCGCGCGGGTGGAAGCAATGTTGACGATCACACCGGGATTAGCGTTTTCGAGCAAGGGGAGAAGGTACTTGGTCATCATGTAAGGAGCGCGCAGGTTCACGGACAGGACGTAGTCCCATTCCTCCATGGATCTATCCTTGATGCTCATGGAACTGCCGATTCCGGCGTTGTTTACGAGGACGTCCAATCGACCGAACGATTCATGCACCCATCTTGCCACGCGCTTCACTTCGTCCTCTTCGGCCACGTTCGCATGCACAAAATGGGATTTCTGCAGGGCATCGTCGCTGTGTCCCGCGCTGTTTTCGCCGTCTTTGCGGGAGGAGCTGGCGTGGGAAGCGCCAGCCAACGAGGTCAGGGCCTCCTGGCCCGCCTCTTCGTCCCTGTCAACCAGCACAACGTGATACCCGGCGCCGGCGAACGTATGGCTGACTCCAAGGCCAATCCCTTGCGCTCCGCCCGTCACTAAGGCCACCTTACCCTGATTTTCTCGCGTCATTCGTATCGACCTCCTCGTATGCTCGCTTTCGTGTCCTATCGTATCGTTTCTTCCGAATTGGCTTCAATATAAATCGGTTTCAACGGATTCTGTGGGTTGTGCCACGTTGACGGCGGACTAGCGACGTGGGACAATCCACTTCGTGAAGTTTGGTCACGAACGTTCCTCGCTGCTAGGGCTTGTGAAACGGGATGGTGACGGTATCAACGTGAGATCCAGCCTCTGGACATTGCGCAACCTCTTCTTATTTACAGGACTCTCGGGGGGCATCTTTTCCCCTTATCTCTCCTTGCTTCTTGCCAAAGACGGCCTGTCCAGCACCAGTATCGGCATCGTCATGGCCGTCGGAACCCTTGTCACCATCATCGCACAACCGTTCTGGGGAATTCTTGTGGACAAGTACCAAGTGGTGCGGTTGACCCTCGTCTTGAGCACGGTCGTACCCGGATTTCTCGCGGCTTTCTACGACTCTCCCACTCTCTGGATCCTCCTTTTCGCCACCATTTTGTCCAACGTAGTCATGACTCCCAACGTTCCGGTGATGAACGCTTATGCGGTGATGGCGGCGAGGGAGAGCGGATCGACTTTCGGATGGATCCGACTCTTTGGGAGCATCGGCTACGCCATCGCCGGATATCTCGGCGGCATGTTTGTGCAGCATTTCTCCATGCAAAACTTGTGGTTCCTCTTCGCGTTGTTCTCGCTCATCGGGGGGGTCTTCGCGTTTCGGTTGCCGAAGGCGACCGTCGGAGTGGCCGTCTCGGGGAGCATCCGGGCGGGCGTGGGAGAGCTTCTGAGGAGCCGGCGGTTTTTACTGTTTCTCGCGGGAACATTTCTGATTAGCCAGACGCTCACGGCCTACACCACTTACTTCGTCCTCGCGTTTCAGTCCATTGGCGGATCCGTCAGCGAGAGCGGCATCGCGTTCATGCTCTCGTCCGCGACCAACGTGCCTGCAATGATGCTGGCAAACAGGGTCTCGAAGAGGCTCGGGCGGGGAAATACGATGCTCTTGTCCGCCATCGCGTACGCGCTGCGCTGGGCGGTTCAGGCCGCGTTTCCCATCCCTTGGGTAGCGATTGCGGTGCAAGCTCTGCATGGTATTTCGTTCGGTTTCTTCTACATCGCGGCCGTCGAATACGTTGCCGAATCTACGAGAGTTGACCTCCAGAATACGGGGCAGAGTCTATTTAATATGGCGAGCGGCGGAATCGCGGGGATTGTCGGGAATGCGCTGAACGGGTATCTCCTGCACGTTGGGGGAAACGCGTGGATGTACGGGGCGTGCGCCGCGAGCGCTGGATTGGGGGCGGTATGTCTCTTCGGATCCGGTTTGACAACGTCTCTTCGCATGAATAAGATGGTAGACAAAGTATAGCCCCTTGGGTGCTTGCGGGCCTACGCCTAGACATCCATGCCATGAATCGGCAGGGATGGGCGCATGGTTCGCAGGAGAATAGGGAAATCGGTGAGAATCCGATGCGGTCCCGCCACTGTAATCAGCAGTCGTTCGGCCGCCGTCACTGTCCGTGAATGCCTATGCGCATTCGATGGGAAGACGGCGAAGTCGCCGAGCTGAGAGCCAGGAGACCTGCCCAAGTGGTGTTCTAGCCAAGCCTTCGCGGAAAGGTTCGTTGGCGTGTAGGGAGAATCGTTTTGCCTACGCACGTCGAACTCTGCCGATTGGCAGAGTTTTTTGATCCTTACGGTCGGGCTATGGCTAATCTTCGAAAAGGGGAGATTGTCATGGCAAGAAAGGGTAAGCAAATCACCATCGCCGTCCTTATGGGAGCGGCGCTTGCGGCCAGCGCTTCGGTGTCGGGAAGCGCCTATGCACAAAGTCATCATTCCATCGCGTACGCGAAGGCAACGAAGAGTTCGTCGACCGTTACGTTTCCTCTGACGGTGACGGACGAGGCTGGGAACAAGGTGACCATCTCGCACCGCCCAGTTCGCATCGCGTCCGTGACCGAAGGGACCGACGAGATCTTGTCCGCCTTGGTGCCCATCAAAGACCTCGTGCTTGTCACCACGTACGGCAAGCAGCCTGCCTATTCCTTTGTCGCAAGCAAACTTAAGGGGATCCGAGGCATCTCGAGCGCGACGGCCGAGGGAATCATCGCCGCCCGGCCGGATCTCGTGTTTCTCGCGTCGTATACCACCCCAGGGGTGGTTAACCAGATTCGTCAGGCAGGCATTCCCGTGTATGAACTCACCGATTTCAATTCCATTTCGCAGATTGAACAAAACATCTTAAACGTTGGGCTCGTCGTTGGAAAAGAGCCTAAGGCCCGTGGCATCGTCGCAGGGATGAAGCAAAGGTTACGCCTCATCGCGAAGGCAGCTACGAGCGGCCGCAAGCCTACCGTCATGTACTATGCGTCTCCCAACTACGTGGCTGGGAAGAATACCACCATGAACAGCGTAATTCTCGCGGCGGGTGGACGCAATGCCGCGGCCGCTGTGAACGGCTGGCAACCGGAGACGGCGGAAGCGGTCGTCAAGCAGAATCCGCAAATCCTTCTGTTCTCGCAAAGTGACGCCAAAATCGCCGAAGCCATGCTCCATAGCCCCAAATATAGCACCGTCGCGGCCATCAAGGATCATCGCGTCTTTCTATTGCCCGACAGGGACACGGGGACGGTATCGCAGTACATTGTGGATTCCGTAGCCACCGTAGCGAAGGATATTGGAACCCTGAAGAAATGAGGATGGCGCTTCATGCACAGGTTGCCTACGTGGTCGAAAATGCTGATTCTCGCCCTCCTGCTTCTGGTTGCCGCCGGGTTTGAGCTGGCGCTAGGGCCCATGAATATTCCCGTCTCAAGGCTGGTTCCCGCCGCTGTTCTGTACTTTCACGGCGTTCGGACCCCTGATGCGGTCGTGGTGGGCGCGATTCGATTGCCTAGGCTGCTTGTCGCCATGCTCGTGGGCGTGGGTCTATCCTTGGTGGGGGCCGCGCTGCAGGCCATCTTTCGCAATCCAATGGCGGACCCCGGCATCATCGGGGTCTCCAGCGGGGGTTCCGTGGGGGCCGTCGTGTCCATCGCCACTGGCGTGGCCAGCCACGGGCTGTGGGTGAGCCCGCTCTTTGCGTTTTTCGCGGGCATGCTGGCCATGTTTGCGGTGTACCGGCTCGGAACGGTCGGCGGCAAAACGTCCATCTATTCGCTCCTGCTGGCGGGCGTCGCCATCAGTGCGCTTTGCGGTTCCGTCGTGACGTTCCTGCTTTCCATTGAACCCACACAGACGATGCAGGGAATGCTTTTCTGGATTATGGGGGGCCTCGACAATAGTTCATGGGTGACCTCGGCCATGCTGTGTGTGGTCGTCGGGGTGGCGACGCTGGTGTTTTCGTCTTGCGCGAAAGCCTTCGATATCATGTCCCTCGGCGAAGAGCAAGCAGAAGGGGTTGGCGTGAACCTGCAGCAGATGAAGCGAGTGACGCTTTTCACCAGCGCGCTCACGGTGGGAGTCATGGTCAGCATCAGCGGCGTCATCAGCTTCGTGGGGCTCATCGTTCCTCACTTCATGAGGATGTGGGTAGGACCCGCCCATCGGGTGTTGCTCCCGGCGTCGGCGCTTGGCGGTGCCATCCTGATGACCGGCGCAGATGTCGTGGCGAGGATGGCGCTCTCTCCGACGGAGATCAACATTGGGGTCATCACATCCCTGCTTGGCGCTCCGTTCTTTCTTTACCTGCTGCGACGGCAGTACTCTACCATCGTGCGGAGGCGATGATCATGACTACCTTAGAGATGCGAGAGGTGTCGTATTCTCCGGGAATCAAGCGTGCTTCCGAAGTGTTTGAATCGGGCGAATTTGTCGGCCTCGTCGGGCCGAACGGTGCGGGAAAGTCGACGCTCATTCGGATCCTAGCGGGGATCTGGCGGCCCGATTCCGGAAGCGCAAGCCTCGACGGGGTGGACATCGGCTTGTGGAAGCCACGCGAGCGAGCCCGTCGCATCGCGTATTTGCCCCAGTCCCTGCCCGAAGACGACGTTCTGTTCACCGTACAGGAGTTTGTCGAAATGGGGCGATACCCTTATCGGAGATCCCTTGGCGGGATGAACCGCGCGGACAGTGCGGCGGTGAGTGGGGCCATCCACAAGTTGGGGCTCGATTCGCTTGTGAACACGCCCCTTCGTCGACTATCTGGCGGGGAGCGCCAGCGCGTTGCCATCGCGCGATGCCTTGCCCAACAGACCGAAGTGCTACTTCTGGACGAACCAATTTCCAGCCTGGATCTTTACTACCAAATCGACATCCTGAGGCTGTTGCAGTCCCTCGCAAAGGACGGGTTGCTTGTCGTGGTGGCCATTCATCACCTCGAGTTTGCCGCCCAGTACTGCTCGCGGCTAGTGCTCTTGAAGAACGGCCAGATTGTTGGCCACGGAAGTCCCACGCAGGTGCTTACTGAGCGAAACATGGTGGAGGTCTTCCGCACGCCCGTGAAAACGTATGTCGATCCGCTGCAAGGCTCCCTGCGCCTCTCCTACGGCGCCCCGACAGATTCCGACTGAGACGGCGAGGAGACAGCGGCGATGGTTCCGGGGTGTCGGACGAACTTGGTGGAGAATGCCGCTGCGCACACGCCGGCTGCCAGAATTCCCATTCCATTGAACATGAGGCCGATGGGCACGAAGACCGCAATCCAGGAACCCAAGACCTGCGATAGCGGAACGGACCCGTTGAGGGCCGCCCCAACTAGCGACCATACGCGTCCCAATTGGTTTTTCGGAATGGCGAGTTGCACCGTGGTTTGAAACACAATTCCCGACATCATGATGAACACGCTGATTATGAACAGGCACGCGCTGATAAACACGATTGATTTGGACAACCCGATGAGGAACAAAAAGACTGCGCTGACGCCCATGGCCCCTGCAAGCATGTGTTCTTTCGCCACGCGTTTCGCCACGAATTCGGTTGACAGCCCCCCCACGATGTCCCCTAGCGCCATCGCGGCCTGGAATACTCCAAGAATGATGGCTCCGCGCGAGTTGGTGTAGTGCAACACGTTGCTGATGAACACGACGAGCAGTACGTCTGCGGAAGCAATCATGAAGTTGTAGGACAGCATAAAAGGGAACACGATACGAGTGATGGGAACCGAAACCAGCGTCTGGAACCCTTCCCCCATTTCCTCCACTACCTTGTGCACGCCACCCGCTTTATCAGCGGTACGAACCTCGTCGGACTTGACGAAGATTAGGCTCACGACGGAAACGATGAAGCTAAGACAATCGAACTCGAGCGCGGGGGCCATGCCCACGCTACCGATGAGGAACCCTCCGAGCGCGGGACCTAAGAAGGCAGTGGTTTGCTGTGTCGTTCTAAACAGCGCGTTCGCTTTCAACAGTTGATCTTCTTTGGTGATCTGCCGAAGCAACGAAACGTTGGCCGGACGAAAATACGAGGTTACCGCTGCGACCGCAATCTGAAATACCACCAATTCCAAGACATGAGCGTGGCCGAGGACAAACAGAACGGCGAGGATGCCAAGAACCACCGCTCGGATGGCATCTGACACCAGCATCACGGTTCGCTTTCGCCAACGGTCAACAAACACGCCAGCGACCGGCGTGACAAAGACTCGAGTCACGTATCCGCTGCCGACCACGATGCCTATCCACAGTGAGCTAAGGGGGGATCCTTTGGTTAGGGTTTCTGTCATCCACAAGAGGGTAAGCATGTAGAAGCTGTCGCCAACCATAGAAGTGGCTTGTCCAGCGAATAGAAAGCGTAAGTTCCGGTCTCTCAGTATCCCCGGTTGCTTGTGTTTGTTCACACTCATCCCTCATCCCATCTGACCCAATTCGAATCATTATCTCAGCATTTTCGAAATCTTTTTTCTCTATTCTAAGTCACAGACTACTGACTGTTCACGGAAAATTCACTTTGTATCATTTATCATTGGAACGTGCGAGAAATGTCGAAATCCGGTTGCAAAATATCTATCCGCATTCTACCAAAGAAGAGCGACAACTCCAATACGCAATTATTCGTGAGTTATGACGGTTTCCCAAAGAACTCCTGTTTCCAAGAAGTGTTCCTTGGTTCTCCTACCGAATTTCAGTAATGTAGGGCTAGACAAGTGGTTCTAGTAAAGAAGGGAATGAGAGAGTGAGACAGCCAAACGGGGTCACGCAGATTGACAAAATCCGCGCGGGGTTTTGTAAAAATAGAAAAAAACGTCGACGACTTGCCGCCGTCGGCATCGCGATGGCAATTGTTAGTTCGGGGTCGTTGCTGTTTCCCTGGATGCCATCAGTGAAGGCCGCTACAACGCAATTTTTGGTGCCATCTTCGGCTGTTCATTCCGCAAGTCTTACTCTTTCAGGAACACAAATCAATCAAGTGAAGGACGTTGTTCGTGGCGGCGCGGTTTATCTCCCAATTTACGCGCTTCAGTCCGTGCTGTCGGCCATGGGAGTCACAGCCACGTGGAACGGGAACATTTTAAATCTCACGCCAAAAACCGGGGCAAACGCGCCGTCGTTTCAACCCGCGGATCCGAATCAAAAAGGAGTGGCGGTGGACAATCGCATTGTGGCCACGGGGAGTTCCTTCGTGTATCTGGGTACAACCTATCTGCCGATAAAAATCATGATGGCGGGCCTAAACGCCATATCCGTTCCGAGTTCTTGGGACGGGCAGACATGGGCGTTCGTCAAACCAACGAGAACACAATCCGGCGGGACACCGCATGTTCCCAAACCCTCCATCCGCAAATCCACACCGCCCCCCAAAAAGAGTCAGACTACGAAGCCGACAAACGCTCAGACTGGGTCGCTCGAAACGACGAAACCGCAACCCGCTCCCATGGTGTATACGTTCGCCCTCGAATACAGCGGGAAGACGCTTTCGTTGCCGGATATCATGAGCCACGATTCACTTTTGAGCAACGTGGCGGAATTCAACGCGTACGTGACACCCACCGAGAGCCTCCGCGATGCGAGCATTCCTTCCGACGCAACCACTCTGCCCGGGTGGAGCAATAAGCTGCAACTCACGGTGGCCAATCTTGGACGGAGCAATTTCGATGGGAGCATGATGGCAGGCATTCTGTCGCGCCCTTCGCGGACGAATAAGCTGATTCACAACATCCTCTTCGCGGCAAACGAGGACAAGGTGTCCGGCATTAACATCGACTTCGAGGCATTGCCCCCCTCGGCGCGAGCCACTTTCTCATCGTTTGTTGCGAAACTTCATCACGAGCTTTCTGCGAGAGGGAAGTCCCTCGTGGTGGACGTGCCTGCTGAAACGCAGGCGTCGACCCTGTCTTCCTACACCGGAGCGTACGACTACTCGTCCATCGGCAAGAATGCCGACGAAGTAGTTATCATGGCTTATGATTATTCCTACCCTGGTGGGCCAGCAGGTGCCATCGCACCGGTCTGGTGGGTGAACCAGGTGGCGGACTACACAGCTTCGCAAATCTCGCCGAACAAGGTGCTTCTGGGGGTTCCGACGTACGCTTACGATTGGGCGGGATCGTCCACTCGCGGGTTGTCTCTCGCATCCGCCGACAGCCTCCTGAGATCTCTTCACGTTCGACCCCTCTGGAACGGTTCCGCGCAGGAGCCATACTATACCTACTACAATAACAACGGCCTGCAC
>JAJZAV010000331.1 GCA_021799255.1 Bacillota bacterium
GAGACGAGTGGATCACCGGCGTGTCTCACGATCTCAAAACTCCTCTCTCGTCCGTCAAGGGCTATGCGGATCTGCTGTCTGCAGATCAGTACGATTGGAGCCGGGAAGAGATCCGCAAGTTCGGCGGCATCATCGCCGAAAAGGCGTCTCACATGGAGGGGTTGATTGAGGATCTCGGGCTCACATTCCGCCTGAAGAACGAGGCGCTGCCGCTTGTGTGCGAGCCCAAGAACGTCGTCGAGGTTGTCCGGAGGTCCGCCATTGACCTCGTGAATCGTCCCGACGTCGATGCCGAGAAATTGACGTTCGAGGCGTCCAAGGAAGAGATTCTCTACCCGATTGACGCAAAGTGGTTCACCCGCGCTATCGAGAACTTGCTCGCAAATGCGGTCGTCCACAATCCGCCCCACACTTCCATCGAGGTCCATGTTCGCCGCCAATCCGATAAGGAAACGCGCGAGTCAGAACCGCATTCCAAATCCGAGACGGGTATGCATTACGACGGAGTCGAGATTGAAATTAAGGACGATGGCAACGGAATGGATGAGGAGACTTTGCTCCATCTATTCGACAGGTATTATCGCGGCACCAACACGAGCGAAGGCTATTCCAAAGGCAGTGGGCTCGGTTGCGCCATCGCGAAACAACTGGTTGAGGCGCACGGTGGCGAGGTCCGGGCCAGCAGCCGGGTTGGTGTAGGAACGACGTTTTCCATTCTTCTTCCCCCAAAGAACGAGGGCCCACAGAATTAAGGTGCCGTTAAGCGGGCGTTTGATTCCACGAAAGCTCTTTTCAGTACTCTTGGCTAGAGCGCTGTTTGCTCCTTCCTTCACCCTGCCTGCATGCCATAAATCGGTTGTTTGGAGATGACATGCGATGGAGTATTCGATAGCCAAGAAGCGCAACACTGTCGACTGGTCCGTCATTGCCGCTCTAGTTCTGCTCGCAATTTACTCCTGTATAACTTTGTATTCCACCACACACGGCAAGACGGGCGCCAGCGTCCCTAGCCACATCGTGGAAAAGCAAATCCTGTTTGAGGTGGTCGGATTTATCGGCATGGGGATTGCCGCAAAGTTCGACTATCGCCTGCTGGCCAAGTGGAGTCGTTGGCTGTATGCACTTGCTGTCTTTCTGCTCCTCGTCGTGTTCGCCATGCCGTACCGATTCGGGGCCCACAGTTGGATTCCGCTGGGCTTGTTCACGCTCCAGCCCTCAGAATTTGCCAAGTTGGCCTTGATTATCGCGGAGGCGGCCTACATGGCCAAGATTGATGCCTTGGGCGACGCAAGCGTTGGGAGTTGGAAGAAGTTCGGGATCATCATCGGGTTGGTCTTGCCTCCGTTTGGGCTCACCTTGATTGAGCCTGCCCTTGGGCAAGCCATCGTACTCTTCGCGACCGTGTTCATCATGGTTATGGTCTTCTCGAAGCGATGGCAGTTTGTTGTCATCGTGCTCCTCTTGTTCACGGTGGTTCTCGGCGTGACGATGCTCGCCATGAATTACCCCGCGCAGACGACGGCGTTCATCAACAATGTGCTCGTGAAGCACCACCTGATTAAGTCGTTTGAAGCTGACAGAATCATCGTCTGGCTCAATCCAAACTTCCAGCCGATGGGTGCCGGTTACAACGTCAGGCTCGCGCAAATCGCCATCGGTTCCGGAGGTGTGTTTGGGGAGGGCCTGCTGCAGGGGGTGTTGACGTCGGCGGGATCCATCCCCAATCAATGGAACGACTTCATCTTCACTGCCGTCGGAGAGCAGTTTGGGTTCGTGGGTTCGACGGTGCTCATTGTGACGTTCCTCGTTCTGTTTTATCGGCTTTCTCGGATTGCCGCTCAGTCCGTCGATCCGTTCGGTGCCTACGTCGTCATGGGTGTCATGGGCATGTTTGGGTTTCAGGTGTTTGAAAGCATCGGCATGAACATGTACCTGAGTCCGGCTACGGGCATCACGTTGCCCTTCATGAGCTACGGGGGCAGTGCCCTTCTCATCGATTACGTCGCGGTGGGCGTCGCGCTGCAGGTCTTCGCCCGCAGTCGACAGACCTACTTCACCTCTTCCGAAATCACCTTTGAGTCACCAGGGATTCGCGCGCTCTTTCGAGGATAAGCGGGAGTGCACATGGGGCACGGAATATGGGAGTGCGGGTTCGGCAGCGCCGACTGCCCGGCGCCCCTTCATCCGTGCCTGTTTGAATTCTGCGCACATGAAGTGGAAAATAGAAATGGGGAGCGTCAATCGATGAACTAGTTGTGGCTCTGTTTGGTCGAACTACCCTTGCGGCGGAAAGTGGGAACTGATGTGAATGGACGAGTTTCACTAGGAAAACGCATCCGACACCTCACGCGCTATCGAGAGATCACGTCCATCTTAATCCGTAACGGATTTGGGTGGTTTGTCGACGAGACGGGGCTGGCCAGGCTACTCAACTTTCCTCGTTGGGTTCTTCGCGGGGCGCAAGTCCGCGAAGCCCCGACCGCCTACGAGCGCATCAGGATTGCCGTCGAGCAACTGGGCCCCACGTTCATCAAAATGGGACAGGTCGCGAGCTTGCGCACGGATCTGCTGCCCATGGAGCTGACGGAGGAACTCGCACGACTCGGTGACGAGGTTCCACCCATGCCGTTTGAGACGGTGCGTAAAATCGTTGAAAAAGAATTGGGCAACCCGGTTGAGGAGACATTTTCGGAATTCTCACAGACCGTCATTGGATCCGCTTCGATTGGACAAGTTCATCGGGCCGTGTTGATCTCCGGAGAAACGGTCGCCGTCAAAGTCCAGAGGCAGGATATTCGGACCAATATCGAGATCGACTTTGAGATCCTGGCCGACATCGCCCGCTTGGCCGAAAAACGATTCGACTGGGCGCAACACTATGCGCTTGCGGAAATCGTCGAGGAATTTCGCAGAACGCTGCTGGACGAGTGCGACTACGCGATTGAGGCGAGAAACGCAGAGAGGATTTACCATCAGTTCGAAGACGACGACACGGTTTACATACCGAAAGTAAATTGGGATCTTTCTACCGGCCGCGTATTGGTGA
>JAJZAV010000055.1 GCA_021799255.1 Bacillota bacterium
AGCGGGAACGCAGATCATCAGCTGCGGACGAAACATGCGGGTCTTCCCGACCGCTTTTTCGATAAAATGGCGCAGCATGATTTCAGTCATCTCGAAATCAGCGATGACTCCTTCACGCAACGGGCGTGTGGCGACGATGTTTCCCGGCGTACGCCCCAGCATCTGACGAGCCTCTTCCCCGACAGCGACAACCTGCTTCGTCACCTGGTCTATGGCCACGACGGACGGTTCGTTCAAGACGACGCCCCGACCTCGCACGTAGACGAGTACGTTGGCCGTTCCTAGGTCAATTCCGATGTCTTTTGCGAGCATGAAAGGCGAGTCCTCCCCAAAAGTGAGCGCACATCAAGAATCATTGTTGAAAGTTAGAATAGGCATAACTTCTACAAACCACTTGAAACTCCTTTTCTCAGCGTGTACGTTTTCGGGGAACTTGTCGAATTCTCGTCACGATGGTATTTGAGCTTTGTGGCTTCGCCCCCGCGCAGGTGGCGAATGGACTTATGATATTCGAGGATCTCCTTCACTCGATTCGCTAAATCTGGATTGATCTCCGGCAAGCGTTCTGTCAGGTCCTTGTGGACGGTGCTCTTGGACACGCCAAATTCGCGTGCTATGGTGCGCACAGTATTTCGGGTCTCCACGATATACTCCCCTATCTTCAATGTGCGCTCCTTGATGTAGTCGTGCACTCCCCTCGCCTCCCATTTCGCTGAACCTGATACAGTATATGAGGGGGTGTACACCGTATTCCTTGCCATCTTCCATTAGAGCTTGTCACACTTGATTTTCGCCGCGTTTCTTCGGTTTTCTCGCAAATGCTTATCGGGAAATAAAAGAGGACCGCCTTCTGAGAGAATCCCACTCAGAGTGCGGTCTATCGCGTCTTTTCTGATGCTAGACTGGGGCAATACTGGCCGGAGATCTCCGTCTCCGGCAGGATGAAAAATCAGGTTTACAGCTTCGGAAGTAGACTTGCCGGATTCACGGGTCCAGTGGCGTTGTCGATCTCAAAATACAGGTGGTTCCCTGCCGACGCCTCATACACGGAGGTTCCGCTGGTCCCGATGGTCTCACCCTGGGAGACGGATTCGCCGACCTTAACGTCGACCTTGCTGAGCGACTCGTACTTCTCGATGTGTCCGTCGTTGCTCTGGATCTCTACGGTGTAATGATTCAAGGGTGAGTTGGCAACCTTCAGAACTTGACCCGCGATGGCGGCCGTTACGGTAAACGGCTTGCCATCCTTCTGCTGGATGTCGTAACCGAGGTGCGGCGAATACTGGTTCCCGAAGTGGACCAAATCCTGCGCTTGCTGCTTCGGCGACGCCGAGCTACTGAAGAATCCTTTTTCAATCACTGGCGTGATGCTTGATGCAACCGGCCAACTATAGGTGGATCCGCTGGGTACCCCGGTCGCTGTCTGCGTAGCGGTGCTCCCAGTGTTGGTCCCCGTGTCACTGAGCGTTGGGCGCGCTGTCATTTGGCTTCTCACATACATCAGTCCGATGATGAGAGCCGCGGCACCCAAGTAGATGGCCGGGTACAACCAACGCTTGTTCAAGACGCGGCGGGATGCACCCGCTACTGCCTGCTTGGCCTGTGTCCGAGGCCCTTTCTCTGTCTTATCATTCTGCAAAGGCGCTTCTGGTTGGGTTGGATGTTTCTTCTCATCCATTGTGGCTTCACCTCATTACGCCAGTGTCGCCACGTGCTACCCAATTTATACCTTGTCTATGCCGAGATTTGCGATGAGATTTGATGGCCCGGTTCGTGGCCCCCCTACTTCAGCGGCTTCAGCGACAGGCCGCCCCCCACAATGACTTCACGCGCGGTGCCCGGGAAAAAGTGCGACAGAATCTCCGGCATCGTCGCCCCCTTCTGGGCCATCGCCTCGGCCTCGTGGATGCTTAGCCCGAGGCCGCCGCCGTTGCCTTTGGTCCGAATCGAAATCGTGCCGTTGTGGATGGTGAAGCGAAAGTCAGCGCTTGGGAGCCCCAGTCGGCTCACAAAATCGGTGGCGGTCCATTGCACCGCTCCATCGGCGACGGAGATGGGATAGCCGCCTTCCCCGTAACCCGTGATGTGCAAAGATGGGAGGTCGAGCGCGGATGGGGATATTCCGAGTTTATTGGCCAGTTGCGCCGCCGAATAGTTGCCGGCAGCTTGCCATGTCGCTGCATAGACGTCGGCGGGACACAGGAGGGAAGGAAGGTATGGAAGTTGGCGGCCGAGGGAGTAGAGATCGTTGGCTGTTCTCCCGGAGGACATTTCCGTGAAGAATGGGAGAATGGGTTGCTGGCGGTACGTGAGCACCATCCCGTCCGTAGCTAGGACTGCTCCTCTCAGCAGCGCCTCGTCCGTCGGCGCCGCGCTTCCGTACTTTATCTCCTGGAAGGCGCTCGTCCACCAGGCGAGATCCGCCTGCCCGTTGTCGCTGACGTTGGCTCCGTGGGATTGGGCGAGGGAGGATCGGAAACTTGGAGGCAAAGCGACAGATCTGTACACGTAGGTTCGGACTAGAACCGCCATGGCTTCGAGTGCGGCCTGAGGTGCAGTTGGAGGCATCTGCGCTGCCATCACGTCGACAATATAGTCGTTCCACGGCATGTTCACGGTCTTGCCGTCTTCGACCTTGTACACCTTGAGCGTCCGCTCAGCGTCGCCAGCGTTCACCCAAGCGAGAGCGGAGTGTGCAGATGCTATCCCGGCGCTCCCCGAGGAAAACACCTCGGCAAGGACGGCCGGAAGGCCGATTGCGAGAACGCAGACGGAGAGAATCTTGATGGGCCACGTGGACCACCAGGGCTTGTGGGCGATTGCTCTCGGGCTCTCGTTTCGCTTGGGCGGACGGCTGGGTGAATTCATGCGACGGGATGGAGGAGAAGGATTTGACGAAAGACCTCGCCTATCGTTCCACGTGCCAGCGGTGTTGGCTTTTGCTAGGCGCAAATGCTTTTGGGGGGTTCTGCGAAGTGGATTGTTTTGCATGAAGGCCCGTCCACCTTTAATGTCCGTGCACGAAGCCTAAACTTCACGCACGGACATTCGACTTGGCCGAGGCAGGGTTCGCTGTCTCGACACTCTCTAAAGGAATATGTGGACAAGGGTTCGCTTATTCCGTTTCAACGCATCGCACTGCCCGGCCGAAGCACCACACCCGGCCATCGCATCGCACCGCCCGCCCCGCACCCGGCCGCGCCATCTGGGCGCCGCGCCACGTCCCGTCAGCCAGCCGCCCCGGTTAGCGATCCCGCTACTCCAAGCTCGCTCTCATCCCGGCGGATTCGCGCGCCAAGGGCCTGCAACTTCCCGACGATGTTGTCGTAGCCTCGGTCTAGGTGGTGTACGTTGTAGATCTCCGTCTCTCCGTCGGCCACCAGGCCGGCAATCACGAGCGCAGCACCGGCACGCAGGTCCGTGGCATGGACCTCGGCACCCGAGAGTTCCGAGACTCCTTCGATGATGGCCGTACGGCCTTCCACCGCAATGTTCGCCCCCATGCGACGCAGTTCCGCGACGTGCATGAAGCGATTCTCAAACACCGTCTCCGTGACGGTGCTCGTCCCCAGGCCAACCGAAAGACAAGCCACCATTTGGGCCTGCAAGTCGGTCGGGTACGCGGGATAATAGTGCGTCTTTACGTCGAGGGCCCTAAGCCTCGTGTTCGCTGGATAGATGCGGATCCCGGTCACATCGTCCTCGATTTGCGCGCCCGCCTCTTCGAGCTTCGCAATCACGGACATGATGTGATCCGACATCGCGTTTTCGACGTAAACGCCGTCACCCATGACCGCGGCCGCAATGAGGAACGTGCCCGCTTCGATTCTATCAGGGATCACGTTATGCGTTGCACCTTGAAGCTCCGTCACGCCGTCAATGCGTATCGTGTCGGTTCCGGCTCCGCGCACCCGAGCTCCCATCTTGTTGAGATAGTTCGCGAGGTCCACGTTCTCAGGTTCCTTCGCGGCGTTCTCGATGATGGTTTGCCCGTGGGCGAGCGTCGCGGCCATCATGATGTTCTGGGTCGCCCCGACGCTAGGCACGTCGAGGTAAATGCGCGCGCCCGTGAGGCCTCCCTTGGGGGCACGCAAGCGGACGCAGCCGTTTTCCAAAGACGAGACAGCACCCATCGCCTCAAAGCCCTTGATGTGCAGGTCCACCGGCCGCTGACCGATATTGCAGCCTCCCGGCAGAGCGATGGCGGCCTCCCCGTAGCGGGCCAACAGGGGACCGGCGACGACAAAAGAGGCGCGCATCCGGCGCACCAACTCGTACGGAGGCTCAGCGGTGACCAGATGACGCGCGTTGATTCGCGCTGTAGTTCCAATTCGCTTTACCGCAGCCCCTAGGCTAGCCACGGTCTCCATCATTACGTCTGCATCGATAAGATTCGGAATATCCTCAATTTGACTAGTACCAGATGATGCCAATAAACTAGCTGCCAGGATGGGCAATACGGCGTTTTTAGCCCCGCCGATACGTACCGTTCCGCGAAGCCTACGGCCGCCTTCAATGATGATTTTCGCCAACCCGCTTTACCTCCGTCCACAGAGCCACACCGTTCCAAAGCGACGCCAATGGCCGCCAGGCCCCTCGCTATGTATGCTCTGACCTGCTCAGAACCGTACATCTTTTCTTGCTGCAAACACTGATCACACGGTTGCCGAAAGATGAGGGCGGTTTTCCAGTCAATAGGTCGTCACGATGATAGGGGAACCCACGACAATTCGTGTTTTGTGGGCAACATCGTCGTAGTGTACGGCCACCTGAACATTCATCCACCCACCCGCCGTAACGAGGTGCCACGGGGTACTGCTGGTGTAGCCAGACTCACTCGTCACCAAGCTGCTCGAGACTCCTTCAACGCGCTTGGCATGAACCGCCGCAAAGGCAATGTCTACCAATGTTTTGGCACTTACGTTCCCAAGTCTAGCACCGACAAAGCCGCTCATACAAGTGCTAATTTGGGGTGCCCATCCGGAATTCTCGATGAGGCTGGCAAGCGAGAACATGTCCGATTCGAGGCGCGGCACATCCTCCTTCGGCAGTGTTTCGCTGACGGTCAACACGCTGATTGGGCTTTGGGTTGTGGCTCTGAAACTAGATAAAACCACTGTCACCAGCGTATGCTGGTCTTTGTACCCGTAGACCTCCCACAACCTCTCGCCGTCCGAATTTCTGGTGACTATTTTCGTTTGCCGAAGGGATAATTCCTGCATGACGCGCTGTCCAGTTGCTGCCAATGAGCTCATGCTTGAGTACTTTTGGTTCAGGACCGTATAGTCGTTCAGGACGGCTTTATCCGGCGTTGCACCCGTTGCGTGAAAGCCTTTTTCCACGACGGCCACCTGGGATGCATCGACAGCTTTGGCCAGCTGCGCCTCCGATTCTGGCCCCCGAGTCTTGAGTACCTCGACGCCGCTCTTCGAAAAACCGCTGCTTTGCCACCCCGACAAACTCCCACCCACCGAAGCCGCTTTGTTCTGAACGGCCTGGTGTGGCACTCCGGTGGCAGGCTGGAATCCCCTCCCGTGAATGAACACGGCCGCATCATTCCACCCCTGTGCAAACACAGGTGCAAAGTGCACCATGAGCAACGTTCCCACGGCACCAATCAACGTCCATGTCTTCATACTTACTCCTCCCCAGACTAGCCCTTCTCTATGCATCAGGATGTCCGGGGAGAACCTCTTTTATACTACGTCTATTAATTCGGTTAGTAGATTTCTTTTTTGGGGATAAAGCGGCAGTTTGTGTTGTCGAGGAGCATGACACCGAGACGGATGGACTGCGTTAGCGGCCTAGGCGCCTGTGCTGAGGAGTTGAACGGCCACCACGTACACAATCGCGATAAAGCCAAAGAGCGCGCCCCCCAGGATGCCGAAGATGAGGCGGAGGAAGCGCGCTTGAGGCCCAAACGGATCGTGCACAAACTTATCCCACTTGAGGATGCCGACGGCCCACCAGGTGATCATGGTCCCGAAGATGAACACGAACACGAAGGAGAGGCCGTCGGCAGCGGCCATGTTGGGACTTAGAGTTACCACGGAGTCTGACCCAGCGAATGCAAGAACGCAGCGGGCACGACGCCGAGCACGAGGGTGCCTAGCACGCAGAGTCCGAGCAGAGTATGCATGGCTGGGGCCACCTGAATGGGCTTCGGAGACACGGGATTGTCGGACGGGTCCCGGATAAACATCTTTCGAATCCACCCAAAGTAGTAGAAAAACGACATCACGCTGGTGCCGAACAGCACGATGCCTAGCCACACCTCACGCAGGTGTACCGTCTCCGTGAAGATGTAGAACTTCCCGACGAATCCTCCGGTCAGAGGCATGCCGGCGAGCGAAAGCAGGAAGATGGTCAGCGCCGTGGCCAACCAGGGATTGCGCCTCGCGAGTCCGATGAGGGCGTCCGATTCGCCGGACTCCCTGTCGCGTTCCACCAAGTGAGCCACCGCGAAGGCGCCGGTGGTCATGAACGTGTAGGCGAGCAGGTAGAACATGACGCTGTCAATGGTTCCGTACCAGTCCTGCGACGCCGTGATAAACCCAAACAGCGCGAACGGGACGACAACATACCCGGCTTGAGCCACGCTCGAAAACGCGAGCAGGCGCTTCATGTTCTTCTGCGGCAAGGCGAGCAAGTTGCCCACCACCATGGTGATGGCGGCAATGATGGCAATCCAGTAGAACTCGGCGGAACTGCCGGAGCCGAAAACCCACACGAGGATGCGGAACAGCATCGCGAAGCCGGCCACCTTCGAAACCGTGGCGAGGAACGCGGAGATGGGCGATGGCGCCCCCTCGTACGCATCCGGGGTCCACATGTGAAACGGCACAAACGAGAGCTTCACGCCAAGCCCTGCGACGACGAGGACGAAGGCCACGATGACCATGGTCGGATACGTCGCCCACAGGTCCTGCGCCGAACTGGCGATGGCGGCGAGGTTGGTCGTCCCGGATATCCCGTAAATGAACGAGAACCCGTAAAGGAGAGTGGCGGATCCGATGGAGCCCATCACAAGATACTTGGCGCCGCCCTCCACAGACTTCAGGGACTTCTTCTTCAGAGCCGTCAGCACATAGCTGGACACCGAGAGGAGCTCGAGGCCGACGTAGAGAGTAATGAGATCGAATGCGGTAGCCATCGTCAGGGCTCCCACCACAGCAAACAGGATCAGGTAGGTATGCTCCGCTGCGACCTTCGTTCGCCCTGTGTAGTCAAACGTGAAGAGCAATACGAGAAACGAGCCAATCAGAATGAGAATGCTGAAAACCGTACCGAGCGAATCCACGGCGATGGTGTTCAGGAGCAGCTGTGGTTTGATCCACGCAGCCTGATGAACCTGTGCCACGTCAAAGCGAATGGCCACTCCGAGCGCGACGAGAATGCCCAGCATGGAGATGCCGGAGAGCCAGCGCCGATTTCCGGAGCGGAAGATGAACTCCAGAATCATCACGACAAACGCGGTTGCCGCGACGACCATCATCGGGCCCATCGTGTACCAGTACGGTTGGTGGAGAAAGTCGGGCGTGCTGTTCATCGACGGTTACCCTCCTATCCGCAGCAGCGCTTGTACGGAAAGATTGAAGAAATGACCAATCACCTGCGGGTCCACGCCGACCAAAAGCACCAGGCCGGCCAGCACAACCAAAGGCACGTATTCTGCTGGTCTGGCATCGATTCCGATGGAGGATCCAGCCGGAGCAGGACCGAACGTCGTCTTCTGAATCGCGTACAGCAGATAAACGGCCGACATGATGAGGCCGAGTACCCCGACAAATGCGGTCGCGGGGTAGGACTCGAAGGCTCCAACGAACGCCTGAATCTCGCTGATGAAACCGCTGGTGAGCGGTAACCCCAGGCTGCCGAGGGCCGCGAGAAGCAGGAATCCGGAAAGCATGGGCATCTGTTTCGACAACCCGCCGAGGCGGCTCATGTCGAACGTCTCGGTGCGGGCTCCCATCACTCCGATGGTGTAGAACAACAGCGCGTTCAAGAGGCCCGACGAGACAATCATGAACATGGCGCCTTGCAACCCGGCGGAGTTCACGGCCGCGATTCCAAGGAGCACGATGCCCATGTGGCTGATGCTGCCGAACGCGATGAGGCGACGCCAGTCAGATTGGTGCCAAGCCACGAAGGCTCCGTACAGGATGTTGATGACGCCGAGCACCGCGATGAGAACCCCGAAGTGCCGCACTTCGCCCGGAAGCATGCCGACTCCGAAGCGCAGCAGAATGTAGGCACCCGTCTTGGTCAGGATGCCACCAAGGAGCATGTTGGTTGCGGTATCGGACGATTCGTGCGCCGTCGGCAACCAAGTATGGAAGGGGACCAACGCCTCTTCAACGAGCACACCGATGAAGATGACCATGAAGATGGCGTCGCGCGCTCCCTGGGTGAAGTCCGTCGTGGATACTGTCTGCGCCCAGTGAATGAGCGAAGGAAACTGCAGGTTGAATGCACTCGTCAAGCTGACGCCCGGTTGCGTCCCGGACACGGCGCCGACGACTCCGAACGCCAGGAGCAACAGGCCGATGATGAGCATGACTGAGGCGACACCGCGGTAGATGAGGAACTTGAACGCGGCGTTGACTCTTGTATCGGGATCGCCAAACAAATAAATCAGAAAGAACATGGCCGCGAGCCCAAGTTCCAGGGCTACGAGGAACGTGAAGACGTCGAGCGCCGTGAACACCCCGATGGCCGCCGCGGCGGCAAGGGACATCCAGAGTGAATACGCGCGGATCCTGTCGGTCTTGCGCATCGAGAGCATGGCGAGCGTCACGACGACGGTGGCCAAGGTCACGAGCGGAAGCGACAGACCGTCAACGCCAAAGTTCAGCCCGATGCTGATGCCGGACGCGGGACCAGCGTCAGGAAACGAGAACCAATGGAGCGTCGACTGAAGCTGGAACCCAGAATTGCCCGTGTTGAACAGGCCCCACGCGATGAGCGTCATGATGAGCGACGCGACTCCGCCGAGAACGGCAATGGAGCGGTAGCCATTTTGCGGCAGCTTCGGGATGGCGAGGATAAGAATGGCTGCGATGAGCGGTGCGACTGTCAGCCAAAACAGGAGACCCATCTCAGAACACCCCTCCTTGGCGGAACAGCGCAATCGCGAGAATGACGAACAGCCCGAGCATGGTCGCCGCACCGTACGTCTGCAATTGTCCTGTTTGCGTGTATTTCAAACCGAGACCAATAACGTAGACGAGTCGGGAAACCACCACGACGATGCCGTCGATGATGTACCTGTCCACGAAGTCGCTGATCTTCGCCAGCACCTTGCCCGGCGCGACGACGATGGCGTAGTAGATCTCATCCAAATAGAACTTTCGGTACGAAAGCATGTAGAGGAAGTTCCCCTCGCCCGTCGGCACCGTAATCTCACGATTCTTGTTCGCGTACCTCCATGCGGCCAATCCAATCCCAGCCAGCCCAACCGCGACGCTCAGAGCCATGAGGCCGACGTTCGCGGGGTACGTGTGCCCGAGCAAGTACGCGGGCGATGTCGTCGGAATTCCGGCGACAACCGCGTCCCCAGCGTCGCGCAACAGGTACTTCTCCAACGCGTTGCCGTTCAGCGGGGAGTTGAAGAAACCGGCGATGGTCGCGAGCACCGCTAGGACGATAAGCGGAAGCGTCATGACCCAGGAACCTTCGTGCGCATGCTCATATCGCTTTTCGTCCCGAGGCTTCCCGGCAAACGTGAGGAAGAACACGCGGAAGATGTAGAACGCGGTGCAGAACGCCGCGATTAAGCCAAACAGGTACAGAACCGGATGTCCGCTCTTTAGGGTAGCGGTCAAAATGTCGTCCTTGGACCAGAATCCTGCAAAGGGTACGATGCCGGACAGCGCCAGCGCACCTGCGAGGAAGGTCCAGAACGTGATGGGCATTTTCTTGCGCAATCCGCCCATGTCAAACAAGTCCTGCGTGTCGATGGCGTGAATGATGGAGCCGGCCGCCAAGAACAGGAGGGCCTTGAAGAACGCGTGCGTCATCAGGTGGAACACGCCGTAAACGTACCCTCCGACGCCGAGCGCCATCATCATGTACCCGAGCTGCGAGACCGTCGAATACGCGATGACCCGCTTGATGTCTCGCTGCGTCAGGGCCATGAGCGATGCGAGCAAGGCCGTCACGCCGCCTATCCAGGCGACCACTGTCAACGCGGGTTGGCTCAGTTCAAACAGCGGGTACAACCTGGCAACCAAGTACACGCCGGCGGCTACCATCGTCGCCGCATGAATCAAGGCGGACACGGGCGTCGGGCCTTCCATGGCGTCCGGCAACCAAACATGCAGCGGAAACTGTGCCGATTTGCCGACCGCGCCGATGAAGGCGAGAATGGCCGTCAGCGTGATGAGCCCGCTGCCGCTGATGAACCCAAGGGCGATTTTGCCCGATGCCGCAGCCTGAAAGATGGTGTTGAAATCGAAGCTGCCCGTCGAGGCGAACAACAGGATGATGGCGATGAATAAGCCCACATCTCCGATGCGCGTGACGATAAACGATTTCTTTGCCGCCAGGGCCGCCTCGGGCTTAAAGTACCAGAAGCCGACCAGCAGGTACGAGCACAGACCGACCATTTCCCAGAATATGTACATCTGGAGGAGGTTCGGAGAAATCACTAACGCCAACATGGAAAAGACGAACAAGTTCAAATACTGGTAGAAAACGCTAAACCTTTCGTCCTTGTGCATGTACCCCAAGGAGAACAGAAACACCAGGGTACTGACAAGGCTTACCACAACCAGCATCAGTGCATTCAGGTGCGTGACCTGAAACCCAACGTCGATGTTGTGCGATCCGATGCTCAACCATTTCCACGTATACGTCACGGCCCCGTCAGTGCCAGCGAGGGAGGAAAACACCCCAAGCGAGAGCCCGAGCCCGATGAGTACCAGGATGGTTGAAACACCAGCCACGAATCCCTCTGGCGCCTTCTTGCCGAGCAACAACAAGAAAATGTACCCGACGAGCGGCAGCAGTGGGATTATCCAGGCATATGCAGCCATATCCTCACCCCTGAATCAAAGCTTGTTCTGGTTCATGTCCTTGACCTCGCTGGACTGCCGCAACCGGAAGAATGCCAGGAGCAGAGCCAGCCCGACCGCGATCTCCGCCGCCGCCACCGTGATGGTGAACAGGGCGAAAACCTGTCCATCCAGGTTCGGGCTCGCCCCTAAGCGAGAGAAAGCCACGAGGTTGATGTTCGCCGCGTTCAGCATCAGTTCCACGCAAACCAGGACGATGATGATGTTCCTGCGCGTCAGGGCACCGAACAATCCGAGGCAGAACAAGATGACTCCGAGCGTCAACAGCGACTGCGGTGGTATGGAGAGCGTCGGCATTACTCCTCATCCTCCTTGCGTGGCTGAGCCAGGATGACGGCCCCCACGAGCCCCACAATCAACAGCAACGAGACCAACTCAAACGGTATGGTGTACTGCTGGAACAGGGCCATGCCAATGGCGACGGGGTTCGAGACCGTTGAGCTCTGATTCACGGTGGTTCCCTGGGCACTCCACGTCTGATGACGGATTGCGAGATACAGTGCCACACCGAGAAGAGCACATCCAAGCGCAATGATGATGTTCTTAACCGACCACTTGGTCGGGGGTTCCTGCGCCTCGTGATTCGTCAGCATGATGGCGAACATGATGAGAATGGTGATGGCGCCGGCGTAGATGAGCACCTGCGCTATCCCGATAAACGACGCGCCGAGCAAAATGTACACCGCAGCGCAGCCGATAAACACGCCGCCGATGGCAAGCGCCATGTAGATGACCTTTCGAAAGCTGAGCAGCATGATGGCACACAGGATGATAAGGACCGAGATGATGAGAAACGCCGTCATGGATCCCGTGAACGAGGCGAAGAAATGCATCACACATCCTCCTCCTTCGCTGCGGATTCCTGCAAATCGGATCCGGCCGTAACTCTATCTGGATGCGCACGCTCGTACTTCAGCTGGTTATCGTACAGCCAGTGCATATCCAGATATAGGCTGTCTCGATCATAGTTCGCTAATTCAAACGTATCAGACATGAGAATGGACTCAGTCGGACAGACCTCGGTACACAGGTCGCAGAGAATGCAGATGTCGAAGTTGATATCGTACGTATCAATGCGCTGTTTGCGGTTCTCATCCCTGGTACCCGAGAGCGATATGCAGCTTGTCGGGCAGATGCGAGCGCATTGGTTACACACAATGCACAACTCAGGAATGAACCGATGCACGCCGCGAAAGCGTTCAGGCCACTCCGGCATCACTTCCGGGTACTGCAGTGTGACTTTTTTTCTCGGTAACTGGCTGAGCGTCACGCCAAGACCCTTGATGAACCCGAACATGCTCTCCCTCCTTAACATTACGGTTTGGACAGCTCGCCCCTAGGCTAATCGGTCGGGCTTACACGATGGTCTTGAAGACCGCCGTGAGCACGATGTTGAACAGCGACAGCGGCAAAAGAACCTTCCAGCTGAAGCTCATGAGGTGATCCGCACGAATGCGCGGCATCGTGTTTTGAATCCAGAACTGGAAGAAGATAAAGGCAAATACCTTGATGGCGAACCACAGCCATCCGGGCAGGAACGGCCCGCTCCAACCGCCGAGGAACAACGTGGCGCACAAGGCCGCCATCGCGAACAAATACACGTACTCAGTAAGCATGAAGAAAGCCATCCGGAAGCCGGAATACTCGATGTGATACCCGGCAATCAATTCGGATTCGGCTTCAGGGAGATCGAACGGGGTACGGTTAAGTTCCGCCGTCGATGCCACGAGGAAGATGCAGAACCCGAGGAACTGCGGCACGATGTTCCACCAACCGGTGTGCTGGCTCATGACGATGGTGTTCAAATTGAGCGATCCCGCCATAAGCGCCACGCCGAGCACCGACATGCCTAGCGGCACCTCGTAGCTCAGCATCTGAGCGGCGCTGCGCATGCCGCCGATGAGTGCGTATTTATTGTTGGACGCCCAACCGCCGAGCATGACGCCGTGAATCGTGATGGCGGAAAGGGCGATGTAGAACAGGAGCCCGATGCTGATGTTCGCCGTGAAGACGTGCGTTCGCGAGAACGGAATGACGGACAACACCATGAACGACGGCACGAAGGCCAGTATCGGAGCCAAGAGGAACAACGACCTGTCCGCTTTCTCCGGAATGATGTCCTCCTTTATGAGGAGCTTCAGGATGTCAGCGATCGTCTGCATCAATCCGAAGGGACCGAGACGGTTAGGACCGATGCGCCCTTGCATCCAGCCCAAAATCTTTCGTTGGGCGTAAATCGTGTACGTGACGACGCCCAGCGCGAGCAGCAGCACGATGACGGTGCCAATTAGCATGGCAAGCCCATTTAGCCAGGTGAGGTGACTCGCTCCCGACCAATTCCACATCAGGCGTCCACCTCCCCCAGGACGATATCGACAGCACCCAAGATGGCGATGAGGTTCGCCATGCTCTGTCCCTTGAGCAACTCCGGCAAGAGCTGGAGGTTAACGAACGAGGGCTTGCGGATCTTCATGCGATAGGGCTTATCCTTGCCCTCGCTCACGATGTAGAATCCTAGCTCTCCTCGGGTTCCTTCTATCCCGCTGTAATACTCCCCTGCGGGAACGCGCACCATTTTTGGCACCTTGCCGAGCACGGGACCCGAAGACGGGAACTGTTCCACCGCCTGCTCCACAATGCGAAGCGACTGCTCCATCTCTTGCATGTGCAGGATGTACCTATCGAAGCAGTCTCCATTCTTGCCGAGCGGCACTTCGAAATCGAAACGATTATAAATGCTGTATGGCTTCTTCTTGCGAAGATCCCAATCAAACCCCGTGCTGCGAAGGTTGATTCCACTGAGGCCGTAGGCGAGGGCCGTCTCGGTATTAAAAACGCCGATGCCCCTCACGCGGCTAAGGAAGATTTCGTTGCCTGTAATGAGATCGTCATACATTTTGAGCTTCTTGCGCATGAACGGGATGAAGTCGCGGACTTGGTCAATCCAGCCCGGAGGCGCGTCCCATTTCACTCCACCGACGCGCATGTAGTTGTACGTGAGGCGGGCGCCGCAGAGTTCGTTGAACATCTGAACGATGCGTTCGCGTTCCTGAAAAACGTAGAGGAATGGACTCATGGCCCCTAAGTCAAGCAGGTACGATCCCACTGCCAAAAGGTGCGACGCAACCCTCTGCAGCTCCATGGTAATGATCCGCAGGTACTCGGCCCTTTCGGGGATCTCGAGGTCCAGCGCTCGCTCAACGGTGTGACATAGGGCATAGTTGTTGATCATGGCGGAAACGTAGTCAAGCCTGTCTGTGTAGGGAATGATCTGCGTATACTGAAGATCTTCGGCCAACTTCTCAGTACCGCGATGCAGGTAACCGATGACTGGTTCTGCCTCGATGATGGTCTCCCCCGAGATCTTCACAACGAGGCGAAACACGCCGTGCGTACTCGGGTGCTGCGGGCCAACGTTGAGGATCATTTCCTCGGTCCGAATGGACTGTGCTTCATCAGTGAGCGCCATTTTCCTCACCTCCGTCCCACTCGCTGTAATCCTTGCGTAACGGGTGCCCCTTGAACCCTTCCCACATCATGATCCGGCGCAGATCCGGGTGGTTTGTGAAGTGGACGCCGAGAAGATCGTAAATCTCGCGTTCCTCCCAGTTCACGCCTGGGTGAATCGAGACAATGGAAGGGATTTGAGCCCTGTCCCTTGGGGTCCGTGTTTTCAAGCATATGAAATGTCCGAGATTCGTCGATTGGATGTAAATGACGACCTCGATATACTCCGGGTAGTCGGTCCCGGCCATGCATTCGATGTAATTGAGTTGCCAGTCCGCGTGGTTTTTTAAGAGTTCCACCGCTTGCGGCCAAAAGTCGCGCTTGATTCGAACCATCGGATTCAGATGCGCCGCACCGGTTTCTTCCACGGCCGTCTCGCCCAACTCGGCGACCAAAGTGGCCTTAACCTTCTCGGCCGTCTCCTTCGCCGCTTCGATTCGCGGGTCCGGCGGCGCCGCTGCCTTCGCTGCCCTGGCGGGTCGTTCCGCACCCGCGGCTGCGGCCTTGGCTCCGGCGGCTGGCTTTGCGGCCGCTGCTGGCTTGGCCGCGCTGGCAGGCTTCGACGGAGCAACAGCATCCGCGGCTTCGGGGGGCTTTGCGCCGTCGGTGGGGTCGCTGGAGTTTGTAGCAGCGGGATCGGCAGTTTTAGGCTTCTCCCCTTCGGAAGCTTTCGCTACCTTTTCCCCGGCAGGCGCCGTAGAATCGGACGGTTTGCTCGGCTGCTCGGCACCCTCGTTTTCTTCTGGGGTCTTCTGGTTGCTGTCTTCTACATCGCTCACGCCTGTGTCACCCGCTTCCCGGCCGCTTCCATCTTAATCTTCTCTTGAAGCAGATTAATCCCGTAAATCAGGGCCGGAGGTGACGGTGGGCATCCAGGAATGTACACGTCGACGGGAACAATCTGATCCACACCCTTCACGACGGCGTAGCTGTTCACGTACGGGCCACCGGCCGTTGCGCACGCTCCCATGGCGATGACCCATTTGGGCTCGGCCATTTGGTCATACAGGCGGCGAAGAAGCGGCGCCATTTTTTTCGTGACCGTGCCGGCCACAATCATCAGGTCTGAATGTCGAGGAGACGCTCGGAACAGCATCCCAAATCGATCCAGATCATAGTGAGCGGCGCCCGCCCCCATCATCTCGATGGCACAACAAGCGAGTCCGAAAGTGAGGGGCCACAAACTGTTTGCGCGCGCCCAGCCCTTCACCTGCTCGAGCGAACCCATCAACAAACCGCCACGGCGAAGTTCGGCGTTCTCTTCCGGGGTCAGCCCTTCGTACTCAATAATTGGCAAGCTGGCCGCTCTCGTCATGTCCATTCCAACACCTTCTTTCGCCATGCGTAGATGAGGCCTACGACCAAAAGCGCTACAAAGATGAGCATTTCCACGAGGGCGAAATGACCCAGTTGCTTAAAACTAACCGCCCACGGGTAGAGAAACAGGGTTTCCACGTCAAACACGACAAACATGAGGGCGAACAAATAGTACCGAGCGTTGTAGCGCACGTGCGCATCGCCAATCGGCTCTAGTCCACTCTCATAGGTTCCGCGTTTCGACTTTGTAGGATTATTCGGGCGTAAAATCGGCCCAATGACCCACAAGGCGGCGACGGGAAGAAGAATTCCAAAGATGATGAACAGGACAACAAAAAGATACCCATTCCAGTACGACGGCAAATTACTCCCTCCCCGCTGGAACGTCTGCGGATTTCGACCACAATGGTCGCTATTATGCCAACCGCCATAGTATAACAAACGCCAATTTCCAAGTAAAACGTAGCATTGGCTGGCACAAACAGGCCCTTGAACTAGTCCATTTGTACCATTTTTATGAACGATAGTTCATTTCCGAATGTATTTTGGTAGCATCCTGGTAGCATCCTGGTAGCACTCGGGCAGGCTTCGGGCGGAATTGATGGGGGTTGGGGCGGCATGCAGGATGCATTGGGGAGCACTCTGGCTGGGGCGGGATGATTTTTTGGGGGGATTTGGGGGGGATTTCGCGAGACTCGACCCCTGTGATGACAAATTGGTGAACTATTTATGGATAGGGCCCGTGCACGCCTTGGGATTACGTGGGCTGTGGACTGTGGGAGGCAGCGCGCGGGTCCGCTATTTTTGGGGGCTTCGGCGCCAATGGCCGGGGTTATGTCGGGCACAACGGTCTATGGGACCGCTAATTGGCCCAGCCGGTGAAAATAGCGGTCCCACAGGGCCTTGTCAGTCGAACACCGGATTCCAACGAGGGGCATTCGACAAAATTGCGGTCTGCCGGACGGCTATTGGGGGGCTCCGTTGCCAACGGCCGGGGTTATGTCGGGCACAACGGTCTCTGAGATCGCTAATTGGCCCAGCCGGTGAAAATA
>JAJZAV010000332.1 GCA_021799255.1 Bacillota bacterium
CCTGCTCGGATTTGCCACCATCATCAGCTTCATCATAGGAACGGTGCTCGGCGTGATCTCGGCATGGCGTCGCGGGTCTTGGTTTGACTCCATCGTACCGCCCTTTTTCACGTTGGTCGGTGCCTTTCCGTATTTCTGGTTAGCCTTGGTCGCCCTCTATTTTCTGGCCTTTCAACTCAATTGGTTTCCCCTCGGACACGCGTACGGCAACAACGTCCACGGCTTTAGCTGGTCGAATCTACCGGACATTCTTTACCACAGTGTGCTACCCGCACTCACCATCATCGTGACCTCGATTGGCGGATGGTTGCTAGGGATGCGCAATAATATGATTACCACGCTGTCGGAAGAGTATGTGAAGATTGCGCAAGCGAAAGGTTTGAAGACCGTTCGCGTGATGATGAGGTACGCCGCGCGCAATGCCATTTTGCCCAACGTCACAAGCTTCGCCTTATCCTTAGGCTTCATATTGAGTGGGGCTATCCTAACCGAGATTGTGTTTTCGTATCCGGGGCTCGGATACGCATTGTACCAAGCGGTTGGCAACGAGGACTATCCGATGCTTCAAGGGACTCTGCTTCTGATTGCCATCGGCGTACTGGTCGCCAATTTCGTCGCTGACCTTGTCTATGTCCGGCTGGATCCACGGGCGAGACATGCCAAGTAAGTGGGAGGGATTGAAATGTTGACGACGGAGGCCGCCCCGAGCGCCCCTTATCGGGGTGTACGACGCAGAAGCCGCATGGGGAAATCGTTGCGACGGTTTTTCGGAAATGGAAAGGCCGTGAGCGGATCGATATTGATTGCGCTGTTTGTGGTCATCGCTTTGGCTGCGCCATTGCTGACCCATATCGGTCCGTCGGACACGTCTTCGCTGCCCCTCCAACCGCCTTCTGTCCAGCATCCTTTTGGAACCACTTCGCTTGGACAGGATGTGTTTAGTCAATTTGTCTATGGCGCGCGGGGTACGCTGTTTGTCGGGCTCCTTGCGGGCGCGGGTGCCATTCTCCTGTCCATGATTGTTGGCATGGTGTCGGGGTATATCGGCGGGTTGGTGGACGAGGTTTTACAACTGGTTACGAACATTTTCCTTGTGATCCCAGGGCTTCCGCTGGTGATTGTTCTAGCGGCCGTCCTTCCTTCTAGCGGCGACGTGACGATGATCTCGGTCATTGTTCTGACGGGCTGGGCTTGGGGTGCGCGCGTGTTGCGCTCGCAGGTCATCTCGATGCGCTCACTCCCGTACATCGAGTCCGCGAAGATGGGCGGGGAATCGAGCTGGAACATCATATTCCGGGAGATCATGCCGAACATGTTTTCCCTTATTTTCGCCAACTTCCTTTTCAGCATTATTTACGCGGTGCTCACGGAATCCGGACTGCAGTTCCTCGGTTTAGGGAACGTCAACGCCGTGAACTGGGGGACGATGCTGTACTGGGCTGACACCGAAGGGGCGATGCTCAGCGGTGCCTGGTGGTGGATTGTACCCCCTGGGTTGGCCATCGCGCTGCTCGGCGCAGGTTTGGCTCTTCTGAACTACGCCGTCGACGAGATGACCAATCCCAAGCTCAGAGTTCGGCGTCGCAGACGCAGGAAGCCGGAAAGGGGGGCTTCAATGTGAGCGCGCTTTGTGAAATTCAGCATCTTTCCGTCACGTATTTCGGAGAGCGTGACGTGAAGGCCATCGAGGACCTGACGCTCACGATTCAACCGGGGGAGATTGTAGGCCTTGCGGGCGAATCGGGTTGCGGCAAAAGCACGCTGGTCAAGGCGCTGACCCGGCTTCTCGAAAACGGAGAAATCAGCGGCGGCAAGATCCTCTTCCAGGGGAAGGACCTGACGAAAGCGACCCGTGAGGAGTTCCGCCAGTTGCGCTGGACCCGCATCTCACTCGTCACGCAGAGCGCCATGAGCGCACTGAATCCTGTCCTCACCATCGGCGAACAGCTGATGGACGGCATCCAGGCGCATACGTCCATGCCGAAGGAGCAGATGTGGCGCCGAGCCACAGAACTGCTGGAGCTTGTGGAAGTCGATCCCGCTCGAATCCGCAGTTACCCCCATGAACTCTCGGGGGGCATGCGCCAGAGAGTGATGATTGCCATGGCTTTGGTGCTCAAACCCGACCTTATCATCATGGACGAACCGACGACCGCACTTGACGTCGTCGTTCAAAAACAGATCATCCGAAAGATCAAGGAACTGCAGCGTCAGTTTTCCTTTTCGGTACTTTTCATTACCCACGATATGTCTCTGTTGCTCTCCATCGCCGATAGAATCGCCATTATGTACGCAGGGAAAATCGTCGAGATGGCTTCCAGCGACGAGATCCGGACATCGCCGAGCCACCCTTACACACAGGGGTTGTTGAACTCCTTTCCCTCCGTTTTTGAACGGAGGGAATTGATGGGCATTCCGGGAAGTCCTCCGAGCATGGTGTCCCCTCCCGCGGGCTGCCGATTTCATCCTCGGTGCCCGGTGGCGAAGGATACGTGTCGCACTCTAATTCCTGTGGAATCCCAACTCTCCTCAACGCACGTGGCGCACTGCCATCTACTGACCGAAAGCGAGGAGAAGCGATATGAGTGAAACTCTGCCGCTCTTGGAGGTCGAGGGGCTCAGCAAAGTATTTGAGAGTCGGGATGGATTTCATACCAAGAAGATTCATGCCGTATCGGACGTTTCGTTTTCGATGAGGCGAGGGCAGGTGACCGCGATTGTTGGCGAGAGCGGGAGTGGCAAGTCGACGGTTGCGCGCCTGATTAGTCGATTGATTGCACCGACCGCGGGCACCATGCGCTTTAACGGAAAAGCTTACGAGCGCAGGCTGAGCAAAAGACAGCTGCTGGACTTGCGAAGCGACATTCAAATGGTCTTTCAGGATCCGTTCGGATCTCTGAACCCGTCGAAGACGGTGGGTTACCATCTCATTCGTCCCTTGTTTAATTACAAAAAGTGCAGAAACAACAGGGAGGCACTCGACC
>JAJZAV010000333.1 GCA_021799255.1 Bacillota bacterium
ACGTGCAGTGGGTGATAGAGCGGACGGACGGACGAACTGAATCGAAGCGAGTCACCCTGTCGAGAACCGACACCTTTGTAGACGACACGAGCGGGAAGACCCGCTTCCTGCAATCCATGTGCTTGGAGATTCCGTGGCGAGGACGCAGGCGCAGGATGCTCATCACGGACTGTGCTGGCCTTGTGGACGACGGTATGGACGACGCGGCTCTCCGGGCATCCATCGCACAGACGTTGACGATGTTGATTGAAGCGGATGTGATCCTTCACGTGATTGACGCGAATCAGGTCGGTCGACGCGTCGATGGCGGGGATCCTCACAAGCGAACGCATGGGCTTTCCGCCGTCGATTCGCTCATCGCTCAGTTGGCTGGCCAAAAGGAAGGATACATGATCTTGGCCAACAAGATGGATATGCCTGGAGGGAAATCTGGATATCGACATTTGTGCTCCAAATTCTCTAAGCAGAAGGTGTTTCCGATATCCGCGCTCTACGCAACAGGACTGCGTGAGGTGAAGCAGCATGTCTGGCGAATGGCATGAGTGGGGAGGAGCCCTGGCTTCCCTAATCTTGGTCGCGATGGCCATCAAGCTCCTCGACGACTTCATGGACGGGGACTACGACCTCTGTCATGGAGAGCGCACCTTGGCCGCTCGACTTGGGAGGCGGTCCATCACGTACACCATGCTCTTGCTCACCCTTGCCGCAGCAGCGGATGTGCGGGTCGCCGTCGTCATGCTGCTTGGCAGTCATGCGGTGGGGATGCTGTCCGGATGGAGGCGTGAACCATCCCGAGTTTGGGTGCGAAGTCTTGAAGCGTTGTTGACCGCACTGTTGTCGGGTTTTGTGTGTGGCTTTACCCTGACTCTATGGGCTCTCTCCATTCTGGCCGCTGCGAATTGGCTGGACGATCTCGTTGACGTTCCGGCGGACAAGGCTTCGGGTCAACGAAATTTGGTTCTGCAATTCGGCTGGCAGGAAACGTTGATCCTCACGCTCGCCGTCTTTTCTCTTGCCGTCTTCCTGAATGCGTTTTATACGGTATTCGCCCTGATCTCGATGGCGGTTGTCATGGTGGCCTCGGAATTGACGACACGTCACTTATGGAAGACTACGGACCAACCCGAGCAGTGGTAAATGCAAAATGGTTCCTCACATTCGATGGCCTTGGGGAGACGGTGTACAATAGAAAGAAGGGGTGATTTGGTGGAGGCAAATGAAGTGGCGTCGACCGTCGTGGTTGCCATGAGAAGACAACCGGAAGAAAACGACGAACAGTTTGATTCGCGCAGAGCGGAACTCGTGGGCCTATGCGAAGCCGCGAATGGGATGGTGTCCGAGATTATCGTTCAGGCACGCCCGGACGTGGATGGGAGAACCTATTTGGGGTCTGGTAAGATTCAAACGGTAGCGGAGGCCGCCCTCGCGAACGATGCCGACGTCATCGTTTTTGACGCCCAATTGACTCCGGCTCAGGTCAGAAACATTGAAGAGGTTGTGCCCTGTCGCGTGATTGACCGGACGCAGCTCATCTTGGATATATTCGCACTTCGCGCCCGTTCCAAAACGGGGAGACTGCAAGTGGAAATCGCTCAACTTCAGTATTGGTTGCCTCGCTTAACTGGGAAAGGGAGAGCGTTGTCGCGACTAGGGGGAGGTATCGGCACAAGGGGCCCTGGCGAAACGAAGCTTGAGACGGACAGAAGGCGGATTCGCGACCGAATTACGAAACTGCGTCAAGATCTTGCGGTCGTGCGGAAAAACCGATCTGTTCAAAGGGACAAGCGTTCCCGCCTGATCCCTGTCGTGGCTCTCGTCGGGTACACGAATGCCGGGAAGACCACGGTTTTGACGCGCTGGACGACGGACAGGTGGGTCAAGGGCGCCACTGAGGGGGCGGATCGTCTGTTTGACACGCTGGATCCCTTGGCACGCAGGGTGCGCGGCGGATCGAATCGGGAAATTGTCCTTCTCGACACGGTCGGCTTCGTTCAAGACCTTCCACACTTTCTTGTCGAGGCCTTCCAGGCCACTTTAGAGGAGGTAAGGATGGCCGACCTGATTGTGCATGTCGTCGAGGCGTCTGAAGAGACCAGCGTTCGCATGGATACTACATACCGAGTCCTCGAGGAACTCGAAGCGCTTGGTCGCCCCGTCCTGACGTTCTACAATAAGATGGATCTCGCTTCGTCGCGCCCGGCGCCGGATCTGCGCGCGATGAAAAGTTTGTACGGTTCCGCGGCCACCGGGGATGGGATGGAGTCTTTGTATCAGGCCGTGGATGAGGCTTTGGGGTTGGATCCTGTCACCCTTGAGGTGGAAGGAAGGGCCGAGTCCAAGGAGTTTTGGCGGTTGATTGGAAAGCACGGTCGCGTTCTGCAGGCATTGGACACGGCGGATGGACGAGTGCTGGTTACCCTTCAAGTCGCGAGGCGGCACGCGAGCGTCGTGCGCAATCTTCTTGTAGGCGACTTGCGCGACGAGTCGGAACCGGCCCTGGTGGAGCATCTGGGCGGAGAGGAGCAACAAGACAAGGAGGATTGGTTTTCATCAACGTGGTAGGCGAAGCGGCACAATTGGTTGTCGAAGCGGATCAGAGATTGACTTCACGCTTTCGTGAATTGGAAGAGATTTCTCGCACCAACACGAAGAAGGTGCTTTCTGCATTTTGGGCCGAGAAAGTCAGTGAATCGGATTTGTACGGTTCTACCGGATACGGGTACACGGACTTGGGTAGGGACAAGTTGGAGCACATCTACGCGAGGGTGTTCGGAGGGCAAGGGGCCATTGTGCGGCCCCAACTCGTATCCGGAACCCACGCCCTCAAGACGGCTTTGTTTGGGATCTTGCGGCCAGGAGACAGAGTGCTGGTGGGCACGGGTACGCCGTACGATACCCTGGAAGGAGTTCTAGGGCTGCGCAAGACCGAGGGGAGCCTCGCAGAGCTGGGGGTCTCAACGGACGTCGT
>JAJZAV010000056.1 GCA_021799255.1 Bacillota bacterium
CCATCTCGCCGAACTTTCACGTTCTTCTGATCAGCCGGGGTTTTGTCGGGCTTGGAGACGCCCTGATATGGGTTAACATCGTGCTCATCCTCGGGCGACGCTTCGCGGCCTCGCAGTTCGGCACCGTGCTCGGCATGGTCGGCACAGCAGGGAATCTCGGGGCCCTGCTTACCACCATTCCGCTCGCAACGTGGATTGCGGCGGCAGGTTGGCACGGTCCATTCTTGGTGTTAGGCATTGCCCTCGTCGGCATGGGAATTCTGGACTTTCTCGCCCTTATTGGAATGCGAGGACAGCGGGAGTACCCGAGCCTTTCACAGTTGGAGCGGCTCGGCGCCGACACCATCCGGTTGAAACAGGTCAACGTCTGGCAACTGCTGAAATTGGTCGTGAGGGACCGGGTCGCGTGGAGTACGTTCGCCTGCCACTGTGGGGCGATGGGGGCGTACCTCGGGTTCACCAGCATTTGGGCCGTCCCGTATTACATGGACACGTACGCCATGTCGCGCGTCGCCGCGTCGACCCTAACGTTTACCGCGTTTGTCGGGGCCATGGTGGGTGGACCCATCATCGGAACCGTATCGGACAGGTTGGGCAGTCGGCGTATTCCTTACCTGGTGCTCGAAGGCATTGGGCTTTTGTCGTGGCTCAGCTTTTCAGCCTTCGGGGGTCATCCCTCGCTGTGGTGGGCTTACGTGGCCATGTTCCTCGTAGGTGTCGTCTGCGGAGGGAGCCTGTTGACGTTTACCGTGATTCGGGACCAGACTCCAGCGGACAGGGGGGGAGTCACGTCGGGATTTGCAAACACCGGAGGATACATCTCCGCCGTGCTCGTGCCCGTGCTGTTTGGGGCCGTCATCGATTGGTTGGGGGGCGGCCGGTCCAGCGGCAGTACGCTGGACCACGCGTACGCCATCGCGTTTCTTATCCCGGCATTCTTTAGCGCGATTGGGGTCGTCGGCAGCGCGACGATACGTGACATCGTTCGGCCTTCTCAACACGAATCGTACCGAGCGGCCGAACGCTGACGATTTCACATTCGTTAGTCACTTACTTTATAATTCGTTATACCGTCACGAATGGGACGGTACCCGTTTGAACGCCTGTGTCTCGGGCGTATGAGCGAGTCGCAACATCAACGAGGGAGGGTACGCGACATGGAATGGATACGCACATTGGATGACTACTTCACGTTAGTACAGAAAGATACGCCCGTCATTATGATATTTTCGGCCGACTGGTGTCCGGACTGCCGTTACCTTGACTTGTTCATTGACGATATCGCAACGGAGTACAAGGATAAACTCGAGATCTACAAGGTGAATCGCGACGAGTTCGGGGAACTGTGCGAGACCTTGGACATCATGGGAATCCCGAGCTTACTCGCGTACCGTGATGGGAAAGTCGTGAACCGGTGGGTCAACGGGAAGCGCAAATCCAGAGAAGAGGTCGAAGACTTCCTGGAAACCGTCCTCCAAAAACCCCACTGATTTAGACGGACAATCGTGTGAACGAAGGTCACCGAAGCATTCGCTTGGGTGACCTTTCGTAAAGCAGGAAATCCGCATAGACAGAGGAGAGGAGAGAGGACTCGGTTCGTGAATAGCCAAACATGGTTCGTGCAGACTGCCGACGAAGAACGACGGCTTAAGATTACTCGGGAATTATCCAGTGAATTCGCCAAGCACGCGCGTCGTCACGATGAAGAAGCCAGTTTCCCGCACGAAAACATCGCCCTTTTGCGCGACTCTGGGTACGTTCGGTGGACCGTGAAAAAGGAGTATGGCGGCGAGGAAATCTCGCTGTCCGAGATGTTGCTGCATCAGGAGCAGATAGCGAGAGGCGACGGATCCACCGCTCTTGCCATCGGTTGGCATATGGGCATGATGCTGAACCTGCGCCTGACGGAGGCGTATCCCCAAGCAGTGTTTGCAGAGATCTCGGAGTCCGTAGTGAAGGATGGGGCCCTCATCAACAGTTGCGCGACGGAGCCCGCGACGGGCAGCCCGAGTCGCGGTGGCAGGCCCGAGACCACGGCCACGCCAGTCGAAGGCGGGTTTCGCGTGACTGGGCGCAAGACCTTCAGCACGCTTTCTCCTGCGCTCGATTGGATCCAGATTACGGCGGGCATCGAAGGCAGCGAGGAAGTCGGCGAGTTTCTCGTGAGAGGGCGAGACGTCGAGATTGTGGAAACGTGGAACACCGTGGGGATGCGAGCCACCGGGAGCCACGACATCGTACTTAACGACGTGTTCGTGCCAGAGGAATTTCTCGTGGGGACACGTGGGAAGGGCGTCAAGTCGGATAGGCGAGACGACGGCGGAGGATGGATGCTGCACATACCGGCCTGTTATCTTGGCATCGCGCTCGCGGCCAGGGACTTCGCCGTGGAATACGCGGCGACGTATCAGCCCAATAGCCTCCCGCATCCCATCGCGAAAGTGCCGCACGTGGCCGAGAAACTCGGGCAAATGGAACTCAAGCTGATCACGGCGAGGACGTATATGTACGATCTCGCTCGGCGCTTCGATTCCTCGTCCCCTTGTGCGTGGCCCAGCATGCGTCCGTACTTCGGCGCTGCCAAGACCTTCGTGACGAATGCGGCCATCGAAGTGGTGGATCTAGCGATGCGCGTGGTGGGTGCGCGCAGCCTGTGGAAGGATCTTCCGCTCGAACGTATGTACCGAGATGTCCGGGCGGGACTACACAACCCGCCGATGGACGACGTGACGTATCAGGTTCTAGCGGTCGAGGCCGTCAAGGAGATAGAGGCAACAATGCGCTAAGTTTGGCGGAAGAACCCGCGTTCGCTTCAGTCCGCTACGAGAGGGTCCGCTTCCTCCTCGTCTTCGAGGTAGAGAATGCGGGCCGTTTCATCGTACGCGAACAATTCGGAGTATCGACCCCAGTCGATGATGGTGTCAAGCTGGCTATCCGCGGCCTCCGTGCCAACGCTCTTGCGGATGACCTCGAAGAAGAACTCCCTTGGCATGCGCCGATTTCGCTTCGAATCGAGCACCCAGCGGATGCGCTCGAAGATGGAAATACGTTCCTTCAACTGAGCGCGAAACAACTCCTTGCGCTCGAGCACGGTCGCCGTCGCAAACAGGCTCCCGACGGGGGTGAGCGTGATGTCGCCTTCCCGGACGGTGGCGAAACCAAGCAACTCGGCCGCTTCGACGAGAGGTAAGAGATCGTCGAGCTCAAACATCAGTTCATCGGCCAGTTTGTATAGGTCTGACTTCGTAGCGAGATCGTCAAGAAGTTCCAGAAAGCCTGTGAGTGCCCCCGACGGAACTTGCGGCAACACCATGTACTTTCGCTGCTCCTGCGCCAATCCGACCTGCGCGGACGCCTCGCGCGAATCCCGGGAGTGCGTGAGGATGGAGTAGATCCTGTCCACCAGTTTCGTGAACGTGTCGTCCTTGCGTTCGCGCCAATGGGGAAGCGTAATCTTGACGTCGGCGATGACTGTGGCGGGATCCCTCGACAACACGACGGCCCTATCCGCCATGTACACCGCCTCTTCGATGCCGTGCGTGACCATGATGATGGACTTCGTCGGGATCTTCTTCTCCAGCCACAACTCCAGCAGGTCTCGGCGAAGGTTCTCGGCCGTAAGCACATCGAGGGCCGAGAACGGTTCGTCCATGAGGAGAATGTCAGGCTCCATGACGAGGGCTCGGCCGAGGCCCACCCTTTGTCGCATCCCGCCGGAAAGTTCCTTGGGATACGCCCCTTCGAAGCCGTCGAGCCCAATCATATCGATGACGTCCAAAGCCTTCTGCTTCTTGTCCGCTGCGGATAGGTCCTTGTATCTGAGCCCGAGCTCGACATTTTCCTGAACGGTCAGCCAGGGGAACAGGGCGAAGCTTTGAAACACCATGCTCATTCCGGGGTTGGTCCCCTCGACTTTTTTGCCAAGGTAGACGACGGACCCCGACGTCGCGTTGACGAGTCCGGCAATGATGCGGAGCAGAGTGGATTTTCCGCTCCCGCTGGGACCCAGGATGGCGACAAACTCGCCCTCGCCTATCTCGAGGTTCACGTCCGAGAGGACGCTCACCTTTTGCTCGCCAGGGGCATCGTATCGCTTCGTCACGTTATGAAGTTCCAACAGTTGGGCCATCCTTTTCACCTCCCGCTTATTTCAATGCGAAATCGGTCGTCCGCCATTCGCAGCAACGGACGCCAGATGGAGCGGTTAATCACGGTGACGAGCGCGGCCATGACCGCGATGCAAAACACGGTGACGCGCAAGTCCCCATGGGTCGTTGCCTGCGTGATGAGCGCTCCCAGGCCGGATGCCACGAGGGTGTGATCTTTCCAATGAACCAACTCCGCCAAGATGCTGGCGTTCCAAGCTCCTCCGCTGGCCGTGATGCAGCCTGTGATGACGTACGGGAAGACGGCCGGCAAGAGCAGTCGTTTCCAACGTTCAAAGCCCGAAAGAGAGAGCACTTTCGTCGCTTCCTTGAGATCGTTTGGAATGGCCGTTGCTCCCGCGATGACGTTGAACAAGATGTACCACTGCGTGCCAAGCATCATGAGCGGAATGGAGCCGATTTGAAAGTTGACGTGCCAATCGATGTAAAGAAGCGTTACCCAAGGGAAGAGCATGTTTGCGGGAAAGGAGGAGGCGATTTGGACTAACGGCTGCGCAAAGCGTGATGCCTTCGGATGGAGGCCGATGGCGACGCCAACCGGAATGGTCCAGACGAGGGCAAGCAGCGTGGATGCGAAGACGCGTAGCGCGGTGTACACGCCGTACAGGATGATTTTGAGGATCAAGGGGAGTCCGATTTCTGCGATGCTACGTATTCCGATGTATCCGTAGTAGATCCCGAACGCGAGAAGGACGCATAGGATGGCGACGACTACCGTTCGTCGACTCGTCTTAGACCAGGCTCGTCGGGGGCCGGATTGGTCCCTGTCGCGGAGTGCACGCCTAACCATGAGGCGGTCTACGAACCGAAAGGGAGCAGAAAAGAGCTCTTCGGTTGCCCAGGTGGCCAGCTTGGATCTGCGGAGAAACTGCAGGAACCAAGAATTTGGTTGATCCGATGAGTTGCTGAGCTCGAGCTTGAACTTTTGCGACCATGCGACAAGCGGTCGCCACACTAACTGATCCACCAGCACGATGACGATAATCATGGTCAACATGGCCTCCAACAGGGCCGTTAGGTTGCCGACCTCGATGGCGCGGGCCATGAAACTCCCTATCCCGGGCAATTGAATGTTCAGGTTGTTCACGGTTACGGCTTCGCTGGCGGCGAGAAAAAACCAACTGCCTCCAAATGACATCATGCCGTTCCACACTAAGCTAATCATTGAAAACGGGAGTTCCAGTCGGGTGAAACGCCCGTAGCTGTCGAGCCCCATCATCTCGGAAGCTTCGTGCAATTCGCGCGGCATGGCGCTGATGGACTGGTAGAATCCGAAGGTGATGTTCCAAACCTGACTTGTGAAGATGGCGAAGATGCTCGCCAATTCTACGCCTAATAGGCTGTGGGGAAAGAGGTCCATGAACGGCGTGACGGCGATGGCCATAAAGCCGAGAACGGGGACCGACTGAAGGATGTCGAGCAGCGGGATCATGATTTTCTCGGCCACCTTGTACCTCGCCGCAATCCGGCCGTACACGAACGTGAAGATGAGCGATCCGATGAACGCAATCGCCATTCGTAACAGCGATCTTCCCGCGTAGTAAGGAAGCAGCCACCAATCGAGGTAAATGTGGGGCGCGTCGTGACGAGAGAACGGAACATCCATGCCCGTGCCCAATCTCACGACGGAATACAGGAGGCCGAAGACCATCAATGCCACGACGGCGTCGACCCACGTGAATTTTGCAACATTCACCCGGTGCGCGAAGAACCGCTTCATGGCTATCCCCCAATCGAACTAAAGCAAACGGCACGACGACAAATCAAAACCTCCTCGGCGTAGAGGAGGTAACGCATTGACGAAGGCAAAATCCATCCACACCTGCACAAGAGGCCAAAGAATGGGCAATCACGTTGTGCCCGGGTCTTGGCGCTTACGGTTTCTGATTTGCGGTTGTTGCGTTGGATGAAGCGTTGTTGGCAACACCGTTGTTAGTAGCTGCGCTGTTTGAAGCGTTGCTAGGCGTGCTGTTTTGCGTCGAACCGCCAGTTGACGATGCTTGCTGCTTTATTGGTACGAAGATAATCTTCGCGCTTTTTCCGTTCGAATCTACGGAGAGCGTGGATGCCTGATAAGGCAATTCGTCAATCTTTAGGGTGCCTACGATTTTATACGTGTGTCCAGGTTGCACGGTCTTGCCAGTTGAGACGGTCTTGAACGCCCGCAGGGGCGTCTGATTACTGTATACTTCCACAAGATAAAACTTTGCATCCGACGTCCTCGTGAGGACCCAGCCAACTCCCTTTTTCGGAGGGTTCTGCATGGCCGCCGTAAATTCGTACTGATTGCCGGGCAATTGCGGGGCGTACGAGATGATGACGTTGGGGACCATGCGCGTCCGGTATACAACAACGACGAGGATCACTAATATGGTAAGTGCCCAGCCAGTCATTCGATTATTGCGTCGATTCAAAGGACGATTCCTCCATAAACTGCTTGGCATTCTACATGCTTGGCGTTCTCCATGTCAGTGTAGAGCATGATGACGCCTACAATCAACCGCTTGCCACGTTCACCTCGCGTTTTCGCGCGAACGTTTTCTGGGACCTTGGGTTTGCAAAGGTCGAGATCAGGTCGTTATAGTAGTCGAAGTAGCTCTTCAAAGCCCGATGAATTCTGCGCACGCCTCGTGCAAAAAAGGAAAGACCATGGAAATGAAAAACCGACCGAAAGAAAACGTCAATGGTGCCACTCTGCTCGAAGGATTGAACCCGGAGCAGCGGCTCGCCGTGGTGACGACCCAGGGGCCCGAACTCATCGTCGCAGGGGCCGGAAGCGGCAAAACCAGCGTGCTTACGCGGCGCATTGCTTACCTGATTCTAGAACAGGGAGTTCCGGTTCATCGGCTGTTGGCCATCACCTTCACGAACAAGGCCGCTCGGGAAATGCGGGATAGAATTCGCAAGCTGGTCGGAAAGATTGCGGAGGATTTGTGGATGGGAACCTTCCACAGTATTTGCGTCCGCATACTGCGCAGGGAAAGCGAGCGACTGGGGTTTACGTCCTCGTTTTCCATCTTGGATTCTTCGGATCAACGAACGCTCGTAGAGCAATCAATGCTGGATTTGAACTATGATTTAAAGAAGTTTGACAGCTACTCGGTGCTTGCTTCCATCTCGCGCTGGAAAAACGAGTTGTTGGAGAGCGCTCCGAAGGGTCTGAAAAAGACATCCCTGATGGACTCCGTCGCGGCGGACGTGTTCAGCGTGTACCAAAAACGTCTGCGCCACGCGAACGCCATGGATTTCGACGACCTGATTGGCCACACGGTTCGCCTTCTGGAAAACGATGAGGCCGTGCGACAGAAGTATCAGGAGAAGTTTGAGTACATTCACGTGGACGAGTACCAGGACACAAACCACGCACAGTATCGCCTGGTTCGTCTGCTGGCGGATAAGCATCGCAATCTTTGCGTCGTGGGGGATTCGGATCAAGCCATCTACGCGTGGCGAGGCGCCGACATCGAAAACATCCTGCGTTTTGAACGAGACTATCCGGAAGCGAACGTCATCACACTTGAAACAAATTATCGATCCACGAAGCTCATCCTCGATGCGGCGAACGGCGTCATTCGCAACAACGAACGACGCAAGGAAAAGAACCTTGTGTCCGTGCATGGCATTGGACAACCCATCAAGGTGGTCGCGCTCTCGGGCGCGAGCGACGAGGCCAAGTTTGTCGCGACGGAGATTGCGTCTTACGTGGAGGAGGGAAACAGCCCCGCCGATTGCGCCGTCTTGTACCGGGCCAACGCTCAATCGCGCGCGGTGGAGGAGGCGCTCCTCGAGCGTGCCATTCCGTATACCATCGTGGGAGGGTTAACCTTCTACGACAGGCGGGAGATCAAGGATGTCTTCGCGTATTTGAAGGTGCTTGCAAACCCGCAGGACGAGATCTCACTGCTTCGGATCATCAACACGCCGAAGCGCGGCATAGGCGCTTCGTCCGTGACAAAACTGCTCGACTTTGCACACGAAGAGAACATCACCTTGTACAAAGCGCTCGGTCGGGCAAGGGAAGCCAACTTGCCGGAGAAGGGGGCCGAAAGCGCCCGCCTCTTTTTCGAGTTGCTCGAGGAACTGCACGCCTGGATGGAAGGAATGCCAGTCACCGAATTCGTGGGAGAGGTCTTGCACGCGACCGGATACGAGGCCATGTATAGAGAGAGCAACAAGAGTGAAGATCAGCAACGGCTTGAGAATATCTCCGAACTGTTCACCGTGACGCAGTCGTTTGACAGGCGTCGAGGTGGTTCGCTGCTCGAGTTTCTCGCCGAGGTTTCCCTCTTATCAGACGTTGACAAGGAAAAGGGGAAAAACCGCGAATCCGTAAAGTTGATGACGCTGCATGCCAGCAAAGGGCTGGAGTTCAAGGCGGTGTTCATCATCGGCCTCGAAGAGGGGATTTTTCCGCACGCTAGGTCCCTGGAGGAAGCGGAAAGCGGAGTTGAGGAAGAACGAAACCTGTGTTATGTCGGGATCACGCGGGCCATGCAATCCTTATATCTGACGTATTGCCAGGAACGAACGCTGTACGGGGCTTCGTCGATGCGGGACCCGTCGCGCTTTCTGGCCGAATTACCTGCCTCGTGCATCGAGAGAATCGATCTCGCGAGCGGTGGAGACTTCGAGCCCCAGGTTGGAGGCCGAATTCGTCATCCGCAACACGGAGAAGGCATTATCCTCGGTGTGTCCGAGAAGGCGGACGGTCAATCGCAGGAACTGGAGATGTTCCTCGAGGTCATGTTCCATCCTGCGGTTGGAGTGAAAACTGTTCCACGACGACACGTGCGCCCGGCCTAACGTCCAAAGCAGCGGAACCAGGGAAATCATGTTGAATCCTTTGGTGGGCGGGAGGCGCCTCTCATGGTAAAATAAGAACAATGTAGACCCGGAAGGAAGAACCTGGATATGACTACGTACTGGATTGTGGTCGGAATTGTCGCGGTCATCTTGATTGCGACCTATGTTGTTTTGTTTTTCTACGGGCGAAAGCGCCAGAAGAAATTCGACGATCAATACAACGCGGCCAAAGAACGGCACGAGGTCTTTGTTTTAAGCAAAAAGATGAGCAAGGAACGCCCGCAAACAAGATGGGGAAGATTTTTCAAGATCAAAACGTACCAAGTGGTTGGACGGGTGAACATCTCGCAGTCTATGAAGAACATGCAGATGAGTCGCATGACGACGGTCACGTTCCAAACAACCAAACAGGAGTATGCAAAGATTCAGGTTAACCATAAATACAAGATGGACGTGGCGGGGAATTACATCGGGTATGTGCTCGCTCCTCAACCCCCCAAGGCTTCATCGAAGATCAAGAGGGCAGACAAGCGTAAAGGTCAAGACGTATCTGGCAAGAAGCCGAAGAAGAAGGCTTGATGGGTTGGTGAAAAACTAGGGACCGGGCGCGGTTGCCTTGCATAGGCTGTGGGTGAACGCACAGGCTGTGAAGGAGGTTGCCGCGCATGCAACATAAAGCATCGAATAGGTCCGCCACGAAGGGGCACAGAAGCAAGAAACCCACGACGAAAGCCAGAAAAGCAGGCTCTTCCGCGAAGACGGCTGCGGCGAAGGACACAAATCCGCCAAAACTCACATTTCGTCCACGCACTCTCGAGGATGATGCGTACATCCTTCATCTTACCGAGGAGCAGTTGGGTGCCATCCATGAGCAGGCGTTTCAAGAACCCTTCCCCAGAGAGCAATTCCAGCGTTACTTGCAGTCGGGAGCGCCAACGTTTGTGGTGGAGCGAGGAACAAAGCGCGTCGGGTACTTCTCATACTTGTTGGGTCAGAACGCCACGATGCACATCAGCGCTCTGGTTATCGAGCCGCAGCATCAGTCCGATGGGATTGGGACGGCCATCATGAACCGTTTGGAGCAAGATGCGAGGGCTCAGGGCATGCTGGCGCTTGAGGTCTATGTGCAATCGAACAACGAGAAGAGTTTGGCGTTCACTCGAAAGCTGGGGTTTGTTGAGGCCTATCGGGTAACTCCGACGACCATCTGCTTCCAGAAGCAGATTACGCCCGTGAGCCCCACGCTGCCCAGCACGGCCGCAGCCCCCGGTTCTCCAACGTACGGTCCAGTGCCTTACCCCTATGTTTGACAAGTGAGGCCGGCGGATGGACATCTCCGTCGGCCAGACTCTCACGAAAGATCCCGCCTAGCAAGATCCCCAGAGCGCTGTCATATTCTCCAAAATTGTGATGGGAAAGCGCTTTTTCCACGTGTATCATGATGGGCAGAGCACCGCTCTCGCGGAGCGACTGAGTTACCGGAGACGGAGACGGGATGGCCATTGCCAATCGTTTGGACGATTGTGGCTGAGGGGCTGGCCAAGCATAAGCATACGAAGGCATTGGATTTTATCGACTTCGGAAAGCCTTCATACGTTGGGGTTAAGGATGGGGAAAGCGAATGCCGGATGATAGGACTCGATGTGGATGGGCTGTTGGTGACGAAGAGATGGCGCGCTACCATGACGAAGAGTGGGGAAGCGCACCCAAGAGCGATGACGCATGGTTTGAAATGATTGTGCTGGAAACTTTTCAGGCTGGCCTCAGCTGGCGGACGGTGTTGAGAAAACGAAGCGCGTTTCGTCGTGCGTTTCGTGGGTTTTCGGTAAACGAAGTGGCTTCCTTTACGGAGGAAGACGTCGCACGATTGCTGATGGACGAGGGGATCGTCCGGAACCGACAAAAGATTGAGGCGGCCGTGAAAAACGCGCGAATCGCATCGGATCTCATTCGAACGCACGGATCGCTCACCGATGCGTTTCAACTGGCGAAGGAAGAAGGCGACATCCTTCAGTACTTGTCGTCGACGTTCGTCCGAGTCGGAAGAACGACCGCAGAGAGCATCGCGTTTGCCACCGGGCTCATCCCGCCACCGCATGAGGATTCCTGCTTTAGGGCCCAGGACGTTCTCAACGGGCGGGATGAACTCGAGTGACACACCGCTCTCTTTACACGGATCTTCGCTCGTCGTTGAACAGAAATGAAATGGCGTACAAGCCCGCCAATCCGATGATGACGTAAACGATGCGGCTGACCACGGAGGTGGTCCCCCCAAACAGGGCAGCCACGACATCATACCGGAACAGTCCGACAAGCAACCAATTGATGGCTCCAATGATAATTAGGGTCAAGGCCGTTTTGTTCATCTTTGTTCCTCCCTTTGAGGCTAGTATGCGTCGTCCACGACATATCCATGTGGAATTGACGCAAAGATGCGACATGGTTCAAAAGCCTGTGTTGCCACACGCACAGAGTGTCGTGTATCCTAAGCATTAAGGATTTTTGCTTCGAGTTGCTTTGGAGCCGTTTTTCCGAGTGAAGCCGTGGGAGGGACGAACATGTCCACAACAGAACGAATTGAAGAGGCACTTTCTGACATACGGGAAGCGATTCAGATGGACGGCGGTGACGTCGAGTTTGTTTCGTACGATGAGGAATCCAAGACAGCCTACGTGTCGCTGACCGGCAGTTGCGTCGGATGTCCGGCGAGCGTAATGACCTTGAAGATGGGCGTCGAACGAGCGATTAAACATCACGCGCCAGAAGTTGAATTTGTCGAGGCCTATTGATACGCTTGTAAACATTGAAGGATGAGGTTCGCGGTGCAAATGCACCGCTTTTTTGTGTCGCTTGCGCACGGTGCAAACTGCAAAAAACGGGGCACCGTGTCATTTTGACTACGGATTGCGGGGAAGCAAAATGGAATCTCAAGTCTTGGGTGACTCGCTCGTTGTCACAACGGACCGTACATGCGAAGGACAAGTTCTCAAGGAATTTCTGAGCGATCAACTGCGCTTGCCAGAAGGTTTCGTTGCCGAGATCCTGCGAGAAAAGCGAGTAACGATGGGTCGACACAGCATTGATGGGTCCCATGTGCTGCACGCTGGAGAAAGAGTTCGGTTTGCCGGCGGAGTTATTGAAGACGCGGGTGAAGGTTTATCGGATTATGCACTTGACCATCCTTTGAATGTACTTTACGAAGACCATCACGTTCTCGTGGTCAACAAACCTCGCGGTTTGTTGGTGCATCCCGGATCTCCCTTGGATGTGGACACGCTGGCTCACCGCGTTGCGGCCCATTATCGCGCCGAAGGAACCCTGCGCAAAGTGCGCCATGCCCATCGGCTGGACAAAGACACAACAGGGGCCATCCTATATGCCAAGCACGCGTACAGTGCCAGAACCTTTGATACCATGATAGCCAAGCACGAGATTGCTCGGACCTACGTCGCGATGGTCGAAGGAGTCCCGAATCCTCCGCTCGGGGTTATCGATGCGTCCATCGGTCGCGACAGGCATGTTTCAGGCAAGTACCGGGTGTCTCCTACGGGGAAAACAGCGCGCACCCACTACAGAACCATCGCGTCGACCGTGAGAAACGGGCGGACGTTTGCGCTGATTGCCTGCCGTCTTGAGACGGGGAGGACCCATCAGATTCGGGTACACCTGGCGCATTTAGGCACGCCGATTGTAGGGGATCCCCTTTATCGCTCTGGGCATGGTGCTTTGGGTCCGTTTTCCTGGGGAGAGGGGTACGCCCTTCATGCCGCATCGATTTCGTTTTGGCATCCCTACGAGGGAACGAGATTGGACATTACGGCTCCGTTTGACGAGCAGTTCTTGACAAGATCCAAGTCGTTAGGTTTTGGGGTGTCCTTCGACAACGAATTCCTGCGAAGCACAATGGACCCGGTGTGACCGACTTCTGGGGGTTGATGGTTTGAGAGACTGGTCTTCAGATGGCCGCGATGCGCGCCTCTTAGGATATTTTTGGCAACTAATCCGATCCACCATCACTCATGACATTCTCACGTGGGCGGCCGTCATCGCCTTTTACGGACTGTTTTCGCTGTTCCCGTTACTCATGCTCATGCTGTATGTGGCAGCTTTGCTGCTGCCTGGGTCTCACACCGAGCAAGTGCTCGTCCTGTTTGTCAAACCATATTTCCCGGGGTTAGACGACGCGCAACGATTTATTACGGGAAACATCGCGAGGTTGGCCCAATCCGGAGTGAAGGTCGGAATCTTGAGTCTGCTTACGCTGGCTTGGTCCGCATCGAGTGCGTTTATTACGCTGCAACAGGCGATGGACGTCATCTGGAATGTCCGAGAGCAAAGATCCTACTTTTCGCGCAGACTGATTGCGTTTGGCATGCTGCTTATCATGCTCCTCATCACCCTTGGATCCGCCATCGTCATGGCCATGTATTCGACAGCCGTATCCACCGGAGGCGCAGCTGGCGTTTTGGGAGCTTGGGTTCACCATCTTGGTTGGCTGAAGGGTGCGTCGCGCATTCTGTTTCCTGCATCACTCTTCTTTGGCTGTCTGGTCGCGTACCGCTATATGCCAACGCGCACGACGTCGTGGGCGTATCTTTTGCCTGGGGCTCTAGTGGCCGCCGGGGCATTGGATCTCGGACGCCAGTTGTTCGTTTGGTACGCTGGACACATGGTGACCTACCAAGCGTTGTACGGCGGTTTGTTTGCGGTCATGCTGGTGATTCTCTGGATGTACATAGGTGGGACGATGATGCTCTTCGGTGCCGAGATCAGCGCAAACTTGGAGTCTTGGGCGAGACCCCCCGCGAATCCTCCGACACCGCCTTTTAGCTCGGATGATTCGGTCGAGGATAAACCGCCGGTGTGAAGGACTCCATTCGCAGTTTGTCCCAACTCACCGTTTTACCGCACCAGTCGATAAATTCGACAAGCGAAGTAAAACGCCCAAGTGGTGGGGCCAAACCTCCACAGCATCTTTCGCGCCGGGCGCAGGAGTCGAATGGAACGTGCCTTTCTGTCTGATAGATACATGCCGAGTAACCCAAGCACCACGTAGTGGTGGATCCGCGTTCCGTGGACATTGGGAAGGCTCTTCGCTTTCCTAAGGCTGTGCACGGCAAAGTTCTTTAGGCTTCGATGTGCCTCCGCAATGCTCGAATAGCAACTAACAAAGTTGAAGTCCCCTTCGCGCTTGTCCTCTTCGAGATCGATATAGTAATCGAGTAGAATGTGCAGCCCGCATATCCATGGAAAATACCCACGGGCTAGGTTCTTTGCGTCGGACTCGCTCACGTCGCGCGTAGCGGCGAGGAACAGCGCGAAGATGCCAAGCGTGGAACCGGTGGCCGCCGCGAACTCCCACCAAGCGATGTCCGCGAACTGCGTCTCGAATTCCGACCACCAACGCCGCAGCCTCGGTTCCCTCAGCTGCGGTTCAATGTGCTTGTATTGCTGAAGTTCGCAATATCTCTCCGTGAACCACTCCAGTTCCCTGGCAACGGCCGGGTAGGATGGCAATGCTCCTATCTCTTCCTGGCACGTGAGGACGAGCTTGCGTAAATACCCTCCGTCGTCCTTTCCTCGCAGCTTGTAGTAATCCCGCGGCCGGACGCCGGGCCGAACTGCGTCCCGCATGGCGTGGTGAAGCTGCGTGAAGTCCTCGACGTCGTACACATCGCAGCGGTCGCAGAGGTTGTCCAAATAATCGCTAATCGTCTGCAAAGCGATGATGAGTCGAACTAACCGCCTCGTGTAGGCGGGGTTCGCGGCGGCATAGACGCTCCCGCCGTCAGCGTGGAAACGTTTGTCTCCGAGGCTTCTTAAGGCCTGCCGCCGCAATTGTTCATCCGGAATGAGCCCAGCTTCCTCTTCCCAGTGCGAAAACTCGATTCTTGCCAACGGCAAAACATCGTGGAAGAGCCGATAAAGAAACGTTGCCGGGTTATCCAAAAAGACGTGACCGACAGCAAAACGAGATTTGCCCGTCGACGGGCCGGATGAAGAGTGAGAGAGCTTGAAGTGCTCCAAATGATGCCTCCTCGCTGGACTGATGAGCATGCTTACTTCATCAGCAAGTCTTTGACGCTGCCCGCGACGGCTAACGCCTTTTTCGCATTGTCTACGGTGAACAGCTTCTGCAGGCTGGGGAACGCAGGCAACTCTGCGTTGCCCGCCGGAGCCGACGAAGCGAACGGAGCAAATGGAACTCGACTGGCGCCGGAAACTGCGTTCGCACCCGTATTCGCCGAAGGCTTCGCGGAGGAAGCAGGCACAGACGGCTTTGGATTGGATGGCCCACTTGGCGGCGGCAACATCTGCGGTCCGAACATTCCTCGGCGCTTCGCTCCCTTATGGATCATTGTAGCCAATTCGCGAATCTTTTCATCCTGGGCAACGCCGAGTGCGAGAGAGCCGAACTTCAGAATGGTATCGGCTTGCATGCGTTTCACCCCCTGTGAGACACTTCTCAAGACCAGTCTATGTAGCGAAAACCATGCTCGAATGGACACTTGGTGCAGGTGGATCGTGGCGGCGAGGCCCCGTGTATGGTACGTTGTTATGGATTTCCCTAATCACAGAAACAAAAGAGGCGACATCGTGATGAACCAATCCCAGACGTCGGCTCTTTCGTCGGCGCTCGTTTCCATGGTTGCTAAAGTGCGTGAGGATGGCTATGAAGATATTGCAGACAAGATTCGTGATTTACTGGAGAAACAAGAGACGGGAGACACGAAGGTCCGCGTCGCTTTTTGCGGCCTGTTCTCGGCTGGGAAGACCAGCCTGTTGCGGGTACTGTGCCAGAGAGACGATCTGTTGACCGCAGCCGTTCCGACGACGGCTACGGTTGCCGAAATTGAACTGCCTGGAACCCATCTAATCTGTCTCGACACGCCCGGCGTGGACTCAACGGACCAAAGCCACCAAGCAGCAACGGAGGCCGCGCTGCATCGCGCGGACGCCATCATCCTGGTCATGGATTATCAGCAGGTGGAATCCGACTTGAACTTGGAACTTGCAGAGTCGTTCGCAGGACAGGACAAACCATTCTACCTTGTCGTGAATCAAGTAGATAAGCATCTTGAATGGGAACTTCCATTTGTAGAATATCGGCGCAGAATTGAGCAAACATTCGCGGACTGGGATGTTGTCTATACCCGCATCTTTTACACCAGCACGAGGACTCCAAACGACGAAGGGATAGCCAACCTGCGCGAGACCCTGAGCCGGCTGGCAGACGAATTGAATCCGGCACAAAGCGCGACTCTCTCCTTGTCCAATCTTATGCAGGAGTACGCCAACCGGAGATTCGCAGCTCAGCGACAGGAAGCCTCTTCTCGCTGCCGCGAAGTTCTTTTGGCCACACCGTACGACAAGTCCGAAGCAACGTCATGGATTCTGCAACGGGAAGCGCAACTTTCCAAGCTTACGCGTTTCCTGGAGGAAAAGATTGAGGAACTCACTGCGAATAAGCAGTCGTTTCTTGACTCTGTGTCCCGA
>JAJZAV010000057.1 GCA_021799255.1 Bacillota bacterium
TTTCCACAGCCACTCCCAAACGGTTATCCACGCGGCTGTGGATTTCTCTGATGGATTTCTCCCGCGGGTAGACCCAGCCGAAAACACCCACTACAACTGCGCATCCGTCTGCCATCGGTCCATCGACAACGTCGCGTACGCGTTCAAGGACAACGAATGCACGGCTCCTCGCCGAAAGGCGTAGTACCCAGCCGCCGCAATCATGGCCGCGTTGTCCGTGCACAACGCTAAAGGAGGCATGTGCAGGCGGAACCCGTCGGAATCCGCGCGAGCCAGGAGCGCCGCTCTAAGCCCGCTGTTGGCGGCGACACCGCCGGCGAGCACGACGTCTCGAAGTCCCGTCTCCAACACGGCGCGAGCGGTCTTCTCCACCAAAACCTCGGTCACCGCCTTTTGAAAGCTGGCGCAAACGTCCGCGACGGAGATGTCCTCCCTCGCATTCCTCTTCTTGGTCAACGTGTTTGCCACGGCGGTCTTGAGACCGCTAAAGCTGAAGTTGTAGGAGGGGTCGTCGAGGAGGGATTTCGGGAATGAGAATGCGTCCTTATCCCCCTTCGCCGCGAGGGCGTCCACCTCGGGTCCACCGGGATACGGGAGACCCAACAGTCGCGCGACCTTGTCGTACGCCTCTCCAGCCGCGTCGTCGATGGTTCCTCCGAGTCGCGCAAACCGAAAGTCTTCGCTAATGCGAAGCAACTCGGTGTGTCCGCCCGACACCACCAACGCCAAGGCGGGTAGGTGACCCTCGTCGGTAAGCATCGCCGCCGCGACGTGCCCGGCGATGTGGTGAACGCCAACAAGGGGCAACCCCGTCGCCAAAGCGTACCCCTTTGCCGCGGAGAGGCCCACCAGCAAGGCTCCAAGCAGACCCGGTCCGCACGTCACGGCGATGACATCGACGTCTTCCCACGACATCTTGGCCGCCCGAAACGCCTCGTCCACCACCCGGGTCACCGACTCGACGTGATGACGCGATGCAACCTCGGGAACCACGCCGCCAAACGCCTTGTGAATCTCGATTTGCGATGCCACGATGTTAGAAACAATGCGGCGACCGTCGGTAACGATGGCCGCCGCAGTCTCATCGCAGCTGGTTTCAATTCCCAATATATTCAAAGAAGTCTACCGCCCTTCCTTCATCCTTCACTAAGACTTGACTTGACGATGGTTCCCCACCTCGGCGTCTATCTTCTCGTCGAAGGGGGGATCTCGGGCTTCGCCGGAACGTTTGCCCACATGATGATGGCGTCCTCGTTATTGTCCGTATAGTACCCCTTGCGAACGCCGACGCTCGTAAATCCGAACTTCTCGTACAAATTCCTCGCGACGTGATTCGACACGCGCACCTCAAGCGTAATCCGTCGTATGGAATGTTGCCGACACGACCCCATCAGGGTGAGCAACAGAGATTCTCCTAGGTGAAGCCCGCGATACTCCGGATGCACGGCGATGTTCGTCACGTGGCCTTCGTCCACAATCAGCCATATGCCCGCATATCCGATAATCTGTCCCTGGTACTCGGCGACGTAGTACCTCGCCAATTGGTTGTCTACCAACTCCGAAATGAACGCTTGCCTCGACCACGGAGCGGAGAAAGCCTGATGTTCCACGGACATGACCTGGTCCAAGTCGGACAGCGTCATACGGCGAAACACGACCCCCGATAGGTTGGGATTAGCCTCAATCTGTACCACCGTCTCGTCCGCTCCCTTCTGCAAGCCTCGATTCTGCCTCCACCAAAAGCGCATACTCGGGCACCACCGCATGTATGTCGTCACCGACGACGCGTTTCACCTCACTGTTTGTCATGAGGCCAAGCATCGCGGCAGGAAGTTGACTACTGATTTCCTGCAAAGTGTACACGGACAACGCTTCGTCATCATCGCCTGCCAAGGATGCGTCGGAAGAATTGGCCACGGCTAGACCATTCGCCGCCATCCTGTGCCAGTCCTGCTCTTCCAGGTTATGTACTATCCGCAGGGGCATATTTTCCATCTCAGGCTGCGAAGTGATGTCCCTCCACACGCGCGCCCAGTCGGACGTCTCCCGGACCTCGATACCCGAGAGGGTCCGCCAACGCGACCCATCAAACAGGAACAATCCTCCAAAGGCGCGGTGCCGACGAGCATTCTGCAAGGCCATCGTCAGGACTTTGCCACGATGGGTCCCCCTTGCGGCTTCGGCGAGGGAGAGCGGCGTTGGAATCGGGACCAGCGGAACGTGCAGCGTCGTCGCCAGCGCTTTGGCCGTGCTCACCGCCAACCGGACTCCGGTGTAGCTTCCGGGTCCGACGCCCACGCCCACCATCTCCACATCCCCAGGCTTCGCTCCGGTCACCTGCAACGCAAGAGAAATGGCTGGCTGCAGCCACCGGGAATGCGCGCGAGGAACGATGGCCGTCGTAGAAAAGTCTAGCACGGCGCGTTCGCGGGCCTCCAGGGCCTCGCCAGCCTCCACCAAGATTCGCCCGTACCCCACCGCCAAAACCTCGGTCGCCGTGTCCATCACGAGGACTCCCAAGTCGTCACCCACTCCTTCAAAAGCTCCGTGCTTCTCGTCCCCACGGCGATAGCGTGCAGCCGCCTCGATTGGAACCGCATCAGGGACGGCCTTTCAATCTGCACGTGCATGACGTCATCGAGTCCTCCCAGCGCTGTGAGCGGCCATTCGACGAGAACCGCGAACTCTCCCTCGACGTAATCGTCCCAGCCAATTTCATCAAGTTTGCGTGGGTCGCCTGCTATACGGTATAGATCCATATGCGCCAGCGGTATTCGTCCCTCGTACTCGGCAATCAACGTGAACGTCGGACTCGTAATCTCGTCCTCCACGTCGGCCCCGAGTCCAACCCCTTTGCAGAACGTGGTCTTTCCAGACCCTAGGTCTCCCGTGAGCAGCACGACGTCCCGAGCCCTCAGATGCTGCCCCAACGATTGGCCCAACCGCCTCGTCTCGTCCGGGGACGAGGTTTCAAAGTACGCTTCTTCGCGGGGCGGTTTGTGCTTTTTGGCCCTGCCCTTGTCCGCTTCCAAAGAAAAACTCCTCCCGTCGCTTCAATCGCGAAAGTGGTTGAACCCACCGGGCGAAAGGACCTCGAGTCGGCCATCCACGTCGGCGACGACCCCGTCTCCGGACTCAACCCGGCCAATCTGCGTGAGTTGAACACCTGCACTCTGACAGCGCGCCAGCGCCCTCGCAAACGCGAAGCTCGGAGCCGTGCCCACCAGTTGATAGTCCTCACCACCGTACCAGGCAAAGGAGAGCGAGTCTTTGCCGGACTTGCGGGCAAAGTTTCTGACCGCCGGAGCAATCGGCAGCCTGTCCGCTTCCACCCGTAACCGAACTTGGCTCGCCTTTGCGATCTCGTTCAGCTCACTCGCCAGTCCGTCGCTGATGTCGTTCAGGCTCGTGGCCCCCGCTTCGCGCAGGACTTCTCCGGCGAAGACCTGCGGGTTGGGTCTGCGATGGCGAACGGTCAGAAACACGGCATCATCGCCGGGCATCGGGACGTTCCCCTGAAGGAATGCTAGCCCCGCAGACGATGACCCGACGTCCCCCGTCACGAAGATGACGTCTCCGGGCTTTGCGCCGGATCTTAGAACGGCCGTTTGGTGCGGCACGACACCCGTGACCGTACTCGTGATGGTTAAGGGACCTTCGCAGCGCGCGAGGTTCCCTCCCACGACCCTGCACTGGTATCGGCGGCACACTTCGTCTATCCCATCGTAGATGGATTCCAGGGCCGCAATCGGCAAGCTGGTGGGAACCGTGAAGGCCAGCACAACGGACTGCGGCCTTCCTCCCATCGCGGCAATGTCGCTGATGGATACCGCGATGGCCTTGTACCCCACGTCTGGGTAGTCCATGGTCGACTTCGCGAAATGAATGTTTTCGACGACGGTGTCCGTGGTCACGAGCAGATCCATGCCCTCGGGGTGCCGTATGACGGCGGCATCGTCTCCGATTCCAATGAGCACGGGGTCCTCCCCGTCCATATCCCGAAGACGCCCCACGAGTCTATCTATGAGCGCAAATTCATCGATAGTTCCGTCCAATGTTTCGCCTCCGACGCGACGTTTCTCTGAACATGATACCAATTCTGTGCCATGTTTGCCCCATCATCGCCTATCTTTACACCGTGATTGAGTGGACATGATCTCCCCCCATTGCTCGTACACATAGACAACGGGAGGCGATGACTTTGTTGGCGTGGTTCGGAGATCTGGCCAAGGCCGTGTTTAGCCTCGGATACCCAGGCATGGTCATCGCGTTGTTCGTCGAGGGAAGCGGCATGCCGTTCCCGGGCGACGCGGCCCTCGCCCTCTATGGGTTCGCGGCGGCCAAATCACAGTTTGCGTGGCCACTCGTTTTCGCATTTTGCACGCTGGGTTACATGGTGGGGGCCGTTGCCGCTTACGCCAGCAGCCGGATGATTGCTTCGTCGGTTCGCGGCCATATCGCCGACTACAGAGTGGCTCGATTCGCGGGTTTCAGCCCGCGAAGTTTCAATAGGACAACCCAGTTGATGCACAAATATGGTCCCTGGATGCTCATTCTCGGCCGATTTCTCCCAGGCGTTCGATCCGTTTGCTCCTACGTCGCCGGCCTCACCCGCATGCGTTTCGGCCCTTTTCTGCTATACACGCTCGTCGGGTCCACCATCTGGTGCGGCACCTGGATTGCCCTTGGCTACATTCTCGAAGACAACGTGAAGCTGGTGCTGGGTGCGGCGAGGGGATCGATGGTGTACGTCACCATCGGCGTCGCTCTCGCAGCAATCGTCTACGCGTTCTACCGAGGCCGACGGAGCGCGTAAGGGCCCCGGGTGAGCCTGAGCCTGGGCTTGGGCTGGACCGGCTAAGGCCTGGGCCGCGGTTGCCAAGGATGGCCTCCAAGTGGGAGAATGACAGCCAGGGACAAAAGGTAGGGACGACAGGCCGAATTCGATGCCCCGCGGGAATAGAACCCATGTGGCCGATCCCACGGGGACAACAGTCAGGTGTGAGTGCAACCAACCATGAAACGCGTGGACTTTTGCAGGCGAAACCTCAATTACGCGGGGCGCCTTGCTTTCGATAAGCTTGAGCGGGAATATCCGGAGATTCAAGTGGGACTGTGGGGTTGCATCGACGAATGCGATCTCTGCGTCCGCCACACGATTGCCCGCGTGGACAGGCGCGACGTGCTAACCGCCCCGACCGACAAGGAACTATGGGAACAGTTGAAGCGGCTCATTGAGGAGTCGAGGGATGGGGAGTAGGTCACTGGGGGTCACTCGGTGGGGCTCTGGAAAGCGGATCGTTTGGTTTGGTTTGGTTTGGTTTGGTTTGGGCTTGGCGCGGTGCAGTCGCATCCGTCAAGTCGCGTCGCGAGCGCACAAAATGCGGGCGCACGTTGAGTTCGCACGCCCGCATTCCACTACGCACCCGTTAGCTGATGGTAGTCGTGTCGGTCGACACTTGAATAGCTCCGGTAGACTTTGCGATGGTTCCCTGCGGCAGCGCGAAGATGTTCTTCGCCACGATGGTACTGAGCGCCGTCGCCACCGCCGTGCTATCCACAGGCTGCTTGGGATTTGCGATGTTGAAGTGAACGGACTTCCCCTGATCCGTAGTAAACCCGAGTTGCAAAACCACTTTGCTGGCCATAAGTTGCCCTCCTTTCCCAAGTCATGCTGAATTGCGAGATCCTCCGAGGCGTCGAGAGACAAGCGTTCAGAGCGTATATGCCCTATGGACCCTGGGACGTCGACACACCGGAGACGTGACGGCGTGAAGCCGGGGCGCTGGAATCCTGCAAGGCCTGAGGCGTTTTATGGCCATCGCTTTGGGGCGAGCGCCGCGCCGTCGGCTTACGAGATGGCGTCCTGTTCCACGACGGCAATCTGGTACAGCGAGTCCGCGAACAGGGGCGCTAACGCTTGTCCGACGGCAAGCACGTCCGCGTCAGCTGCGGAAGGCAACACGTGCGGGAAGTAGCGATTGGCGATTTTTGGCCGTCCGGTCGCGGTGGTGCCGCTCTGGAACTGTAACTGCAATCGGCGAGACAATGGCGTGGTTGTCATGGCTCATCTCTCCTCTCGTGCGCGTTGTAGTGGGTGCGCATGAGAGGAGATGCAAGGGGGTGGACGTTTGGGGGACGACGGTGCAACGGTTCAGAACCTGGCGAGAGGAAGGGGGGAGGAAGGACCGAAAGGCGGCCCGCAGCGCTGACGGACCGGATGGCGTTCACCTGGCGTCCACCTGTCGGACGCGCCTCCCCATCCGGCCCCGCGTGCACAGCCACCTTCGTGACTCCCCCGCAGCGGCAAAGCCTACCCGCCGGCGACGGCAAACCCTACCCGCCGCCGCAAACCCTACCGGCGGGCGGCATCCACCAGACCGCGAAACAGGCCAAGAAACTCCGGTGAGGTGCGCCACAGATTCTCCGGGTGCCATTGCACCCCCACCAGAAAACTGTCGCCCGGCATCTCCACTGCTTCCACTAGTCCCTCGTCGTCCCATGCCACGGCCGTAAGATCCGGGGCGACGTCCTTGACGGACTGGTGGTGAAAGGAATTCGTGCGTAGCGGAGATGGGCAATCGAGGAGGGATTGCAGGCGGCTGTCGGGATCGACATGGACAACGTGAGTCAGATGAGCCCTTGGCGCCTTCTGACTGTGGGCTATACGCCCTTGCCATTCGCGCGGCAGGTCCTGGTACAAGGTGCCGCCGAGGGCGACGTTAATGGCTTGAATGCCGCGGCAGATCCCGAGGAGGGGTTTCCCGGCCGCGACGGCAACCTTCACAATCTGCATTTCGATGTCATCTCGTTCCGGCGTGACGCTCCCGAGTCCGACGTGAGGCTCTTGACGGTAGAGGAGCGGATCGATATCGTCTCCGCCGCTCAGGATGAATCCGTCCAACCTATCCAGCGCCGCCAACAGCGCCTCCTCCGTATCGAAAAACGGCAAGACCACCGGAATTCCTCCGGCAGCCTCGATTCCGTGGGCATAATCGTCCGCTAGGACAGCTCCTAAGAGGGACGGACCCGGTATCTTCATCGCAAACCGATGTCTCGAGGCCGTGATTCCAATAAGCGGGCGCATTCGCGATCCTCCATTCACGTCGATGGATTTTATCCATGAATTATCCATCCCGATGCGTTGGACCTACTATGACGCGCGGCGCGCGGACCCTCGGAGTCGATCACCCTTTTGCGATTCCATGTTCTGCGTGCTGCACGGTTTGCCTTGGTTCAATCCAACCTCCAACTGTCGAGGTAGGCGCGTTGTGTTTCGCTCAATTCGTCAATCTGGATTCCCCAACTCCGAAGGCGCATGTCGGCCACGGTATCATCTAGGTCACGGGGAATTGTATGCACACCTGGCTCGTACGGGTGCGTGGTCACGTGCAGAAGAGAGAGGGCCTGGATGGCGAACGTCATGTCCATCACTTCCACCGGATGGCCATCCCCCGAAGCCAGATTCACCAACCTCCCGTCGGCCAGCAGATAGATCCGGCGACCGTCTGCCATCACGAACTCCTCCACGTTGCGTCGCACGGTCCGAACCGACGTGGATAAGGACCGCAGATCCGGCTTGGAGATCTCGACGTCGAAGTGACCCGCGTTGGCCAGCACCGCTCCGTCCTTCATGACCTCGAACGCGGGCTTGGTCACACAATCGCGGTTGCCCGTCACGGTGACGATGAAGTCGGCTTGCTTCGAGGCCTCTACGATGGGCATCACGGAGAAGCCATCCATGTGGGCTTCCATCGCTTTGATGGGATTTATCTCGCAGACAATCACCCTCGCCCCGAGTCCCTTCGCCCTCATGGCGACACCCTTGCCGCACCAGCCGTAGCCAACCACCACGACGTCCTTGCCGGCCACGACGAGATTGGTAGTCCGCATGATCCCGTCCCACACGGATTGCCCGGTGCCGTACCGGTTATCAAACAGGTACTTCGAATACGCATCGTTCACGGCCATCATCGGGAAGCGAAGAGTGCCTTCGTTGGCCATCGATTTGAGGCGGATGATGCCGGTGGTCGTTTCCTCGCAACCCCCGATGATCTCGTTGCATTGCTCCGGTCTCTCGCGATGCAAGAGGGACACGAGATCCCCACCGTCGTCAATCACGGCATCCGGATGGAAATCGAGCAATCGATTCAGGTGCATCCGGTACTCTTCGTCCGTTGCACCGTGCCACGCGAACGCTGTGACTCCCCTGTCCACGAGCCCAGCCACAACGTCATCCTGCGTGGACAAAGGGTTACTGGCGGCGACGGCCACCTCTGCTCCGCCGGCTTGAATGGTTAGGGCCAAGTAAGCAGTCTTCGCTTCCAGGTGAAGGCATATCGCGACCTTCTTCCCCGCGAAGGGTTTCTCCCTCTCGAAACGTTCCCGTAGTTGATTAAGGAGCGGCATGTGTGCCGAGACCCAATCTATTTTTAGATTCCCCGCCTCGGCGAGTGAAGGATCTCGAATGAGCGACTGTTCTACGGCGTTCAAAATGAAGGGCCCCCAATCATAGTGAAGATGCGTAACACGAGGATGCACAAAATGGTGCCTAATGCCTAAAGCGGGATCAAAGCAGGTTCAAAGCGGGTTCAACGCGTCAAGCCATCAAAAGCTCAAAGCGGACTCCAAATTCTTACATATCAAAACTCTACCAGCCCAAGGCTAATAAGCAGGCTATCGTTCACCAGCTTCATGGTAGGCTCATCAAGATGTGTGATCTTGTCGGTGAGGCGTTGCTTGTCAATTGTGCGGATCTGTTCGAGGAGAATGACGGAGTCGCGCTCCAATCCGTTCTTGGCAGCGGAAACTTCGACGTGCGTGGGCAGCTTGGCCTTTTGAATTTGGGCGGTGATGGCGGCCACAATGACCGTGGGGCTGAATCGATTGCCGATGTCGTTTTGAAGAACCAAAACGGGCCGAAATCCGCCCTGTTCAGATCCCACTACGGGCGACAAATCTGCAAAGAATATGTCCCCACGCTTCACATTCAACGGCTTACACCCCACTCACCAATCGCTCGACCGTACCACCAGCCTCCTGTTCGACGAGAAACGATTCCGCAGCGATACGCAGGTTTATCCTGCCCATTTCTTCGTATCCGCGCTGCATACAACACAGAATCTCGGCTTTGGCCGAAGCGGCTAGGTATGCCAACCTTGATTCGCGGATAGGAACGTCTTTATTACTGGATACCTCTGCCACGCTGTCAACTCCATCCTCATCGAAATCCGGAACGTTCGCCGCTTTACGTTGCAGTTCCGACACGCGCGGCACCTCCGTTATACACCCATTGCTCACACGCGTAACCCGGTGTCACGAGATTTCTCCTGCCAACAACCGGGCGAACACCCAAGAGATATTATAGCGATGCGCGAAATGGCCTGTCAAAGGCTCTCGGTGTCTCCAGCGTACAATCGGGGAATTCTCGCGGAAAGTTGGCACATCATTTCGTACGAAATGGTCTCTCCGATGGCGGCGAGAGTGTCGAGCGACAACCATTCCCTCCCGTTGGCATGCTGCTCGAACGTCCGAACGAGCCACTCGTTCATGTCGCCATTGTCGACGGTGTCGTCACTGATGGTCATGTCGCTGGTCGTCCCGTTCGAATCGGGCCGTTTGCCCCAAAGCGCCGCAGCCGTCCAGGACGGTGGAGCGTAGCGACCATACAAACAGGCACAATCCCCCACACGCGCGTCAGGGATGTCGGTCACGTCTACCATCACCTGATCCATGCAGACCCGCCCCAGAACCGAAGCCTTCTTCCCGTGGATCACGACATAACCACGATTAGACAACCACCGCGGATACCCATCGCCATAACCCACGGGAAGCGTTCCGACGCGGGTTTCGCGCGTTGCGGTAAACGTACCTCCATAGCCAACCGTCTCCCCGGCCGAAATTGTGGCAATCCGGGTCAAAAACCCGTACAAATGAAGAGCCGGCGTCAAGGAAACGGGCGCCTTGAACTCCGGGTTTGGTGGATACCCATATGCGCTGATTCCGAGCCGCACCATATCGAAGTGATATTCGGGCCCGAGCATTGCCGCCGCGCTGTTGGCCGCGTGCACGATTGGCGGACGCAGATGCTCTTCCTCAAGCAGCCGCTCCACTTCTCGCAGTCTGTCAATCTGTTTGTTCGCGAACGAGAGATCGGCAGCATCGGCTTTCGCCAGATGCGTGAACAGACCGTTGACCTGGACATTCTCGCAATCTTTGAGAAAACGGGCCCACCACAGGACGTCGTCCTCCGACTGAAACCCTATTCTTGACATCCCCGTGTCCAACTTGAGGTGTAGCCCTAGAGGATGGTCCGCATCCGTAATACCGAGAAATCTTGCAAACGAATCCGGCCGGAGGGAACCGTCCCGAGCCATGCGTTCCACAAAGCCCCAATCCGGCGAAAGCGTGAGGTTCACATCGTGCATTGCAGCCACCCTAGCGGCTTCTGGGGCGACTACTCCCAGAACGAGAATGGGTGCGAGAATTCCCGCAGCCCTAAGTTCGATGGCTTCTTCAAGGCTTGCTACGCCGAGATCCGTTGCCCCCGCCGCCAGGGCCGCACGAGCAACCTGCACAGCGCCGTGTCCGTAGGCGTTCGCTTTAACGGCAACTAGCAACCTGGTCTGTGACCCAAGCAAGCTCTTAATCTGCCTCACGTTCGACCGGATGGCTACGAGGTCTACGATGGCGAACGCACCGCGATACATGAAAGGTCCCTCATCAATCCGGGCATAAATTCGATCCGATGAATCCGTCACTGTCCCAGAATGGATTCATGATAGCAGATGGGCGAAGGAAGTGCCACGGTTCAGATCACTTGGTCACCTGCCCCATGGTGGATATGGCAACCTGCTCCATTTGACTCAGGTTCATCTGCTTGCTGGACAGCATGAATTGCATTCCGTTGTTCAACCACACGAGCTGCTTATCGTTCCCGATGTCCGTGAACACAGCAGGCGTGCCAAACAAGTCCACCATCTGCGCAAACTGGAACGCGTTCTGAGAAGGCTGTGCAACGCTTTCCGTCAACACGAAATCATGAGGACCCATGTACCGAAGAAGTCGGCCTGTTGGCGACGGAAGGTCCTTGTACAAGGTGTCGTTGAAGATCTTGGAAGGCACCACATATCCCATATCCGTGGTCGTCGTAGTGGTTGGGGACGACAGGCCGGCACCCGAGTTGCCGGAAGTCTGCGAAGTCCCGGTCCCCGCCGCTTGGCTCCCGTTGCCTCCCACGGTCGCAAGAGTCGCTTTTGCGGCGTCTTGACCGACGAGATGATTCGGATCGAACTCGACTTGCTGGAACTTCACGTTTGTCTTAAAGGTCTTGAAGTCGATGCGGACGACGGCTTTTCCGGATTGATCGAAGAGGATGACGGTTTTCGGATGCAGGTCCTTCGTGAGGGTCACCTGCTCCTTGGTCACCACGTCATTCCCGGTTGAGGCGGGAATTTCAAACGTGTATCCGGAATTCGAACTATTCGTCGGTTTCAGGTTCTTCGCTTGCGCGAGTTGTTGCAGGATCTGATCGTACAAGTAGATGTGCCCCTGATTCTGCGCCCAGTTCCCGTTGAACCGAAACACCTTCTTCAGACTCGGGCTTACGATAAACATGCCATTCTGGTTACGCACGATGATCTGGTTGACTTTCCCGTTTGCGTCCCCCAACTTGATGCGATAGGTATCGTGAGCTTCATACGCCGTTTCAATGTAGTAACTTTGGGAACTGTTGTCCATCTGAACGGTCATCATCGCAGTGCTCTCGTAGTTAGACTGCTCCAGCGTCGATGCCTCGGTTTTCAGTTTGGCTGACATATTCTCGGTGTTGGGCAAAATCCCGCACCCTGCCACCACGGCCACAATCACGCCCGCCACCAGGGCCATTCCCGTGAACCTGCGCATACTCCACCTCGCCCTTCCTCGCTCTGACTATCATTCCTTCCTGAAACCGGCACCCACTTCTTACGCCGTTATAGCCCGATGACGCGCACGTCGAAAGCGCAGGCAACGCGGCTTTCAGGACAGGATTGCTATATGGATATTCGGCCCGTCCGAGCAATATGTACATGCAGGTGGCTTGGCAAGAGGAATTTCAGGTTGTTGCGGCGCGATGGACCGACAGCGGGATCGACGGTGGGCGGTTCGACGGTTGGTTGTTCGGGAACCGATGAACGCGCCCGAGCGAAGGAAGGCGCGCGGTTAACGCCTCTGCGGGGAGTAAAGTGGGCGTGACGCTGGGGAACCATCGCAATAGCGGTGCGGCAAAGCGCCACACAAACCTTTGCACCTAAAAACCTAACCTGATGCAAACCGGCTCCTTTTCACAAATCCGTAGATTAATTGGCGAACCAATCAGAGCTACATTGTGAAGGAGCCGATACATTTAAAATTCTCCGATCTTTGTTGAGATGTACCTTCGGTCGCGCACATTTCGATGGCGCAATCTCAGTCGTCGCTTGTCGAAACTTCGGTAATTGCGCGGGAAATACATTCGACCACATCCGACGCAATTACGCTCGCAAGGCCATATTTCTCGCCCGCGATTTCGCCAGCACGGCCGTGCAGATACGCCCCGGCACAGGCTGCCTCGAGTGGCGACAGGCCCTGAGCCAGGAGTCCCCCTATCATCCCCGCCAGCACGTCCCCAGTGCCCGCCGTGGCCAAAGCCGCGTTCCCGGTCGGATTCACGCGAACCGTGCCGTCCGGGGTCGCAATGACAGATCTGTACCCCTTCAGCACCACGATGGATTGAAACTTCTTCGCGGCCAGGATGGCCGCTTCGATGCGGTTTTGCTGCACTTCGTCGGCGGATCGCCCAATCAGCGCCCCGCACTCCTTCGGGTGCGGCGTGAGCACGTAACGGTTCGGCGGCAGCAATGCCTCCTCCGCCGCACGCGACCACTCTCCCATCAACCCGTGCGTCAGCGCATCGGCGTCCAGGACTCCGGTGCCCTGGTGTTCCAAAATGTCCACTAGCCATCCGCGCTTCGCACCGTCGGAGCCGAGGCCCGGTCCGAGAACGATGGTGGCACAATCCCTCCGCCACGCGTCGGATTCTGTCCCCTCTTTCGATCTCGCTCTTATCACCCACCCCGGTTCCAACCCGTGTTGCGACTCCCCGGCATCCGGCGTGGCCACGACGACCAGCCCGGCGCCAGAGCGCGCGGCTCCGGAAGCGGCCAGGATGGCGGCGCCCCGCATGTCCCCCATCGCAATGGCCACGCGGCCAAACGTACCCTTGTGCGAAAGGGGATCCCGGCGCGGGAGCCACGATTGGACGTCCTGCCGAGTGATGGCGCCGGCCTGCGCGACAGGCCTCCGCACACCATCGTCCGCTACTCCACCCGCCCCCCCGACGCCCAGGGCCCCTCGCGCACCGGCGGTGCCCGTTCCCGCCGTGCTCGTTCCGGCGATACCCGGCCCTGGCATTTCCACCTGTCCCGGCACATCCACTTGTCCTGGCACTTCCACTTGTCCTGGCACTTCCACTTGTCCTGGCACTTCCACTTGTCCTGGCACATCCACTTGTCCTGGCACTTCCACTTGTCCTGGCACTTCCACTTGTCCTGGCACTTCCACCGCGATCCCGATGTCCGCGACGCGAACCTCCCCCGCGTACATGGCGCCGGGCGTCACGGCGGTGCCGACCTTCTCGCACCCCATCGTCACCGTCTCCGCAGCGCGCACCGCGACGCCGAGAACGGAACCGGTGTCCGCGTCAATGCCCGAGGGGACGTCGACCGCGATGATGGGCCTTCCGGATGAATTGAGGGCCTCGATAAGGAGGGCGAACTTCCCCTCGACGGGGCGAGTCACGCCCGTGCCAAGAAGGGCATCGACGAAGATGGAGGCTGGGGGGAGGGGATGAGCGGGATCGAAAAGGGACCAACCGATCCCCGCCGCAATGGCCATCTCGGCAGCAGCCAGCGCCTCGCCTTGCAACTGCGACACCTCGATGATTGAAACCACTTCCACCGTCGGCACGCCAAAATGGCGTAACCAGCGCGCTGCGACCCAGCCGTCGCCACCGTTGTTTCCGCGCCCACACGCGATGCAAACGTGCGTCGGATGATATCTCTGCACGGACTTGGCTACGGCGAGACCAGCGTGATCCATGAGAATGGTGGCCGGGATTTTCAGAGTTTTAATGGTATGCTCGTCCAACGCTTTCATCTCTTGTCCGGTTACGAGTCGCCTCATATCGGTTCCCCCTTCTCTCCCAACGCTATTTCCACCAGTTCCTTCACACCCGCTCCAGAATCGCCATGGCCACGGCCAAGCCAGCCGCATGCGAAATGGACACATGCCAAACGGCGTCCGCGGGCCACGGCGGCGTGACGGCACCGGCGCTGGCTGGCGTGTCGCTGGCTGGCGTGGCGCTGGTCAGGCCATTCGTCGGCGGCTCCCACAAGATCCTTAGGCCGGCGTTCCCCAGGGCCACCGTGACACATGGCATTTGCAGGTTCGCGAGGCCGCAGCCGACGGCCTTCGCGATGGCTTCCTTGGCCGCGAATCGTCCGGAAAGAAACTCCACCATGCGATTCGGCGGAAAACCCTTGCTATACTCAACCTCATAATCCGAGAGGATCCTTCGCGAGAGCTTGTCCGCGTGCCGTTTCCACGCCTTCTCCATACGATCCATCTGCACAACATCCATTCCAGTACCCACAATGATGGCGTATCACTCCAATCCTCCGACGGCGCCGCGTCTCCGCCCGATTTACCGGCACCGGCACCGTCGAATCCGTCGCCTCCATTGTACGACTTGACCGCCGATTTTCAGCCCAGACCCGCGTTGCAATTGGCCTTCAGTTGTGAAGAGCGACTTCGGTCACCGTGAGCAGGGCCTCCCCACCAACGAGTCGGGTCGCTTCGGGAAGAAGGGGTTCCAGCTTTTCTCGGACATCCACGATGTGCATGGTTATCGGCACGTCCATCTGCTTGCCGAACCACCCGCGTCCGCGCATTTTCCTGCCCTCGCCGTATCCGGAGAGCCCCCGTGCCGTCGAGATCCACAGGACCTCATGGTGTCGCATGAGCTCGGCAAGCGCTTGGTAGACGGGTTTGCCATCTACTTTGGATCGCTCTAGCATGAACGCCTGCACGTGCAGCCCGCGGCGGGCCTCGTGATACTGCTCGGACGCCTTGCCGGCTGACGACGGACGGCCACCCAACGTAGGATCGCTGCTCGAAGGCGACGCGCCGGTTGACGGCGAGGTGCTGCTTGACGGCGTGATTGTCATCTTGGTTACCGCGGATGCTCGGTTGGGCATCCTGAGCCACTCGACGGGTTCAGTGCAGACGATCCCCTTGCCCTCCAGCTTATCCACCGCGACTCTCGCAAACTGCAAGATTCTCGAGGGACTGTCTAGCATCGTGATCCAAAGCGGGAGGCTGTTGGAGGAGACTTCGCTCTCCACGGTTCTAAATCGCCCGCCGGGAGCCGTGCCCTCGATGCTGTTCCAGGCCGTGGCCCCCGAGATGCCGTAGGCCATGGACTCTTTAAGGATGGTGTCGTATAGGAGAGAACCGTTCTGGTAAGTGTCGCCTTCATTCCAAACTCCCACATGCAACGCGACGCACTGTGACGCAACGGTTTTGTCGTCACGGGGTGATGGACTCACGAGACTCAACGCCTTTCCGCTTCGGGGGTTGAGGGGGTGGTGCCGGGCGATTCGCAGACCCCCGGTGGGCCTGATAGGAATCGACAAGTTTTGAACACGTCATGCGAACTGCCCTCTCTAGCGACTCCCTAGCTGAAAGTTATGCTGGAATATGGCACAATAGAGCTTGACCACGTCTTGAGGGAGAAGTGATGGTGTCCGCATGCATACTCTGTTGAAATTCGCGTTTCTGATCATCATCTCTATCGTATACACATTTCTCATTGTGCACCGGCCGGGTGGCCCACAAACCACTTCGCGCAAGGTGATGGCGGTGCACCTCGTCATCGGACTCATCATCGGAGTCGTATTCCTCGAGACGACCAGATGGTACATTCAGTCTTCTCCCCTCTAGGGAATAGACATCTCGTTGCCCCACGATGACAAGATGGCTGCGGGCCCGCGCGGGCCCGTGTGCGCCTAACGCCTAAAAGAAAAAGCAGGCTGCCCCATCCCGAGGAACCTGCTCCAACGATAGAATCATGAAAAACCAAAAAGCAACCTGCAGAAATCATTGACCACTCGACATTGACCACTCGACATTGACCACTCGACATTGACCACTCGACATTGACCACTCGACATTGACCACTCGACATTGACGATGCGGCAGTCACGTCGCGGCACTCATCATGCGTCAATCACCGCGCGTCAGTCGGCATGAGTCAATCGGCCGACCAGTAGCGGCTGTATTGATCGATCACCGGATCCTTCGCAATCCCCGAAACCTTATGACCCGAGTCCGTCGAGTTCGGGATCACGAGCTTGTGGCACGTCGGGCAAGTCCAAGG
>JAJZAV010000058.1 GCA_021799255.1 Bacillota bacterium
GTGCTTGCCACCGCCGGGCTCACGGCTCCCGTCGCGAGCGCCGCTCCCAAGGTCACCATTGTCTGGGAGGCCGGTGCCATTACGCACACGACCCTGCGTTCGACCCTCATCAGCATGTTCGAGAAACAACATCCAAACATCACCGTGAAGCTCGTGAACGAGGCTCCGAGCACAGACACGACGAGGGCCCAGTTGACGACCCAAATCGGGAGCGGAGCAACAACACCCGACGTCTACCTTGGCGACGTGATCTGGCCCGCTCAGTTTGGTCACAATCAGTTGGCTGTTCCCATCAGCAAAGAACTGCCGAAGTCTTTCTTTTCGCGCTTCGCTCCCGGTCTGGTGGCCGGAGCGTCATACCAGGGCCAAGTGTACGCGGCGCCGTTCTTTGTCGACTCCGCCTTCCTGTACTACCGCAAGGACCTCTTAAAGAAGGCCCATTTGCCGGTTCCAAAGACCTGGGCACAGGTAGAATCGGAAAGCAAGATCCTGCAGAAGAAACATCTCGTCCGTTACGGCTTTGTCTGGCAGGGCAATTCGTATGAAGGATTGACGTGTGACTTCATGGAGTACTTGGCCGATGCGGGTGGCAAAGTGTTCAACGCGAACGGCAGCATCGCCATCAACTCTCCGCAGACGGCGAAGGCTCTCACGACCATGAAGAACTTTATCACGACTGGGGTCACCCCGAAGTCGGTCACGGGCTTTGAAGAAGCGGAGTCTATGAATGCGTTTGCAGCCGGCCAGTCCGCATTCCTTCGCAACTGGTCCTACGCTTGGACGGTATCCAACGACAAGTCGCAGAGCAAGGTCGCAGGAAACGTCGGCGTTGTTAGACTGCCGAGCTACTCCGCGAACCAGCCTGGGTACAGCTGCATCGGTGGTTGGGACCTCTACGTGAACCCGCACACGAAGCACATGCAACAAGACCTACAGTTCATCGAGTTCATGACGAGCCCTAAGGCACAGACCATCCTCGCCGAGAAATACAACGAGATTCCGACGAATGCGTCCGTGCAGCGCAATCCGGAGGTCAAGAAGATTAGCCCAATCATGGCGCTCGCGAGCAAGATACACTTCGTCTCCCGCCCGAGCAACAGCCCGCAGTACGCGGCTGTGTCGCAGGCCATCTACGCAAACGTGAACCAGGTTTTGGCTGGCGGAGAATCGATTCCAGCCGCGCTGAAGAAGATGCAGCAGCAGATTCAGTCGGCGAACAACGGCGGTCTGTAAGAACCCGCTGGTTGAGAGCGTGATTTCTCGCATCAATCGCTAGATTCATGGTTGAAACGAGAGTAAACGGAGGAGATTTCAGGCGGAAGGAACGCAGTTGCACGCATGCTGCGCGTCTGGTTGCGCGCAAGACCACGCGACTCGCGTTCCTTCCCAAGTCTCCCCCACGCGTGGGACCACATTTTGACACGCTGACTTCGACTCTCGCGGAGGTGAAACAAGGATGAACCAAGCGACTCCTAACTCCCCCATCGTGCCCCCTCAGGCGGTGAATCAAAAAAGGCGTAGCATCCTGGCCACGGATAGACGGGCGGGGTACGGACTAGCCGCGCCGGGGATCATCGTGATTGCGCTTGTGACCATTTTTCCCATCCTGTATTCGGTCTGGATGAGCTTCAATAACATCAACCTCACCGAAAATGGGTTTCAAATGACGCTCAACAATTTTCATAACTACAGCATCATTTTTCACAGTTCCGTTTTTTGGAACAGCGCTTGGTTCACGTTCTATTACTCGGTGGTAACCGTTGCAGCCGAACTTCTACTCGGTTTGGCCATCGCCATCGCGATTCAGGGCGTCAAGTACCTGAAGAATATCTCGGTGGTCATCATGCTCATTCCATGGGCGCTCATTACCACAGTGTCCGCGGAGATGTGGAGCTACATCTATAACGGAGTTTATGGCGTGCTCAACTATTTACTGCAGTTGGCTCACATCATTCATTCACCCATCGCCATACTCAGTTCCACCGGACCCGCCGTCATTGCCATGATGGTCGCGGACATTTGGAAGACGACTCCCTTTGTCGTCATCATCTTGGTGGCTGGGCTGCAGATGATTCCAAACGAACTCTACGAGGCGGCGTACATCGACGGCGCCGGTGGCTGGAAGGCGTTCTGGCACGTTACGTTGCCACTGCTTCGCGGCAGCCTGGCCCTAGCCGGACTCTTCCGCATTCTGCAGGCGTTCGGGGTGTTTGATCTTCCCTTCGTTCTGACGAATGGCGGTCCCGGAAACTCGACCCAATCGCTGGCCATCCTCGGCTATCGCGTCATGTTCAACAATACGGACTTCGGCGCAGGATCTGGCATCGCCGTGGTCAGCGTCGTGATTGTCTTGATTGTTTCGTTGATCTTCTTGTCCGCATTCCGTTCCATCGTGACCGACGGGGAGGGTGAGTGAGGTGGTTCAATCCAGGGCGCGCAAGGTTTTCGGACTCGTCGTGCTGATCTTCTTTCTGGTCATCATCCTGTTGCCGTTTTACTGGATGGTGGTGACATCGTTCAAACCAGATCTCTCCTTGGGTGCCTATCCCCCGTCCCTGTTTCCGCACCACTTTACTTTGCAGCATTACCACGACGCGTTCGTGAACGACAACTTCGGCATCTACATTCGCAACAGCGTAGTCGTCGCGTGTACGACAACCGTGATTGTGCTTGCGTTCGCCAGCATGGCGGGATTCGCCATCGCGCGGCTGCCCATCCGAGGCAAGGTGACGATGCTGATCTCCCTGCTCATCATCAGTATGTTTCCAGCCATCTCCGTCGTGTCGCCTTTGTACATGTTGCTGCGCCAGGTGGGATGGCTCAACAGCTACCAGGCGCTCATCATCCCGTACACGGCGTTTAACCTGCCGTTTGCCATCTGGATTATGCGCAACTATTTCTTGCAGATTCCAAAGGCGCTCTACGAGGCCGCGAAAATCGACGGGGCCAGCGTGTTTCAGACGTACGCACGCATCTTCGTGCCGCTCACGACCCCAGGGATGTTCACGGCGGCCGTATTCACGTTTGTCGCGGCATGGACCGAGTTCTTTATGGCGCTCACGTTCAACTCGAGCGATTCCATGAGGACGATTCCTGTCGGCATCGCGCTCTTCAGCGGCCAGTTCAGCGTTCCTTACGGCACCATCTTCGCAGGCAGCGTGGTTGCCATCCTGCCCATCGTCATCTTGACCATCGTGTTCCGCAAATGGATTGTGAGCGGCCTGACGCAAGGTGCGGTCAAAGGCTAATGGCAGGCAAAAGCTTAAGAAGGTGAAAGGACGCTCTCACGGCGCATCGACGTACGCATCTTTGCCGGCTCCTAAGCCGGACAACAGCATGAGGAAACTCACGATGAGCAACACGATGAGCGGAGCGTTCCATGCATTCGTCACGTCGTGAAGATAGCCGATGAAAATCGGGCCGGCCGCGGCGAGCAAATAGCCGATGGACTGGGCCATTCCGGAGAGATTTGAGGCTACGTCGGAGGAGCGGGATCGTAAGCCGAAAAACGCGAGCGCCAAACTGATGCTCGCCCCGCCCGCGATGCCAATTAGGGTTACCCACAAGAGGGTGAGACTATGCGGCACCCACAAGAGTCCGGCATACCCAATCAGGAACGCGAGGATTGTCGCTGCGACGAGCCCGCGCTGGCTCCTACGTTTGCCGGCGACAAGCGGGACGAGGAAGGATGCCGGCAGGCTTACAAATTGCATCCACGACAGCATCCATCCGGATCCAATGGTGCTCATTCCCCTATCCTGCAACAACTGAGGCAGCCAAGCGACGCTCACGTAGAACGTGAACGATTGCAACCCCATGAACATCGTCACTTGCCACGCGAGGATGGACTTCCACAACCCTCTCCTCAGCGTTCTTACGGGCACGTGACGACTGCGTAGCTGTGGCAGCCAGACCAACATGCCTACGATGGACAGGGCAGCCCAACTTGCAAACGATCCGCGCCAGCCAAATCCATGGACATTCGCGAGCGGAACGCTGATCCCGGAGGACAACGCCGCAAACACGCTCATGGCCGTCGTGTAGACTCCGGTCATGAGACCGATTTGAGTTGGATAATCGCGCTTCACCAGCGCAGGCAGCAACACGTTTCCCATGGCCACACAGGCGCCCACGAGGAACATGCCAAGAAACAATCCCGCAATTCCGCCCACCACTCTCAGCAAAGTGCCCACCACTAACCCCGCCAAGCTTAGGAAGAGCGCGCGTTCCATCCCGATGCGCCTAGCAATGATGGGTGCGATGGGTGAAAACACCGTAAACGCGAGCAGAGGAAGTGTCGTCAAGAGCCCGGCAAGGGTGTTGGACAGACCTGTGCTGTGCGTGATGTCGCCCACGAGGGGTCCGACGCCCGTAATGGTGGGCCGAAGGTTCGCCGCAATCAGAATGATTCCTAAAAACAGCAGAATGCCGCGCTTCTTCGTTTTTGCGTGAGACGCGGGCAGGGAGTCTGTATTGACATCGTTCACAATCATCCGTCTTCTCCTCTTCGAAACTTTTCAGGATATTCGTCAGGGAACTGCCGTGCGACGCGAAGGAACTCGCGCACCATGGGAGATGTTTCGCACGCGCGCCAGGCCATGGCCATCTCCGCGATGGGCGGGTGTTTTAGGTTCAAGTAGACAACGCCTCGCATGTGCAGGTTGTGGGCGGATTGCGGCACGATGCTGATTCCGATGTTGGCGGCGACGAGCCCAAGGATGGTTTGAAACTCCGTGGCCTCTTGCCGGATGGATGGACTGAATCCTATTTGCCTGCATAAACCCACCACTTCATCGTGAAAGCCCGGCCATATCGCACGCGATAGGAGAATGAACGGTTGCTCAGCGAGATCGGCGAGAGATATCTCAGTCTTGGCAGAGAGCGGATGCTCTTTTGAAACGGCAGCGACGCACGGGGTACGTAGGACCGTCTCGAAGCACAGCCCCTCCTGGGAGACGGGCATCCGGACGATGCCGACGTCAATCTGGTGATTCATGAGAGCGGTGATCTGAAGCGATGTGCCCATCTCGTTAAGGACGACGTCCACGTTGGGAAACCGCTCCATATAATCACGGATGACCTCTGGAAGAATATCATACGTGGCTGACCCCACGAAACCCACCGCAAGCCTCCCGGATTGACCCCTGTCGGCACGCTGGGCCATGTCCGCCGCACGTTGAATTTGAGCGAGCGCCTTCTTCGCCTCTTCCAAGAATACACGTCCCGCATGTGTAAGCTCCACTTTTCTCTTCGATCTCTCTAATAGCCTCACGCCAAGCTCCTCCTCCAATTGGAGGATCTGCTGGCTTAAAGGTGGTTGCGTCATCTGCAACCGCGCGGCCGCGCGACCAAAGTGTAGCTCCTCTGCGACCACGACAAAGTACTGGAGATGCCTGACTTCCATCGTCCATCGGCCCCGTTCAGTCGTGATGCATCTTAATGATATCTAAATTATATATTGGACCCTCGATTTTTAGAGAACTACCATGAAAATACACGCGAGCCGGCGACTTCGCAAACATGCGGATTCATAAAAGACGCCTATTTGACCTTCGCACCGCAGGGTCTTTTCCGGGGAGGACCTCATGACACTACTAAGAATGATTGCTCAAATTGCGTTACTCTGGGGCTTTTCGCTACTGGGGAGCCTCATCGCGCACCTTGTTCACGTTCATATACCCGGAAGCTTGATTGGCCTCGTCATTGTTTTCTTGCTGCTGCAGTTGGGAGTCGTGAAACTATCCTGGGTGGAACTCGGTGCCACCTGGCTGATTGCCGATCTCCTTCTATTCTACGTCCCCCCCGCGGTAGGAATCGTCGAGTACGGGCATCTCTTGCGAATGGATGGACTACGCATCGTCGTCGTCATTGGACTAAGCACGGTCATTGTAATGGCTACCACCGGGTTCGTCGCGGATAGACTCCAATGGTTGCGCAGAATCAGAGCGGTGCGCCGCAGGAAAGCAAAGCGTGACGAATCGACTATCCTATCGAAAAGGAGTGCCTTATGATGATTGGGTTGCTTGGACTCGTGCTAACGATTGCTATTTATTGGGGTTGCAAGCGACTCTACCGCCGCTTCCCAATCGTAGTGCTAACCCCACTCGTGCCTCAATCACACCCTCGCAGTGAGCCTGGCCCCGAGATCCGTCACGACGCCAATCGCGATGGACATATTCGGTCAAGTCGGCGGAATCCCCACCCTTACGGCCGTCTTTGTCATCATAAAGGCGCTCATCGGCATCTTCGTCGGACCGCTTACCATCCGCCATTTGCGCATCAAATCCCCGGTCGGCAAGGGCATGCTGCTGGGGATGAGTGCGCACGGAGTCGGCACTTCGAAGGCGTTTGACATCGGTCCCCTGGAAGGCACGTTCGCAAGCCTTGCGATGATTGTGGCCGCGGGGCTATCTTCGGTGCTCGCGCTCGTGCTCGTCAGTCGGCTGTGATACCGTTCCATACGTGTGGGCAAAAGTGGGTGGGGTCTGTGTCCCTTGTGCCGATATGAAGTGCACCTCCGGGACGCGCGTCGACCTCCGCCTGGCGCCAGCGCAAAACGACCCTCGCCCAGTCGCGGCCCTACGAGACAGGTCGACGCTATGGACAGCCGCAGCAACAAGCCTACCCGGACCGAATCACGGGTGGGCTTGTCGCAAAATTGGGTGTGCGTAGCCTAAGGGTTGATCCGTAATGGAGCGTTGTAGGCGACCGCGGAAATTGATTACCACCTACGTGCTTTTAAGCCAACAAGCTGCCTACTTTTAAGCCGACAAACTGCCTACTTCCTTTTCGGTTGGCTCCCAAACGCGGGCAAGTGCACGAATTCCTCGCTTACCTCGTCGAGTTCCCTCATCACCTCACCGCTGAGCGACAAATCGACGGCAAGCAAGTTGTCGTCCACTTGCGCCTCTCGCGTGACCCCCGCGATGACCGTGCTGACCGCAGGGCGATGCATCAGCCACGCGATGGAGAGAGCCGTCGCCGTCGTTCCTATGGAGGAGGCGACGCGCACCACCGCCTCCGACAGTGCCATGCGCTTCTCATCCATTCGCTCGGCGAACGTCGGATTGGATTCTAGCCTTGATCCCTTAGGCGTCACCCCGCCTGCGTACTTCCCCGTAAGAATGCCCCCAGCGAGAGGAAAATACGGGATGATGCCAATTCCCTGATCCACGCACATGGGAACAAGTTCCGCCTCGATTCCCCGGTCGGCCAGCGAATAACCCGGCTGGATGGAGACGAATTTCGCCATCCCCTGCCGCTCGCTGATGGAGAGTGCCTTCATCAGTTGCCACGCGGCGTAGTTGGACGCGCCTATGTAGCGAACTTTTCCCGATTGCACAAGGGAATCGAGCGCCGAAAGCGTTTCTTCGAGGGGTGTATCGTTGTCGAACCGATGCACCTGATATAGATCGATGTAGTCCGTCCGCAGCCTGCGCAGGCTGTTCTCCACTTCGTGCAGGATGTGGGCGCGCGAAGCCCCGGCATCGTTCGGTCCCTCGCCCCTGCGAATCCCAACCTTGGTGGCAATGAGCACCTCGTGCCGTCGGCCCTGCACGGCCTCGCCGATAATTTCTTCCGATCTCGATTCCGTATACACGTTCGCCGTATCGATGAAGTTGATTCCTTGATGCATCGCGTGGTGCAAAACGCGAATCGACGTCTCCTTGTCGGCGCGGCCGCCGAAGGTGTTGGTACCGAGTCCCAAAACGGAGACCTTGAGCCCGCTCGTTCCTAATCGACGATACTGCATGCGCTTCTCCTCCCTCACCACATAGGTACTTCGCCATCATTCCTCTAGTTGCCACTAAAATTGTACCATCTCACGGCGCAAGAACGCGCGAGGAGGTCAACCGAAACGGTGCGCAAACAACACCACTTAAAGAGGTCGGTGTGCTAGACTCGGAAGAGCGGGATAAATGAGAACGGAGGCTTGTCTAACTCATTGGAATCCCAATTTCAAAGGACGAATAGGAGGTTGCAGCCAATGATTCAATTCCCTCAACCAGGTCTCGAAGAGTTCGACAGAACTTATAACATTGGGACCTTCGACGTGAACCACGACGAATCCCGCATCGCAATTGCGACGAACTTGAGCGGGAAGTTCAACGTGTGGGGCCTGGATCTTCCAAATACCTTTCCTTACGCACTGACCCATCAGGATCAACTGCCTTCCTTCGTAAAGTTTCATCCCCAAGACGAGTTCATTCTCGTCGGCTTTGACAAAGATGGAGACGAGAACCACCAGATCTACGCGATATCTCCGAACGGGGGGGCATTGGTGCCCGTGTGCACGGCCGAGGGAAAGCGCGTGGAGTTCGGTGCACTCTCGAAGGATGGAAAGAGGATCTACTACTCGTCCGACAAGGACAACCAGACGTTCATGAACATCTACCGGCACGACATCGAGTCTGGCACAGAAACCATCGTTGCGGAGGGTACCGAGGGCACGATTGAATTCGACGCACTCTCGCCCGATGAGTCCGCGTTTACATACGGGAAGGCCTTTTCCAACACGCACGTCATTACGTACTTGGTGCAAGGCGAAAAAGAGACTCCACTCATCCCCGACGTGGGGACCGTTCAAGTGACCACCTCGACCCGGTTCGTGACACCGAATACCCTCGTGTTTCTTACAAACTACCAGTCTCCATACAGCTATCTCGCGAAATACGACTTGACAACAGGCACGTATGAGAAACTGTTCGCACTCGAAGGTCGCGATATTGGCCGCGTCCAAGTCAACGAGCAGGGCCTCATCGTGTGCGTCGCCGAGCACGGCGTCGAAGACGAACTGTATCTGGGAAGCCTCGAGAGCGCCAAGTTCAATCCAATTGAATTTCCAGGTGCCGTCGTGTTTCGCACGTTGCTTCACAATAGTGGGCGCTTGTACGCCATCTTTACGCAGGAGGACACACCGGCAAACCTGTACCGGCGCGAGCAGGATGGCCGCTGGACGAAACTCAGCAACATTCGCGTGATGGGTGCCGACAAGGCGACCCTAGTCCGCGCCGAGACCATTCGTTATCCCTCGTTCGACGGAATGGAAATCGAATCCATGTTGTTCCGAGCGAAGCCAGAGGTGACTAACGGCCACACCATCATCCTGCCGCACGGCGGACCCCAGGCAGCCGACAGGAAGTACTTCTGGTCCCTGTCCCAATTCTTAGTGGCGCGAGGCTACAGCATATTCTCACCCAACTACCGCGGCAGCACGGGATACGGATCGGAATTCGTCAAGCTCGTCGAGCGGGATTGGGGCGGAGCGCCGCGCGAGGACATTGTGGTTGGCATCGAATATCTCATCAAGAACGGACTGGCGGCAGCCGACAAACTGTTCGTACTCGGCGGCAGCTTTGGCGGCTATATGACTCTCCTACTCCATGGGCGTCACGCGAACTACTTCCGGGCCGCAGTAGACATCTTCGGGCCGTCCAACCTGTTCACGTTCTATAACTCGGTGCCCGAGTTCTGGAAACCGTTGATGGATGCGTGGGTGGGGAATCCGGAACGCGACAAGGAAAAAATGACGGCCGACTCGCCCATCACGTATTTAGATGGGATGACGAAGCCGATGCTCGTCATCCAAGGGGCCAACGATCCGCGCGTGGTCAAAGCGGAATCGGATCAAATCGTCGAGAAGTTGCGCGGGCTTGGCCGAGAAGTGGAATACATGGTGCTAGAAGATGAAGGCCACGGATTCACGAAGAAGGAGAACGAACAGCGCGTATACCGAACGGTCGTGGAATTCCTCGATAGGCACTTGGCCCGGTAGCAGTTGGGTAGGAGGCTTCTTTTCGGGACGGCGGGGATATGGTTTGTTTGTTGCTGACTTCGGCGGCCGCGGCTGCGGGTTGGGACGCGGCAACCGTTCCCCCGCGTCGTTCGGCATTGTGGGCCCCTCGCGATACTGGGCGTTTGCGCCCACGTCGCAGACCAGGTGCCAACAGCGGCGCATTGGGAAGATAACTTGTAGCGTCAGGAGGATGTAGCGAATGAACTCGTTGAGTCGCTGTGGCTTGCGGTGTTCGCAACTTCGCTCGATTCGACCGTGAAGTCCCACTTTGCGGGTTACACCGTCTTACTTCGATACGCCTCCCCGGAGGATGCCTGAGCGACTCGGGTTAAGGCGGTTTCGCCGTCTTATTCGTGACCTTCGTCCACTGCCCGATGCGTTAAGAAGGTTACACCGTACTATTTCGATACGCCTCTCCCGAGGATGCCTGAGCGACTCGGGTTAAGGCGGTTTCGCCGTCTTATTCGTGACCTTCGTCCACTGCCCGATGCGTTAAGAAGGTTACACCGTACTATTGCGCCTGGTTCGATCCCGCTCGCAAACACCCGCTCGCACCATTTCAGCCACCCACGTTCACTCAACGCACACTCATCTCGGACGGCACTCGCTCCATCCGTGCGTACCAACGTCCAAATCCACGATTGTTAAATCCCAGTGAAATATACCCTCATTTTCTTATGTAAGGGGTTGCGTATTAGGTCGGCATAGTTTATCTTATATACCAAGAACGAAATATTTCCCTGTTCCTGGTCCACTATTGTCATGGATCCTTGTTTTTTTCGTCAATCTAGTTCACCTTGGTTTTTTAAGTGAACTAAGATGCTGCCGAACTGAACCGGACTGCATAGAAGGGGGGGCTTTGCACCGAGCGCCTGACAGCTGTTGAATCTTATGAAACAAGTTGCTTCTCGGATAGCCACTTGAGAATCTCAAGCAATGCCTGAACAAAACTAGGAAACACGGTGTTCATCGTCGATGAAGTTTTAGCCAGTGGGCCCGCGAAAGCCCCCAATGCGGCAAAACACGACGGATTCAAAGACAAAGACTAACGGATCTAATAAGCCAATCACATCATATCACTAATTGAAAAGAGGGGTCAACGCATGAATAAATGGAAGGTTGCATCCTCGCTTGGTACCGGTTTCATCAGCCTGTCGCTCGTCTCGGCCACGGCGCTCACGTCCGCGTATGCCGCCGGATCGTCATCCGGACAAGTGGATCTATTTAGTTGGTGGACCGGCAAGGCAAGCAGCAAAGCCCTGCAAACGGTCATCAACATTTACGAGGCCCAACACAAGGGCCAGAAAGTCGTGAATGATGCCGTTGCAGGCGGTGCTGGATCCAATGCGAAAGCCGTCTTGGCAAGCCGGATGGAGGCGGGCAATCCCCCATCTACGTTCCAAGTGCATGTAGGCAACGGATCGCTTCTGTCTTGGATTCAGGCGGGTGACATGACGCCGCTCAACTTCCTCTACAAGTCCCAGGGATGGTACAAGGCATTTCCGAAGTCTCTGCTCAACCTGATGACGGTCAAAGGCAACATCTACGCGGTGCCCATCGACATGCAAAGGGCAAACGTGCTCTGGTACAACACCGCGATATTCAAGAAGTACAAACTTAGCCCTCCGTCTACGTTTGCGGCCTTCTTCAAGGATGCCGCCATACTTAAAAGCCATGGGATCACCCCGCTCGCGCTCGCCAACCATGGGAATTGGGAAACCACGCTGCTCTGGAGCGACGTCCTGCTAGGTACGGTCGGGCGAGTGGAGTACAACAAGCTAATGGACGGCAAAGCGTCCTGGACCTCAAAAGGCGTGGTAGAGGCGTCCAAAAACTATCTCAAGATGATGACGTATGTAAACTCCGACTACGAAGCGTTGCACTGGGCCCAAGCTGATGGACTGGTGGCCGATGGCAAGGCAGCCATGAACGTGATGGGTGACTGGGCACAGGGCTACTTCACGACGACCGCCGGACTCAAACCTCTGAAACAGTTCGGTTGGGCCGCAACTCCCGGCACAAAGGGTGTATTTGCAGCAGTATCCGACGCGTTTGGGCTGCCGTCCAAACTAAGCGGAAAGGCTAAGACGAACGCGATTAATTTCCTCAAGGTTGTGGGTTCTGCCAAGGCACAAACAGAATTCAATCCGTTGAAAGGAACCTTTTCGCCGCGTCTCGACGCCAATCCGCAGTCATACGATGCCTATGGCAAGGATGCGATGAAGTCGTACAAGAAGGATCCGCTGGTCCTCGTTCCCGGACAAGGAGGACTCAATCCCGGATTCACCACGGCCTTGGAAAACGCGATGAGCGTCTTCACCAGCAACAAGAACGTGAACCAATTCTTATCCACTCTTGCCAGCGCCGCTAAAACCAATCCTTTGCCGTAGTTTTCGCACGAACATGAGAGGTTGAATGCGAGATCGGTCGGCCCTACGGCCACCGATCTTGCTCTCGAGATAGGAGAGGATTCCATGAGCGTGTTGCCGGAGACTGACCAAACAATCTCCTCTCCGCCGACCCAAGCGATACGCCATCGCCGAAGGCTGTCACCAAACAAAGTGTGGTCACTAGTAACTCTGACTCCGTCTATCATCCTCCTGGCGGTTTTCGTCTACTACTTTATCTTCTGGACGGGATACGTATCATTCTCTAACTGGAATAGTTTCATTCAAAACATGTCCTGGAACGGGTTTAACAACTACATCGCCGTTTTTCAGTCCTTCCGGTTCCAATCGGACCTGCGCAACATGGTGTTTTTCACCGTGGGATACATGGTAGGATGCCTCGTTTTAGGAATGTTGTTGGCGCTGCTGATTGATCAGAAGATCAAAGGCGAAGGGATATTGCGCAGCGTTTTCCTTTACCCGATGGCTATCTCCGCGGCCGCGACCGGTGTGATATGGAACTGGATCCTGAATCCAACCACGGGGCTCAACCTCATTCTGAAAGCACTGGGAGTGCACCATTTGCCCCAGTGGTACCTATCGACGGCGATAGTTCCAAACTTCAACATCGGATATATCCAAGGGGGATTGCCACTTGCCCTCGTTGCAGTACTGATAGCTAGCCTTTGGCAATGGACGGGATTCGCCATGGCGCTTTACTTAGCCGGACTTCGCGCCATTCCCGAGGAGATAAAGGAGGCCGCCCGCATCGATGGAGCTGGTGCATTTCGCACGTTCTGGTCGGTCATTCTCCCCCACTTGAGACCCATCACTACGACGGCCGTCGTCATGCTCATGGCTGCATCTCTCAAGGTATTTGACCTCATATACGCCATGACGGGTCCGGGTTCCAACTTCGTGACGGATCTGCCGGCCCTCAACATGTTCGACACGACATTCCAAGGGAACGAATTCGCTCAAGGGGCGGCGATTGCCACCGTTCTTTTGATACTCGTGCTCATCTTCATCATCCCGTATCTCATTTATACCATCAGACGGGAGGCGGCATAATGACCACTCGTCTCGTCGTGCATGCACATCGAACACACGCCTCGCGCCTAGTGATGCAAATCCTGAACTACTTTGTGTTGGGCGTTTTAGGCGCCGTTTTTCTCATCCCGGTGTACCTTCTGGTGGTGACATCGCTGAAATCAAACTCTGCAGTTAGTTTGACAACGATGTGGTCGCTTCCCAATTCCTTCGGATTGTCGGGATTGTCCCAAGCGTGGCAGCAGGTGGCGCCCGACATGCTCAACAGCGTGTACCTCGCCGTGTCTGCGACCATCGTGTCGGCTGGAATCGGATCGCTGAACGGCTACGCCCTTTCCAAATGGACGTTTCGGGGTTCCAATGTGATCTACTTCTTCATTCTTTTAGGCATGTTCATCCCATATCAGATTACCCTGATTCCATTGCTTCGTGTCCTCGATGCGATTCACCTATTCAACACAATCCCAGGGCTCGCGTTGGTTCACATTGTGTATGGAATCCCCATCATGACCCTCATATTCAGGAACTTTTTTGCGGAGATCCCAACGGACCTTGTGGAAGCGGCTCAGATTGACGGCACCGGATACTGGGGGGTATACCGACATATCATCCTGCCACTTTCTATCCCTGGTTTTGTTGTGGCCGGAATCTGGGAATTCACGCAGGTTTGGAACGATTTCCTGTTTGGAGTAACCGTGACTGAACCTCCGCACCAGCCCGTCACCGTTGCGATTGTCAACATCGCCGGAAGTCAGCATATTCAGTGGAACGTCCTGATGTCCAGCACCCTTATCGCGTCGCTGCCTACGCTTATCATCTACTTGATACTCGGGCGTTACTTCGTTCGAGGTCTGCTTGCCGGATCCGTTAAGGGCTAACTGAGCAACCGCTCATCAAGTTTCGAAGGTCGCTATCAATGTCCGAAGGTCGCTCGCCATTTGGCTAAGCCTGGCCGCCGTGAGGTTCACCTGCGAGATGGCTCCGAGTTGACCATCGGCGGTAGAAGCAATGCCTTTTAGGCTTTGGTTCATTTCGTCAGCGGACGAAACGGCGCTCTCTACCGATGCAATCCAGGATTGGATGATCTCGAGTAATTGCCCGTTTCCACTTAAGAGGCCGATTTGCCCTTGCCTGTCATTTCCTTTCCGCTCCATATCAGCAAGTATTGACGAGAGGCTCTGTCGTACTTGGCGCAACCTCTCCGCCTGCTGTTCGGCGGAGTTGGATACGTGCATGATGACGTCCGACACGTGAAGCGCACCACGGGACGTGTAATCGCCATTTCGCACCAACTGTTCAAAGTCACGATTCAGCTCGTCGGCGGTCTCGGCCATTCTGCTCATGAGTTGTTGCAGATTGGTAGTCATCCGCTGAAAGCTCCGGGCCAGGGTTCCAATCTCGTCCCGGCGCCGCTCTGAACTCGAGAGGTTCGTTTGGAGATTTCCCGTCGCCACGTCATTCACGGCCGACACTACGGCAAGAACGGGTTTCGAAAGAAACTCTCGCGTGAACAGCCAAGCGGCCAGTACCGCAAGTACCAGCGCGCAGAGCCCAACGAGCAGGACGCGGATGAGTAGCGTTCGGGTGGATTTCAGATCATCGGCGATGGAAAATTTCACGTTGGCGCTGTACACGACCCTTTTATACCCTAGAATTGGAGCCGTGATTTCCATCGTCGTCCCCTTTAGGGTGGTGACCGTCTGATTCTTCGTCAGCGCGACCACGCTGGTCGGGCTTGCTTTACTACCGATATTGTTAGGATTTGTGGAAGCGATGTCGTAGAGCGATCCGTTTAGTTTATAGATATCAAACGACATAATATTAGGGTCTTGTTGTTTAAGATGCAGCAAGACCTCTTCGAATTGATAATCTGGAATATTGCTTTCGAGTGCGGAATCTATGGTTTCAATAATGGATACGGCCTTCTGCTTTGACAATTTCACAATCGTATTTGTACTTTCGGAATATACGATGGCGAGTGTACTGGTCAGGATCACCAAAGAAAGCAGCCCGAACAGGATGACCAGTTTTCGAAACAGCGACATTCGAAGCCCTCCTTGTTCGGCACACTTCAGATTGTCCATGGGACAGCGTATACTTAGGGGGTCTGTAGAATCCACAAGGATTCACAAAAAATCGCATTCTTTGTATCGTCGCCTATCATGCTATTTCATTCTATGACCCTTTGCAACACGTTTCGATATCTCTTTCTCGAGGAGTGACCGGCCTTCATGAATGCGAATGTCGATGCGTCCACGATGCGCCGTATGAACCGCTCCACAGTTTTGAAGCTAATTCGTGATCTCCGGACGACTTCAAGAATTGACATCGCTCAGATGACCGGATTGAACAAGGCCACCGTTTCGAATATCGTCGACGAGCTGATTCGAGAGCAGTTCGTCCTTGAGATTGGATACGGGTCTTCGAGCGGCGGCAGGAAACCCGTTCTCATACGATTCAACGCGAATGCCGCGTATGCAATTGGAGTCGACGTGCAGCTATCTCACATTACGACGGTGGTATGTAACATACGAGGAGAGTTCACGTATCGAGAGGTAACCCCTATATCCTTATACAGGGACGGACCCGACCAGCGCGCGGATTTGGTTCGAGTCATCTCTGAACAAATCAATCTCGCGATGAAGTCGGCCCCGAAGAGCACGTACGGACTCGTTGGTATCGGCATCGGGGTTCCGGGAATGGTGGACTTTCGAAGCGGGACAATCTACTACCTTCCCCATGTGTATAAAGGCGAATGGCACTTGGTTGACGAATTATCTCAGGAATTCTCCCTTCCCGTATTCTGTGACAACGATGCCAATTGCGGAGCATGGAACGAGTACTCTGGCCATGGAGCTGCACAGAAAAATCTCGTTTACGTTTCGGCCGGAATTGGAATTGGGGCTGGCATTATCATAGACGGCAAACTATATCGCGGGCACGATGGCATTGCGGGCGAATTTGGACACATGACCATCAATCCGATGGGAGCTCAATGCGAGTGTGGGAATTACGGCTGCTGGGAAGAGTATGTCTCCGACCGAGGTCTCCTGCGGCATTTGCGGGAAGCCGG
>JAJZAV010000334.1 GCA_021799255.1 Bacillota bacterium
CGCAGATTGACAACTTGATATTTTCCAAGTAATCCTAATTGCCTCAAACCGCCCACAAAAGCGAACCCGCCCAGAAGCTTTCCGGGCGGGTTCGCGTGTTCTCAGCCGACGGTTGTTTGAACGTTATTTGAAGGTTAATTCGTAGATGTGGGCATTCATCGCCGAAGCGCCCGTACCACCTACGAGGAAACCATGGTTCCCCATCTGCGTATACCCCATGTCCGCCAATGAAATCGGAAGGGTACCTATTTTGCGCAACTTTCCCGTCGCGAGGTTCATGTCCCAGATGGTGTTCTGCGCTTCTCCGCTAGCGTCGTATCCGCCCGCGATAACAAGATTCCCGCCCCATGAAAATAGAGCGGCCTTTTGCAATGGATGAGCGAGATGACCGATGAGGACGAGTCCTTTGGCGGGCGAGTAACGGTAAATGCCATTCGAAAGTGCACCGCTCGACGTAAGCCCGCCAGCCACGTAGATGTCTTCGCCAACGGCAATGACGCCCGCATAGCGCACGCCGACTTTAAGGGTGAACAATGGGCGAGAGATGAGTTGTCCGGAAGGCACGGCCTCGTAAAAACGAGCGACGGTGTTGAAAACACTCCCATCGTATCCGCCTACGACGACTTGCCCTTGGTGTCCTTTGAAACTGTATGGGACCGCAACGGCATCGCTAAGCGGCCTGGCCATGTTCTCCACGTTTGCTGACGAGGTGCCCGAGACTCGAACGATGTATGGATACGACGTAGCTTGTCCTCCACCGAAAACATACAGTTTCCCGTCAATGTAGCCAGCCGCAGCGTCATGGGTTGGCTGCGGCAGGGTCGCCGTCTGCTTCACGGAGGGGAACACCTCAAAGACGCTGGAAGTCGAGTACACGCCCGTGTATCCTCCAACAGCCATGACGTGGCCGGACTCGTGCGTCAGAGCGATTCCTTCTTTTGCGACCAAAAGATTGCCTGTGTTAGCTGTCGTGACGTGCAGAAACTGTGGTGCCTTTTTTTTCGCAACGACAGGCTTATGTGTGTGCGATGCCGCATGGATAGGGTGACGGGCAATCACAGATCCGGTTGCTGCAAGGAGCAAAATGACGGCGGCGATACCCGTTCGGGTTGATCGTTTCATGCAAAGCCCCTTTCAAATCCGTATGTGACTCCCTGAAAGCCAACATAAAAACACTCATAGGGAGCATAGTGTTGCAAAACGCGGCGGTGGCAAATAAGGCGAATCCATCGCTCTCGCGCCAAGCCGGAATGTACAACGACTCTTTCAAATTAACCTCAATGTACCATTGATTCGCCCTTTGGGTCACCTTGGACGGTATAATGAAGTGCCGATGAACGTAGCGCATGGGGGATAGTGAGATGAACTCGGACAAGAATCGACGCGTTGTGGTGACTGGGCTAGGAATCGTGTCTCCAGTAGGATGCGATTTTCCATCCGCTTGGCAGAACATCACGAATGGAAAATCGGGAGTCAATCGTTTGACCAGAAGGGACCTGGGAGAAGACTTCCCCGTCAAGGTGGCCGGGGAGGTCCGGGACTTCGATGCGTCCCGCTTCGTCGATGCGAAGGATGCCCGCCGAATGGACAGGTTTGTCCAGTACGCGCTTTGTGCCTCCCTCGAGGCCATCAAGGACGCAAGAGTCCGAGTCGAGGCCGTGGATGCGACAAGGATGGGCGTTTGGATAGGTTCCGGCATCGGAGGCATGGAGACCTTCGAAGAGCAGGTTCGCAATTTTGATAGGAAAGGGTATCGAAGGGTCAGCCCTTTTTTCGTACCCATGGTGATCTCGGATATGGCGGCCGGGCAGATTGCGATTCACCTGGGAGCCAAAGGACCCAACGGGTGCACCGTGACCGCTTGCGCGTCGGGCGCGAACTCCATCGGGGAAGCGTACGGTTTCATCAAAAACGGTCAAGCCGACCTCATGATATCGGGAGGATCCGAAGCGCCGATTACGGACATGGGACTAAGTGGTTTTCACAACATGAAGGCGTTGTCAACCAACCCGAATCCGGATGAGGCGAGCCGTCCATTCGACGCCCTGCGGGACGGATTTGTCATCGCCGAGGGCTCCGGAATTGTGATTCTGGAAGAGATGGATCACGCCATACGGCGGGGTGCGAACATCTACGCGGAGTTAGTTGGGTACGGAACATCGGGAGACGCACATCACATTACCGCTCCGGATCCCGAAGGAGCGGGATGTGCCAGGGCCATGACCGCCGCTATTCAAATGGCGGATATCCGGCCGGAAGACGTGGGTTACATCAATGCCCACGGAACAAGCACCGAATACAACGACAAGTTTGAGACCGCGGCCATCAAAACCGTGTTCGGGAGCCACGCGTATCGGTTGGCCGTAAGTTCGACCAAATCGATGACGGGCCATATGCTTGGGGCAGCGGGCGGGGCAGAAGCCGCATTCACCGCGATGGCCTTGTACGCGGGCATTCTGCCGCCGACCATTCACTACCAGAACCCGGATCCGGAGTGTGATCTAGACTATGTGCCCAACGTCGCTCGCCACGCACAAGTCGAGTACGCACTGACGAATTCGCTCGGATTCGGGGGTCACAATGTGTCCCTACTGTTCAAGAGGTGGACGCCGGAGTCATAGTAAAACGAATATTTCTTGTGTTATCCACTTTACTTCCTCTCCTTTATATTTTATAGTAGGTATGAAATCGTTAGTGAAATGGGAGGGAGTTCAGTGGCAAAGCAAAATTGGGCCGTGGACGTCAGTCATAGCAGTTTGGAGTTTTCCGTGAAGCACATGATGATTGCGACGGTGAGGGGATCGTTCCACGAATTCACCGCTTCCGTCGAGGCGGATCCTCAGGATTTGACGAGCGCCAACATCCGT
>JAJZAV010000059.1 GCA_021799255.1 Bacillota bacterium
TCTGAGCTTGCACAAGACCAGCAGGCACGGGCCTGCTTGACGTGCGCTTCATCAGCGCGTCGATGTCCCTATCATACCACATGTTCAACGAGGCAGACCCGCCGCACGACATGGCTAATCCTAAGAGTGTCCAAAGTGTGACTCTCGCGTCCGGCACACCCCGCGCCCCAACCAGCATCGCGCAATACGCGGTAAACAACAGCAACAACATGATGCGCGGTTTCGTCAAGTCAAAATACGCACGAATCGTATTGGAGACGCTGTCGGCCCTCTTGGTTCTTTGCACCTGTGTTGCATCAACACTGGGAACAGACATACATTTCTACTCCCTTCGGGTAGGACGCATCAGGTACCCACAGACGACCATCAGGCCCAAAATCGGTGCAATGTTCAGATCCGTGGTCAATCCCGAGAATACGGCCCCAAAGTCCTCTACAAACCACCAAGTCCAAAACAGGAAGAGAAGCGAAATCGCAAGCACAAAACGGTTCCACTCAAAGCTAAGACTCGCGATACCGAGTCCGGCCATAATCACGCATAGGATCAAGTTTCCGGCCACTGCATGCTGTTCCAACCACAGGCTGTAGGAGATAATCGGCTGAGACATCCACGTGGGCTGCGAGAGAGCCCCGGCATTCGCATAGGCAGACATCAAAGTCGTGCCACTCCAATAGCTCGGAATCGCCGCTTGGACAACAGCCCAAGCCAACCACACCACTCCCAAGCCTCTACGAATCCATCGCGACACCTGTCCCGACGTCCAATATCCGTACGGCAAGAGAAGAAGAACCGCCGCAACTAAATATAGGAAAACCGCGCCAGGAGTGGCGGACAGGTATCCGGGATTGTCGGACGAGACGACGTTGCCAAGCCCTTCCCCAAACACCCATACCACACAGCTCCAGCCAATCGACAAAATCAGTACGGCTCTGGTGAATCGCCGACTGCGGGCGAGCCCGAGCGAAAGTCCTATCCCGCACTGCAGCGCAATGACAAACCAGTTGAACATCACGGGAGCGTGCCCCCACGCCACGCTCCCCCAATGGATGACTGCACCGAGCCACGAAGGCTGATCCGACGCCAATTGCTGAAGGTAACTTGGCATGATATTCGACGGATAGAACTTGTAGAAATCCGTCGTGAACATGTCCGGTTCCATCTGCAACAGTCCGGCGATGATCCACAAGAGCGACAAACCGAGGCGGAGGAGACGGTGCCCGCGGGCAACCGTCCTGTCCATTTCCTCCAAGTGACGACGAGCGCTCGTCCCCACCGCGACTCTGAGCTGTCGCGCTTCGTTGGTACTCATGTCAAGATCCGGGATTGCGCCTGACTGAGCTATTCGACGAAGACTTTCTCACAGTTGCCCTCTCGCCGATTTCCTTTTCAACGTTCAACGCCCAGCGGGTCACAAGCCAAATGATGGTGACCATGATCACGATTTGGAACACCCAGCCAACAATGTCCCACCAAAACGCGATTCCCTGCGTCGTGGGAACAATGATGGGAAGTTTCGGGAAAAAGCTTTCTGTTGGCACTCCGGCTCACTCCTTCCTTTTGCTCGTATTCACGAAGCAACGCAAAACCGGGTGTCAGATGATATACATCTCCAAGTACACCACCAACCAAGCGATGACGCCGAACCACCAGACTGTGGTAGTGGCGTGCACTCCCCAAAAGTTCTGCAGGGAACCCGCTAGGCGCTTCACCCGCGAACGAACTGCGAACACGGCGATTAAGAGGCACGTCAAGTAGAAGTCCACTAGACCAGCCGTTACAAGGTACGTCTCCCCATAGTGGGACGTGGAGTGCATCGTCCGATTGGTTACTTGGATCCCAATGAGAACCCAAGCCGCGAATCCCAACCACATGGTGAGCGACGTATTGGTCAGAATAGACTTTGTGTCTCCGTTTTTCGCCGCTCGGTTTGCCATGGACATCACAAGTCCGCTCACAATGAGCACGATGAGCGCGGCAATGCCGACACCTTGATACACGTGAGGAGAAACGTAAGTTCCCACGAGAATAAATCTCATTTCCACCAGCAGCATCAACGGCACTGACATCGTTAGGAGCCACAGAGTCAGGCCGCCGCGCAGTCTCATCAGGTCCGCTCGGGTGAGCGGCTCCTGCATTGGATACAGGGCCGGATCGCTCGAAGCGCCGTTCATGGATTGCATCCGTATCACGCTCCCATCAGGGGATTTCAACGCGGCATCCCTGTCAGCTTGTAGGGTCCCACGCGATTGGATGAGAGTCATCCGAATAGTCGTAGAAGCCCGTCAGAACGGTTGGGATCTCCTTGAAATTGTCTTCCTCTGGATTCGGGTTTGCGTACCACTCCAGCGTCTTGGACTTCCATGGATTCTGAGATTCGACCTTCCGTCCTTTGACCCAGACCCAAAGAATGTAGACGATGTTGTAGACGAATCCCAATCCCAGCAGGAAGGCGAAAATCGATATTTCGAAGTTCTGAGCCTGCAGGTACTGCGGATACACTGGCACCCAACGGTTCATGCCGCGCAGTCCGATGATGAAGAACTGAGCAAACGTCGCGTTGAAGGCCAGAAACATCCAGTACGCTCCGAATTGAGCCCATTTTTCGTTGTACATGCGCCCCGAGAACTTGGGCAGATAATAGTACATCGCCGCAAATCCCGAGAACACCATGCCACCGATAATCGTGTAATGGAAGTGTCCGACGACGAAGAACGTGTCGTGGATCTGCATGTTGACCATCGGATCGGCCAAGAACAAGCCCGTCAAACCACCGATGAGGAAGTTGAACATGCTCATTAGGACCAAAAGCGATGGCGCCTTGAGCCTCATTCGGCTCTGCCAGAGAGTTCCGATGACCACCATATAAGCGAAGCCTGTCGGAATCGAGATCATCTCAGTGAAGAACGAGAAGGGCAGAACCTCCACGTCGGACATGGTTGGGAACATGTGGTGGGCCCAAACCAGACCGCTCAGCAGCATGACGAAAATCAGACCAATGATGCCCCACTGTCGTCCAAACAGGGTCTTGCGCGACATCACTGGCATAATCTCCATCCACATCCCCAGGGCAGGCAACACCACAATGTACACTTCGGGATGACCGAACAACCAGAACATCTCGAGGTACGTCAGCGGACTGCCTACGGCCGTGAAGAAGGGCAGAGGAACAATCTTATCCAATAGAGCGAGAACGAACGCCATCATAATTTCCGGAATCCAGATGATGTTGAGGAAGCTGACGACTAGCATCGCCCACGCATACATCGGGATGCGGTTCCACGTTAGTCCAGGCGCCCGTCGGAACACGATGGTGGCTACCAGGTTCAACGCCACAAACAAGGAGGACAACAAGAGGGCGAAGACGCCAAGGTAGTAAAACACGATGCCGTTTCCATCGCTCGCCGCCAACGGCTCATACCCGCGCCATCCGGTCGTCCACGCTCCGAGAAGCGGGCTGAACGCCACAGTCAAAATCCCGGCAGGCACAAACCAGACGCTAAGTCCTGACAAACGAGGAAAGGCACTCTTGTTGGATCCCACCATCATCGGAATCAAGTAATTTCCGAGACCGCCGACCATGAATACCGTGGCCAGAGAGAACATCATGATGGTTCCGTGAATTCCTACAGTCTCCAGGTAGTCCTGCGGCACGGAAAACAACCACAGGTGGTCTTCCATCAACTGCAGCCTCATCAACATCGCCGCGATTCCGGCGATGATGAACCCGCTGCCGGAAGCGACCATATACTGAGTCGCGATGACCTTGTGGTCGGTACTGTACTCAAAGAAGCGACGCCAACCCACCGTTTCCTTCCAGCGAAGCGGATACCCGAAGGCCGGCTTGACGACCGCGTCCCATGCGCCTACTCCAAATACCCAACCAATCACCGCCCCCATCCAGCCGAATACGACGGAGACCTGGTTGACATAGCTGTGCAACGGTCCTGGATCCACTTGAGATACCAGGGTGTTGAGGGCTAGAAATCCTATGGCTGCCCAGATGACGCCTCGAAGGACAGGTGCCATCATGCGACGCCGTGGCTGAAGCGGTAGTCCAGACGCCCCAGTGACTAAATTGTTGGGTACGGTGCTCATTGCGATACCTCCGTTTCACGCCTGTACCTCGAGGCGATGGCTTGTAGCCGTTCAAGCATCCGCTTTACGCCTCCAATTTCTTCTGCTGTGCCACCCACTTCGCGAAGTTCGCGGGAGAGACCACTGCCATGTTGGCCTCCATGTAGGGGTGTCCGGGACCGCAGACTTCGGCGCATTGCACGCGCAACATTTGATTTTGCGTCGTGGAGGATATCTTCGTCGGCTCAATATACTCTGTCCGCGTTTCTCCGGGTATGACGTCCATCTTCATCCCGAACGCAGGAATCCAGAAACTGTGAATGACGTCAATCTGCGGATCGTAGTAGTGATTGTAGTCGTATGAGTTGAGCACAAACTTGACTGGTGTATTCACGGGCAGTTCTAGAAAATCATTGCCGTTTGCATCAACCGTTTGAGTCAGTCCGTATTGCGGATAACTAAACCGCCACTCCCACTGCCGGGCAACGACGTCCACAATCAGCGTCTTCGGGCTCTTGTTGTAAGCCATGCTCTCGTTGAAATACGCCTGCGCCGCCGAAGCCGTCGGATGAACAAACAGGAACAGGTTAAAGACAAGGCTCAGGCCCAGCCACGTTCCCACGTAGGCCTTGTTGATCTTGATTTGCGACTTTGCCGGCTGGATGCTGTCGTCCCGCGCACGAAACCGAAACAGCGCGAACAGGAGCATCATCACGACGAACACGAAGATTGGCACCGCCATGTACAAAATGAACGCGGCGGCGTTCTGACCTTCCTGCGCCTGCACGGAAGCCACGTAAAAATAGAAGTGCGGCCCAATGAGCGATGCCAGCCACTCGCAGATGGCGCTGAATATCAACCACAACACGAAAAACAAAGCTTTGTCGCGCACTCATTTTCACCCCTAACGTCCGTCGCATGTGAAAGAACTCGTTCCCTTAGGACTTAGAGCGCCACTCACGCTGGCAAAATATTGATGGTTCCGCGCATGCCCGCTCGATAGTGCACAAATCCTTGCACGAAACATGCGTACTGCCACACACCGGGCTTGTTCGGCACCGTGAAATTCAGCAAGATGTGCCCACCCGGCATCAGCGTCGGACTGAAATTCCCGTTTCCAGGCGCCGTAATCAGCCAAGGATGCGGATTCACGTCGCATTTGACGATGGCCAAGTTGGTCGCCAGGTTGTCGACGGAAGAAGCGTCTGCGACAGTCACGTGCACTCCGTCCCAGAAGTCCGTGTGAAACTGGGTCTTCACTTCCCCCGTGAGGCTCGGAGTCGTGTCAAACCCTTGGCCAATCATCATCTCATGGAAACGATTCGGGCTTTCGTTGGTGAACAACAAGCTGATGTTGTCACCGACTCGCCATGTCATGTGGTTGGGGATGTAGTAGAAGTCACCCGCGTAGACCTTCGTGAGCCCTTGGCTGACGGGCGTCCCCGTGATTGCGCGCGCCGCGGCGGCGATTGGGGACTTGGCGAACAACGCCCCGAGCGCCACGACGGTAATGCCACCCGCCCCGATGAGAAATTGCCTTCGACTCCAGTCCGGCACCTCAGGGTTTGCGGGCAAATTGTTCTGCTGGTCTGACATCATTCTCCCCCCTCTTACGACGTTGGTCCGATGCTAGGCGATCCGCTTTGGACCACCTTGAACACATCCCACATGCCAACATCATGGTATCTAGGGTGCATGGTAGGGAACCGATTTTCATAGTTCGCCATCTTGAACGTACCCGCTTGCGTCGGGGTAAAGCTAATCGTTTCAGATCCACCTGGTGGAATGCCCGGCTGTGGGTTTAGGTTGATATTCTGAATCGAATCACCGGCCCCACTAAACGCCAGCTGATCTTGATTGTTGTAGATGCCAAGATCCGCCGGCACGCCTCCGTTGTTGTAGTAATCCAGCTTCACGTGGTAACCCACCGGTACCGTGATGGTCATGTTTCCGTTCGCGTAACCATCGTAGTTCAGGTAGTCATTCGTGGTGGTGTACCCTGCGACGACTTTGAATGTCACCGTCTTGGTCGCTGAATTCACAGACATGAAGCCCGAGCCCAGGCTGGGAGTACTTCCACATCCCGTCGCCACGGCGACGGTACCTGCCACCAAGGGCGTCAGTAACATCCATCTCGATAAGCGCATGGGATCACTCGCTCTCCTAGCCGAATAAAAGAGTGAGAAACAAGCCAAAAGGCAAATTCTTTCTAAATCGCTTTCATAACCTTCTGGTACACAATCTCCCGAGTACTGCTGATTACAATGATTCACTTCTCCCGAGTTACGGTGCTGCGAAACATCATTTCAATTGCCGTACTGCCGAAACTTTTCAGAGCAATTCCACTACAATCTTGCGAAGAGCCTTACCTTTCCGCATTCGGACCCCCATTCATCATCCCCTGTTCTGCCTTAACAAAAAATTTAGAATAATACAGGTTACGAATGCGATTTTACTCTTTCGCGGACGAAGATCAAGTTTAAATCAAAGTTTTATGAGAAAAACCTAACGAAAATCTTAGAACTTTATGAACTGGTCGACGATCACTGGTGAATTCTAGTCATGGCGAATATACTGTCCGTCACCCTTTCTCACTGGAAGGAGTATGAGTGAGAGACTCGTGGTGAGATCGGGCCCGCACCGTTTCAACTCGGTGCAGGATAGCCCATCGGCCCGTCACGTGCTCGGAATTTGGCGGCACGGGGACAATCACCATCCCGAGCAAGCTCGACACAGCAATGAACGTCAGGCACGCCAGTACGATGTGTGCGCCGACCATTGTCACCCGCATCTGCTTGCGTCGGGCATCATAGCGCAAAAAGAAGAAGAGGCCAGATCCGAGTGTGATGGCGAAAACCGCGTAGGCGGCGAGCGAAAACGCGTGCGACACAAGAATCCCGCCGGTGTGCCCACTTAGAACATCAAACATCCAGATGCTAAACAGGACGAAGGACGTGAGAACGACCGCAAGGTGGATCATCACGATGGCAAGCGGATAACGGATCTCCAAGTGAAATGTGAATCCCATGAACAACACCGCTCCGAACACGGAACCCAAGCATAGAGCAATGTAAGACAAGTGCAGCAGTAACAGCACACAATCACCCTTTCACAAAGCTAGCAACCAACCCCGCCAGACGATGCCAGTGATCTCGTGCGTTGCTAGGCCTTCGCAGGCGCCTTCAGCCCAAATCTCGCCCACTCTGGAGGCGTTTCTCCTGGGCGACATTGAGAAAGTGTGTTGGCGTCCGAAAGCGTGTCAATTTGCAGGTTGTATTTCGAGAGCGACCTTGTGGCAATGGCTGACGGCGGCAGATCCGGACCTCCAAATTTACCCAGGTTGATGTTCTTGGCAGCCAGGGCCTTCAAAAAGGAAACACTGTACGCAACAGGGGCCTGTGCGAACGGCGTCATGAAGCCCGGAACGTTGTGGTAGGTGCCAAGCGCCTTTTCAAGGCCCTGCGGATCCTTTTGGTAGGCGGCCGATAGCGCCGCGGTATCGTCCAGCGGCGTAGTCCACGTTTCTCGGTCTACGTGCTTCGTAAAGAGATTCAGAGATAACGGTTTCATGGCGGTCTCGTGATATGTCCCGTCGGCGTATTCGATGCGCAGGTGGTAGGATTGCGACACCGGATCGTACACTCCGCGCCAGCCGGTCACAACAAATTCCCCAATTCCCTGCCCAAGCGACGTGCGCATCGGGAACATCAGAGCTCCTATCATCAAGATCACCGCGACGGCAACGGCAAACGGTATCGAATCGAATTTGATCTTTACAGGTAACATTCACTTTATTCCCCCAATTTCGTTTGACGTTTTACAGCAATGAGTTCTAGTATGGATTATAGAGAAAATTTTAAGTTTACGTACAGGTAAATGAAGCAATATTTTTACATCCATTTTATTCTAGCGTTTGAATAGAGGTCGAGGGGAGAGGTAGTTTTGCTGAGCGCGCTTGCCAACGCCAACCCGATGGACTTATGGCAGCCTGAAATTCTCGGCGTCTCGCTCATCATTCAGTTTCTTTACCTGATGGCGACGATTGGACCGTGGAGGAAGCGATTCACGGGTTACCGTCCGGTTCCCAAGAAAACCATCGTGACGTTTCTTATCGGCATGTGGGTGATGTATTTCAGCTTCGCGGGTCCTTTGGACTACCTGTCGGATAATTATCTGTTTTCGGCTCACATGGTGCAACATCAGTTGGAGATCATGCTGATGACGCCGCTCATCATCTTTGGCATCCCTGACTGGATGTTTCAACCATTGCTTAAGTTTGCTCCCAGCCGCAAAGTCATAACCGTGTGGGCACATCCAACCGTCGCTGGCGCCGTGTTCAACATCGTCTACACCGGATTTCACTTGCCGGCTATTTACAATTACGCGTTAATCAACGAAACTTTTCACTTGTTCGAACATACCGTCTTTTTCGTTATCGCGTTCTTCATGTGGTTGCCCATCATCAGCCGTTTCACTGGGTTGGAACCGCTCTCATCGGGCAAACGGCTTCTGTACCTGCTGTATAACTACAACCTGATGATGCCCATCGTAGTTCTCTTAATCGTGGCGAATCATCCGTGGTACTCGTTTTACGTCACGGCGCCTCGGATCATCCCTGGAGTAGGCCCGCTCTTCGATCAGCAACTTGGCGGAATCATCATGGCCATCGGCTCCGTCATTCCGTTTGTAGCCGTCGGCACGAAGTCCTTCATGGCGCAGAACGAGCTAGTTTGGTATTCGTGAGAAATGGGGGATTCGCATGAACACGAACGTGAACGCGCATCCGGATAACGCGCCAGGCTTCAACTGGAAAGCGTGGGTGGGTCCGGTCCTTCTTACGACGGCCATGATAGCCGTGTCCGGAGTCGCCCTCTCCTGGCGCAACGCCAGGGATCGGGCAATACAAGCCGCGAATCAGGCAGCGGTCCTTGCGCAGAGCCCCGTTGACCCGGGAACAAACCTAGACGGGAAACCGGCGCCGAACTTCAGTCTGGTGAACCAGTTGGGACAGCGGATGTCCTTGTCGCAGTTTCGCGGCAAAGTCGTGGTCCTTGCCTTCATCGACAGCGAGTGCACGACCATTTGCCCGCTGACAAGCAACGCGATGCTGGACGCCGTCAAAATGCTAAGCCCAACGGACAGACAGAGGGTTCAACTCGTCGCCGTCAACGCGAATCCCACCGCGACAAGCCTGTCCGATGTCATGAACTATACGAAGGATCACGGCATGGCTGGCAAGTGGGACTTCTTCACCGGATCCACAGCCCAGTTAGCGTCGGTGTGGAAGAAATACTCGATTTACTCGCAGATTGTGAAGGGACAGATTGATCACACGCCCGCGTTGTATGTCATCGACAGCAAGGGACGCGAGCAGAAGTTGTACCTGAGCACCATGCAATACGCGACGGAAAATCTTCAGGCTTCCGTACTCGCCCACGAGGTGGTCCAATTGTTGCCGGATTCCACGTCGACGCTTCCACCGCTGAGTTATCAGGCATCGACGGTGACGAATCATGAGCCGATTGCGCTGCCGGTGTACGGATCCGCAAATGGAAGCAAAGTGAGCGTCGGTGCTGGTACGTCGCGGGTTTTGGTGTTCCTGGCCAGCTGGCAGTCGGGGATCCGGAAAGAATTGCTACAATTAGACGAGTTCGCCAAGGAGCCAGGCCACCCGCCCGTCGTCGCCATTGACGTGGGACCGACAGAACCGAACAAAGCCGCCTTGGGCCGCGTGCTGAACACCTTGCCGAAGCTCTCGTTCCCCATCGCGTACGACGCCAACGGAGAGGTCGCCGACGCTTACCATGTGCAGGATTTAAGCTGGATTACGCTCACCAGTTCGAATGCGACCATCCTGTGGCATCACGATGGCTTTGTGCCGCCCGTCGCGCTTGAAAAGGCAATGAACCACTATTGGCGTCCATAAAGAAAATGTGAGGCATTCTAACATTTGGAAAACGGCGGCTTGACAAGCAAAACGGTCACAAAAATGCCGCGGACACCGTGCATATTGTTCCTATTATGTAAAATGGCGATTGGACAACCTTCGTGGTTTCTTGCAAAATGGTCACAGGAGGTTGTTACATGTCTTCACGCTCCACACATCGAGGCAAGCGCCCGCACTCGAACAATCGTCGCAAACGGAGGCGCCAGTCCCGTCAGGGTGTTGGTGCCCTTATACTGATCGTTGTTGTTCTTATCTTCGGCGCTCTCGCGGTTCGTGGGAGATTCAATGCATCCCACACCACCCCGACCTCCAATCCGGGGGTCACGGCCCAACGCCCAGTCTTGCGGGTCCTCTTCATCGGGGGGTCCATCGCCCTTGGTGAGAAGGACCCGACGAACGATGGATACCTGCAACGCGCTTTTCAGGCTTTATCCAAGACCACGGACGCAAATTATCAGTACGTTGACAAGGCCATCTACGGGGCGAACAGCACTCAGTTGGCAACGCTGTACAAGGGCGACATGTCGACATGGCTCGCCACCATCAAGCCAAACATCGTCGTCATCTCGTGGGGACTGCTGAACGATGCCCTACCCAACACGCCGATGCCGCAATTTAACAAATATCTGCAGAGGGAAATCAACGAAAGCCTAAGTGCCAACGCAAAAGTCTTCATCGTGACTCCCCCGGTCACGCTAGCAACGTATACAAAGTTCCCGAAGCAGGAGCAGGCGTACACGACGGATGAAATGAATCTGGTGAAACAGGACCATCAACCTGGGGTGTACGCGTTTAATGTGTTCGATCAAATGAAGAATTATTTGGTTCAGCATCACCAGACGATTGCTCCATACGTTGCAGACCCGAATCACCCGAATCGAGCCGGGCACATTTTAGCGGGCAAATTGCTTTACGAGGACATCTTCCGGCAGTTTGGCAAGAAGCCAATCTGAGCCTTTCAGTTGGTTGGATCCGGTTTGTGGGAAGACCATAAAGCGCACCACGGAGGACTGGAGTCCCCACGGTGCGCTTGTATTTTCAGCTCGGATTATCCCAAAACCACTTCTACCGCATGCTTTTGGTTGTCCGCGAAGACCGGAAGCTGTGTTCCAGAAATGGCTTTGCCATCGACGGTGACGCTCTTCACTCCGCGGCAAACATGATTCGGATTGCTCACGTGGATCTCATACACGGCATCGCGGTACGCTCTGGTAATGGTGATTTGGTCCCAGCCTTTGGGGATGCACGGATTCACGTGCAGGCCATCGAAACCAGGTTGAATGCCTAAGATGGCTTGGGTAATGGCGACGTAGTTCCATGCTGCGGTACCGGTCAGCCAGGAGTTCTTCGCCTCGCCGTGGCGCACGGCGTCCTTTCCGGCCACCATCTGTGCGTACACGTAAGGTTCCGTTCGATGAATCTCGCTCATGTCCTCGAGGTACGCGGGTGCGATTTTACGGTACAGTTCAAAGGCCCTGTCCCCACGGCCAATGACGGCTTCCGCCATCATGATCCAAGGGTTATTGTGGCAGAAGATGCCGGCGTTCTCCTTATATCCCGGGGGGTACGAGGAGATCTCTCCGAGGTTGAGGTAGTATTTCGAATACGCGGGCTGCTGCAGCATGACTCCGTACTCGGTATCGAGCCGTTCTGCCGTGGAGTCGAGAGCCTCTTTCGCGAGCCCTTCTTCGACGCCGATGCCGGCCATCACGCACATGCCCTGGGGTTCAATGAAGATCTGGCCTTCCTCGTTTTCGTGGCTCCCGACTTTGTCCCCGTAGTAGTCGTACGCTCGCAGGAACCATGCTCCGTCGTAGCCGTATTCCAAGGTCGCCTTTTCCATATCCTTCATGGCCAGGCGAGCTCGCTCGGCCTCATCCTTCAATCCGCGCCTTCTGCACAATTCGCTGTAATCGGGGGCCACGTAGACAAAAAGCCCGGCGATAAACACAGACTCCGCGACGCCCCCCGCCAAGTTCTCGGTGGTTTGGAACGACTCGCCCGGCGTCTTCGAAAAGCAATTGAGATTGAGGCAGTCGTTCCAGTCGGCGCGTCCGATGAGGGGCAATCCGTGCGGACCGCGGTGAGACAGCACGTGGTCAAAGCTGCGCTTCAAGTGTTCAAACAAGGGGGCCTTGTTGCTCTCATCCGAATCAAACGGGACCTGTTCGTCGAGAATCTCGAAGTCGCCGGTCTCCTTGATGTACGCGGAGGTCCCGAGGATCAGCCACAGCGGATCGTCATTAAAGCCGCTGCCGATGTCGCTGTTGCCCTTTTTCGTGAGCGGTTGGTACTGGTGATACGCGGAACCGTCCGGAAACTGCGTCGACGCGATGTCGAGGATCCGCTCGCGCGCACGTTTCGGAATCTGGTGAACGAAGCCTAGCAGATCCTGGTTGGAATCTCGGAATCCCATGCCCCGTCCGATACCCGACTCGAAGTAAGACGCGGATCTCGACATGTTAAAGGTGACCATGCACTGGTACGGATTCCAGATGTTCACCATTCGATTCAACTTCTCGTCACCGGTCTGAACCTGATACTTCGACAACACATTGTCCCAGTAGGCAGCGAGCTTCGAAAGCGCCGCTTCCACTTGCTCATCCGTCTCAAACTGCTTCATCATCGCTAGGGCCGGCGCCTTGTTGATAACCCCCGGTGCTTCCCATTTCTGATCTTCCTCGTTTTCCACGTATCCAAGGACGAAGTTCATGCGCACCTCTTCGCCAGGGGCTAGCGTGAGGTCAATTTGATGACTTGCAATGGGAGACCACCCGCTCGCCACCGAATTCTTGGCGGCCCCGGCAGACACGACGTCGGGATTATCGAAGTTGTTGTAAAGTCCGAGGAAGGTCTCCCTGTCCGTGTCGAATCCAGCGATGACACGGTTCACGGAGAAGAAGGCGTAATGATTGCGGCGCTCGCGGTACTCTGTCTTGTGATAAATGGCCGAATCCTTAATCTCCACTTCGCCGGTGCTGAAGTTGCGCTGGAAGTTCGTCATATCGTCGTTCGCTTCCCACAGAGCGAACTCGACGAAGGAGAAGAGCTTAATGGATTTGTCATGCCTCGATTCGTTCTTTACGCTAACGCGATGAACCTCTCCATCGAATCCTAACGGAACGAAGGCGAGTTGATTGACCCTAATTCCGCTTCTCGATCCGGTAATCGACGTATATCCGAGTCCGTGGCGGCACTCGTAGAAGTCCAGGTCCCGCTTCACGGGCATCCATCCGGGGGTCCAGAAGTCGCCGTCATCATATAAGTAAAAGTAACGCCCACCGTTGTCCATCGGGACGTTGTTATAGCGATAGCGAGTCACTCTCCGCAGGCGTGCGTCGCGGTAAAACGCGTATCCTCCCGAAGTGTTAGATATGAGTCCGAAAAAGCGCTCCGACCCAAGGTAGTTGATCCATGGATAAGGAGTTTTTGGAGTAGTAATCACGTATTCCTGTTTTGTGTCGTCAAAGCAGCCGAATTTCATGATGTGTCTCCTTCCTGTGCATCACGGCGTAGTACTTCATAGAAAAAACCATAATACCTAGAAAACTACTCATTACAAATAACGAAAACGATTTCGGAGACATGCAAGTTTGTCTCAACGTTTGAAACCGTCCATAATCAAGGATCGTGATCCATTGCGGGTTTGTCAAGCAAATATTGCTTTCCCCTCGGCGGGGGAATTATACTTGCGCCAGCATGGCTTCAATCCCAAGAGGTGAATCTATGACATCAAAACGGAAATGGATTCCTGCCTTTTGCGCCTTGCTCCCGCTTTCGTTGGTTTCCGGATGTTCCGCGAGCCACACCGGAACTCCTTCCTCCGTACATAATTCTGTAGGCAAGGGAACGAAGTCCGTGAGCATCGCGTACGCAGGGTCTTTGCAATTGGTGAACGACACGATGATAGCGCCGGTATTCCAGAAAGCGACGGGAATCGCATATCAGGGCCGCGGCGGCGGAGCCTACGGTGTCGCTCATCTCATCGCAAGCGATGAGATCTCTCCTGGCGTGTTTGAGAGCATCGGGACGGGCCCGTTCTCGCAGATGGGAAAGCACACCCCGACTTGGGCCATCGGCTTCGCAAGTTCGCCGCTCGTCGTCGCGTATTCGCCCAACAGCCCTTACGCACCTACTTTGAAGGCCATCGCGGACCACAAACGGCCCCTGAAGGGCCTGTTCACGCTGATGCAAGACCCTCACTTTCATCTGGGGAGAACCAATCCCGACACGGATCCGCAGGGTCAGGCCTTCATTCTTATGGTTCACCTCGCGGTGAAGGCGCTTGGATTGCCAAAGGCAGCGGCCCACCGAATTCTCGGTTCAAACGATAACGCGAAACAGATCTTTGCCGAAGAATCCATTTTGAGTCGCCTTCAGTCAGGCCAGTTGGACGCGTCGAGCGCCTATTTGTCGGAAGCCGTGCAACGCCATCTGCCGTACATCCCATTGCCGAGTACCATCGACTTCGGAGATCCTGCGGACAAGAATCTGTACGCAAAGGCGACCATGTCGCTCTCGAGCGGCCAATCGGTTCACGGAAGCCCGATTGAAGTGTACGTGACCACGGTGCCCGGCAACGCCAGCGCGTCGGCCATTCGGTTTGTCTCCTTTCTGTTGTCGAACCAAGGCCGAAGGATATACAAGGAAAATGGATTTCTCATCAACGGTCCCATCGTGTGGGGTAAAAAGTCCGGCATACCACCCTCCATCGTGTCGCAACTGAATGGATGGAAACCATGAACGGAAGGTTCGGATTTAGCATTGCCATCCTTACTACATTGCTGTGCACGGCGTTTCTGACCCTGCCGTTCATCGCTCTGCTCTTGCATCTGTCTCTTCGCGACGTTTGGATCACATGGAGCCGCAACGCGGCCCAGCCCCTTTTCACGTCGCTTTGGACAACCGCCGTCAGCATGGTCCTGATTCTTCTGTTCGGGACGCCTGCCGGGTGGTTTCTTTCTCGTGGGAAAGGAATGCTATGGCGCGTTTTTGAGATCTTGTTCTTGATTCCGCTCTTGATGCCACCTCTGGTCATCGGTTTGTTGTTAGTCTACTTTTACGGGCCCTACGGTTTCATCGGAGAGTGGTTGTCGCACTTCGGCGCAAGCGCCACCAACACGGCTCTGGCTATCGTGTTGGCGCAGTTGTACGAGTCCTTGCCGTACTATGTTTTTACGTCTCAAGCGGCATTCAGCCAAATCGACAGGAGGTTTGAGCGAGCGTCTCTATCCCTCGGTGCTTCTCCTTTGAAGACCATGTACAGGGTAATCTTTCCGCTGGCGCGGCCGGGGTTGGTGGTTGGACTCGGAATGGCGTTCGCCCGCGCGATAGGGGCTTTCGGTGCCGTCATCGTCGTCGCATACTATCCCCACACCCTGCCCGTCGGCATCTGGATTTCCCTGTCGGAACAAGGTCTGTCCACCGCGTTACCAATGGCTCTATTGTTACTCCTGGTGGCCTTGCCTCTCCCTCTGACGCTTCTACTGTGGAGGAGGTGGAGCCGTGCTGAGATTCGAGTGTGAATTGCCGAGGCACACGTTTTCCATCTCGGTGTCTATGAAGATAGATTCCGGAAGCATTTACACGTTGTTCGGCCCTTCGGGTGCCGGAAAGTCGAGCATATTGAACGTGATGGCGGGATTCGAGCAAGGTTCCGAAAAAGCGTTTCTCTCCGTCGATGAACGCGTGCTGCTGGATGTCGGCAACGGCAAATCGCGCAATGTACCTGCCTACAAACGAGGCATCGTCTTGGTGGAACAAGGAGCAACGCTGTTTCCTCACCTGAGCGTTGAGGAGAATATCCGCTACGGAATCGGTTCCACCGGCATGGACCCCTTCATTCGAGACTGGATTGAGCGATTCCAGCTTTCCTCCTATCTAAGCCGCAAGCCAAACCAACTCTCGGGCGGTCTCATTCAACGCGCCGTCCTCGTCCGGGCAGCCGCTGCTCGCCCGCGAGTGTTGCTGTTGGACGAGCCGTTGTCAGCGCTCGATTCGGAACTCAGTCGCACCTTGATGGATGCCCTCCTGGAATTTCGGGAAAATCTGGGCACCACCATCATCATGGTCACGCATCAATTGTCACAGGCTCAGCGCATCTCGGATTCGATT